>CAZQXE010000331.1:0-1629 GCA_964597115.1 uncultured Pirellulales bacterium | reverse complement strand
CTTGAAGGCATCGACACTAGGGCGCTGGTCAAGCACATCCGCATAGCAGGTGCGATGCGGGGCATTATCTCTTCGGACGAATTCAGCATTAAGAATCTGAAGAAGAAGCTGGAAAAATACCCCGGCCTGGTAGGCAGGGACATAGTCAGAAACGTCTCCGTTAAAAAGCCTTACCGCTGGGACAAAAGTGTAATCGACGTATTGAAGGACACCGAATTAAAACCGGAGAAAAAATACAAGGTCATCGCTTTCGATTACGGCATCAAGCAAAATATTCTCCGGCTGCTTCGCTCGCACGGCTGCGAAGTTCAGGTTGTCCCTGCCGCCACATCCGCTAAAGAAGTGCTAAAGCAAAAACCCGATGGAGTATTCTTGAGCAACGGTCACGGCGACCCGGCTCCGGTTAGTTACGCAATCGAGACCATTAGAGAGCTGCTCGGCAAAGTGCCGATATTCGGTATTTGTCTCGGCCATCAGCTCCTTGGACTCGCACTCGGCGCCAAGACATACAAGCTCAAATTCGGCCACCGCGGTGCCAATCATCCCGTTAAGAATCTCAAGACCGGACAGATTGAAATCACAAGCCAAAACCACGGCTTCTGCGTCGATATGGATTCGCCGGCCGGCAAAGATATCGAACTGACACATCTAAACCTCAACGATAATACCAACGAAGGTCTTATGAGCAAGAAGCTGAAGGCCTTTTCCGTCCAGTATCACCCCGAGGCCTCACCCGGCCCACACGATTCGAATTATCTGTTCAATAACTTTATCGAGCTGATGGAACGCGATTCGTGATTCAGATTGCGTGTATCGTGAAGCCCACCTTGGGACGGCTGACGCCGCGTATCTCGCATAGGAAGCTGTGCCTTTTTTTCTTATACAATTTTGCCTTGTACCCCAATTTTTTTTTGACTAAATCAGGAAACTTTCATATATTTGCGCTCTTATAATTGCGTTCTTATAGTTGCGTTACTTAAAATTTCGTCACAGGAGAAACAGATATGGGCGACAAGGGAAAAAAAGATAAAGGTAAAAGAGAACAACTGAAAAAAGCCAAGCTTAGTCCCAAGGAAAAACGAAAATTGAAAAAAGAAAAGAAGAATACATAATTACCCAGTAGTGTTCGCAGTGGAGGTCAACGGGTTTTGGGAAGGAGTTTATACAGTTAAGTATAATCATTGTTCTTCACTATAAAAAGGAGATGGACAATGTATATAGGCATTATTGGGGCAATAGTCGGAAGTATCATCGGCCTTGCAGGAGGTATATTCGGGACCTACTGCAGCATCAAGAATACTAACGGGCCAAAGGAACGTATGTTCATGATCAAGGCATCGGTGGTTGCATGGATTGCCATCGGCATCTTTCTTGCCCTGCTGTTTCTGCTCCCGCATCCATATCGGTGGTTTATGTGGATTCCGTATATTATTTTGCTGCCGTTTGGAGGCATCTGCCCGATTACACAGTGTGCCAAACGTTTGCTCAATGGCTCGTGCGGCGGCTCGCGCGAAGACCGATGCGAGGTCCGGCCCGACCGGCCGTGCGCATGGCAGCTAATATATCAGCGCCTTAAAGACATCGGACAACTCGACAGGCTCAAACAAATCAGGGAGCCGAAGAACTGGA
>CAZQXE010000330.1:0-1743 GCA_964597115.1 uncultured Pirellulales bacterium | reverse complement strand
GTGCAGTATATGTTCTTCGATGGCGCAGACCTGAGATGGAACGACCGTTTCGCGTTCCCGGATATCCGGTTGTTCCGGCGATCTTCATGGCTGTGATCCTCTTTATGACTGTATTCGCGTTCATGCAGTGGCCGAAACCTTCGATATACAGCCTCGGCAGCATCCTCCTGGGCATCCCGGTTTATTACGCCTGGTCTTTGTTCCGGCGTCGACGAGTTACGTAGCAACAGGTGTCCGGCTTGTTAACAAGGTACGCAAAACGCCCTTGCGACGGGCTGCCCGGTATCTTAGGAGCGGAAGCTCAATCAAATCCTCTTTGCATACAAATATTATATTTGCTGTATCTGATGCTGTTTACGAGAAGGATAAAAGTTCGCAGCTTAGGAAAGCCGAAGATATATTCAGGAAGTCTTCTGAGTATACGGGAATTTTATGCTTACTGGGATAAGAGAAAATCCGGTCGCCGATTACATCGCAATGGTTATCGTTTTCCTGATGGCTATCGGTACGGTTTTTATATTCTCGGCGAGTGCTAACATCGGCCAGGAGCTTGATTTACAGAGGTTCTACGAATACCCCGGCCTGCGTCAAATCCTTTTTTTCCCGATGGCCTGTTTGATAATGTACACCTTTTCATACTTTAATTATCGCAGGCTCAGCCTTGATAACGGCTGGCTAAAATCCCCGATAAGCTATTTGTTGATCCTCAGTATAGTGCTGCTGGTAATAGTTTTATTACAGCGATTTTATCCGGTGTTCCCGGATTTGGTTCCTCTAAGAAACAGACACTATCGCTGGCTGAACATTCCATTCGGTCCCATAGTGATAAGTTTTCAACCCTCTGAACTGGCAAAATGGACAATAGTTTTCTTTCTGGCTGCCATATGCGATAAGTTCGGTGATGAAATAAAAATGTACTGGAAAAGATTTGTCCCTGTCTGCGTGGTTGTCGGTTTTGTGGTTGCGCTTATAGTCGTCGAAGATTTCGGCACGGCAGTTCTCATATCGGTACTTGCCTTTCTGATGTTAATTATAGCCGGTGTAAAGTTGCGGCATATCTTACTTCCACTGCCGCTTGCCGCTATTGCATTTTTCATGGTTCTGCTGCAATCTCCCAGACGGATGCAGCGGATCATCGCCTTTTTGAATCCTGATAAATGGTCTGATACAATTAATTACCAACCGCATCAGTCGCTGATTGCTCTTGGTTCGGGCGGACTATGGGGTAAGGGATTAGGCAGGGGAATCTGTAAATACGGGCATTTGCCGGAAGATACGACTGATTTTATCTTCGCAATTATCGGTGAAGAGCTCGGCTTCGCCGGAACCGTAGCGGTCATCGGATTATTTATCTTATTCATCTGTCTGGGGATTTTAGTAGTGATGCGCTGCCGAGACCGCTTCGGCCAGTTCCTGGCAGGTGGCATTATTTTGACAATCGCTATTCAGGCGGCGCTCAATATCGGGGTGGTGACAGTCGTGCTGCCGACAAAAGGCATGCCTCTTCCGTTTATAAGTGCCGGTGGAACGAGCATGTTACTTTCATCCGCTGCGGTGGGAGTTTTATTGAATATCGCCAGACAGTCGACTTCAAAATCCGGGGAATCCGGGCCTTAAGCGACCAACTCAGCTTGATGCGAACAATTCGGCTGTCTCTTTTTTCAGCAAGACCCAGAGAGAATAAATTCCGAAAATAGTCCCCAATGGTATATTCACTAAATCCAGAATGCTCAGTATCAGCAC
>CAZQXE010000329.1:627-1753 GCA_964597115.1 uncultured Pirellulales bacterium | reverse complement strand
TTAGCGATGACGTATTTGTCAAACAAATCAATTATCTCCTGTGTAGTCATAATTCGTCTTTCGTACTTTAATTGTCATTCCTGTGTAAATCCACTAAGGGATGGCTAACGCCACAGGAATCCATTCCTTTTTACTTTCTCACTATCTGCGTTCCGATTCCTTTGTCGGTATATATTTCGAGCAGCAACGAATGGGGGATTCGCCCATCGATAATATGCGCCTTTTTCACACCCGCATCCAACGCTGTCAGGCACGCCTCGACCTTTGGAAACATTGCATCGGTGATAATCCCGGCATCAATCATTTCCTTAATCCGTGCTTCATCCAGACTCGAAACCCAGCTATCCGCATCTTCGATGTCGGTTCGTATTCCGTGAGTATCGCTGACGACAACGAGCTTTTCAGCACGAACTCCCGCGGCGACCTTTCCGGCGGCACTGTCGGCGTTTACATTCAAATTCCCGCCGGCCTTATCTTTGGCTATCGACGCGATAACCGGTATGGTCCCGTCGGCACAAAGTTTAATCAGCAATTGCTTATTTATATTGACCACTTGTCCGACCAGGCCCAGGTCAAGCTTCCTGCCATCGGCACCTTCCAGTCTCAATGTCTCGGCGAACAGTATACAACTGCTCAGCGAATGTAGCCCCATAGACTCACATCCTGACTCAGCCAGCATCTCGCAGATGGGCGTATTGACTTTGTGCACCAGCGTATGCTCTGCTATTGTCAGCGTTCGCTCATCCGTATATCGCCGGCCCTGCACCCAGACCGGCTCAAGCCCGGCCTCGTTCATTGCCCTGGTAATGGCCTTTCCGCCGCCGTGGACGATAATCGGCCGCATTCCGACCGTAGACATAAAGGCGATATCGGTCAGAAGCTTTTTTTGCAGACAGGTATCGTCAAGAACGCTTCCGCCGAGCTTAACGACCACGATTCGCCCGCGAAATCGCCGAATATACTCCATCGCCTCAATAAGGGCACCAGCTTTTGCAATAGCTTCTTCCACGGAAACTACTCCTTAAATATCGCCTGAGCAAACCGGTTAATTTATTAATTATAATCCGCTTCGTCAAGCCATATTTCCATTCCTTACCACAGCAAGAAATTCCCTTAGAGCGTGTCT
>CAZQXE010000329.1:0-617 GCA_964597115.1 uncultured Pirellulales bacterium | reverse complement strand
TCAAGCCATATTTATCCTCTTACATACCGCAACTAAAAACTCCCTTAGAGCATGTCTGAGAATATGTGTTGTCGTGGCATGGGCATCTTGCCCATGTATCGCAAAGGTATACTGGCTCTTCAAATCCCATTTTTTCCACGGGCAGGATGCCCGTGCTACTTCTTATACACACCCTTAAACAACCAAATTAATCATCCCGAAAAAAATTGTTGATTTATTCTAAATTTTCTTGAACGTGATTTTAAGAATTGTTGTTAATATATGTGCGAGGACGGTACTCGCTTTGGTTACCTCTAGGAAAAACTAAATATGGTTCGGTCGATTAGTAGCAAAACAAAAACAACAAGCCCGTCAAGCCTGGACCTCAAACATGGCCAGAGACTTGGCAAGTATCGGCTGGCCAAATTCCTCGGCGAAGGCGGAACCTGCGAGGTCTGGAAAGCCAGAGACAGCATCGAAGGTATATGGGTAGCTCTGAAGATACCTCTGGCCGACGTAAACGGCAATCGTGACAATCAGGCCCTGCTCCGTGAAGTACGTCTGGTCGCACAATTGCGACATCCTCACATCATGCCGGTAAAGAACGCGGACATCATCGATGGCCACGCCCTGCTGGC
>CAZQXE010000328.1:0-1762 GCA_964597115.1 uncultured Pirellulales bacterium | reverse complement strand
TACTGGTGATTTTATTCGCACTAATGTTTCCCTGCGATGCTCATTCAGCCGATCCGAACGAGCCCTTGGAATCAGTGAGCTATTTTGACATGGACATCGAGGACCTCATGAATGTTGAAGTGTCTGTGGCTTCGAAAAAGGATGAGCCGCAGTATGAGGCGCCGGGTGTCATTGTTGTCGTTCCGAGAAGTGAGATTGAAATTTACGGAGACAGAAACCTCCATCAGCTCCTGCAGCGCCAGCCCGGCATTTATACACGGGATGTTTTCCCTTACGCTGACAACGTGGCAGGCTTTCGCGGTGATATGTCAACTCTTACGGAGGGACACACCCTGATACTTTTAAACGGTCGGCCAATCCGAGAAAGCGCCCAGGGGATTAATGTTAATATGTATAAGACGTTTCCAATGACGGGCCTTGAAAGCGTCGAGCTGATTCGTGGACCCGGTTCGGTACTATACGGAAGCAATGCCTTCACAGGTGTCGTCAATCTGAAAACTAGGCCCGTACCAAAGCAGCGCGAGTTCTCTGTTTTCTCGATGGCAGGCAGTAATCAATACTATGATACGATTGTATCTTATGGCGAGCGAGCCGGTGACCTTGGATTTGTCACGGACATAAGAGCTTCCGGTCAAAATGGATACAGGTACAGGCTAACTGATATGGCGGGTGTTTATGGCGGGGACGACAAGTATGATAAAAGCGTCTCCGGAACAGCGCATTTGGATTATAAAGGTTTCACTCTCGATTTTTTTGGATCAGATTTAAATGAATTCGCCATGGGAGTTTTCCCGCTTTGGTCCAATTCCAATCATAAGATTCGCAATAAGAAATTATTCACGAACTTGGGTTATCGTCTTCCCATCAAGGAACTGACAATATTGGAGTTTAACATTACATACAATATGCAGGAGAATCAACTATCCGGACCAAGACCTACGATGATCGGCACCAACACTTCTGATCTGCTCGGTGAAGTAACCCTTTTCGCTAATCCAACAGACAATCTAAGCGTAGTCGGCGGTTTCCTGCAGGAGCACAGGGCAAATTACAAACCTGGTGACGACTATTATCAATCCATCCCCTATTATAATTATGAACCGAAAAGCGCTTACGCACAGGCTGATTATAAATTCGGCAAGACTGTCAAAGTTATTGCAGGCACGCAGTGGAACGAGTCCTCGCTGGGTGATACTGATTTTGTGAATCGCTATGGTGTTATTATTACACCGGCAGAAAGATGGGGACTCAAACTTCTGCGGGGCGAGGCGTTCCGTGCACCTGTTGCAATTGAAACAGATCTTTTTGATCCAGCTCCACCACCAGGTCTTGTTGGAGATAAGAGTCTAAAGCCGGAGACTATTACAACCTACGATGCACAGCTCTTCTATCACGATCCTAATACCTGTGTTGCGGTTACGTACTTCAACAGCGTTATCGACGATCTGATTATTTACAATACAAGTGTTATACCATTTACGTATATAAACGGTGGCGAGCATAAGTTCGATGGCATTGAATTTGAGGGCAAACGATTTATATCATCGCATTGGCATGTGCTTGGCTCGTACATGCATCAGAATAACAAACCTGATATGGGCCTAAATCCCAGCGTTGTGCCGGATGACATGGCCAAGATCGGCACAGGCTACACCTGGGACTGGGGTAGCGCATCGATATTCTACAGTTATTTCGGAACGCCGCCGCGTATCAATTCACCGCTTGTGGTGAATCCGAGTCCGGAGTCGCTTAACCTGGTCAC
>CAZQXE010000327.1:0-1793 GCA_964597115.1 uncultured Pirellulales bacterium | reverse complement strand
AAGACTGCTGGAATCCTGTAAGGTTCAGACTAATAAAATTATCAGGTGGCCGTTTTTTACATCAAAAACCTTTTTAGTTACGCCCCCGATTTACCAGAGCCCCTTTAATAAGTTTGGGGGAGTCTGGCATATATTGTTGAATGTGTCAATAAAAATTTCAAAACAGGCTTCAAAAGGGCATAAACAGCGGATTCAATGTAAGATTCCAAAAAAGAGCAAACAATTCTATCAAACTGTCAGGACTTTGAATATTCCGCGTGTTTCAATTTTTCTTGACAGATTGAACTCGGTCGTGTAGTATGTTATTTTAGTAGTGTTGGAGTAGGAGCTACTATATTTTTCGCCGAATTTTTCATCCATAGATAAACAGCCTTCCGAGGATCGCAATGTTATAAGACTGTGGCGAGGAAAGGAGGTTTGATTAACAATTCCGCGAGATCAAAGTCTGGACAAAAAATCTTGTGCTGTTGCGAAAGAAAGCCTTTCTAGTTGGAGGAAAAAATAATGAATATGAAAATGCATATCTTCTGGTTTGCTGTTGTGCTCGTTGTATCCAACCTTTGGGGAGCAGTTTTTCTTCAGGCGCAGCAGCCGGTTTTTACCGAATCCTTTGACGACCCAGCGCTGCCTGGCTGGGAGCACTTGCCCAACGCGGTGGTCGTGGACGGTGTGCTGCGCATAGAGCCGGGTCTTATAAATCCAAATAACCGCAATAACCTGGAATGTGCATTATCTGAAGCGGCCTTTATGACCGGGCTGGAACGCAATGCCAACGTCGTGGTCATGTCCTGCTATGCGCCGCTCTTCGGCCACATTGACGCCTGGCAATGGGTGCCTAACTTGATCTGGTTTGACAATCTCAGTGCATACGGCACACCATCGTATTACATTCAGCAAATGTTCAGTTGCAATCGCGGCGATATTGTGTTGCCGGTAAACTTACAGACACCAGCACCGTATACCCAGCGACTTTACGCCAGTGCCGTGCGAGACAACAAGACCGGTGAAATCATCCTTAAAGTAGTTAACTCATTGAAGGACCCTGTTGAGGCACATATCAACCTGTCCGGCGATCGAGCGACCTCATCCGCTAAAGCCATTGTCCTGACCAGCCCAAAATTGATGGATGAAAATTCCTTTGAGGCACCGAGAAACATCTTTCCTGTGGAGGAGAAGGTGCAGAACGCGAGTTCTTCGTTTAGCTATAGCTTCCGGCCGTATTCTTTCACAGTGCTGCGTCTGTCAACAGAATCAACGCCGACGGGTGAAACTACGAAAATAAGGCGGACCGAACGGTAAATTGTAGTAGAAAAATCGGATTCGTATTTTAGTGTCGGTAAGAAAAATTCCCTTTTTTTCGATAAAAAAGAGAGCGAGTCAGACAAAATATACGATACTGAAGATTGACATATATATTTAAATGTGGTATTGTATTTTTTAGAGATAAATCACGTGCGTATCATCTTCTTGCTTCTTGGTAAATTATCCGGGTGCGAAAGGTGATAAACACGATACTCAAACATAAGCGGAGAGAGGATAGAGAAATAGCGGAAGTATTAAATCCGAGAATTCAGCGGAAGGTTCCTTTATTGGCAACAGTCCTGCCGATACTTTATATTACGCACCATACCGCTTCTCAATTCTTTAACCGATGTTTTGTAACATTAGTTTATGCCATATTTAACGAGAACTTGCAATGGAAGGCTTTACCACGAAATGGAAACAGATACTGACAATCGTAGTAGTTGGGCTTGCAGTGAATGTCTCTGCCGCAGAACCGCGGGACAATTTGT
>CAZQXE010000326.1:0-1802 GCA_964597115.1 uncultured Pirellulales bacterium | reverse complement strand
GGATTTCGTCACATTAGCTGAAAAAATCGAGAAATTACTTGGAGCTAATGTTGACCTTGTATCAAGCCGTTCAGTTACATCCAAAGCAATGGAATTCATCAAGCCGGAACTGATTTATGTCTAAAAGACCCATAGATTTACTTATAAATGACATTCGTGAAGCAATTGTTAGAATCGAAAGTTATATCGAGGGAATGTCGTTCGAAGATTTTACACAAGACCAAAAATCTATCGACGCAGTAGCCAGGAACCTTGAGATTATGGGTGAGGCTGCAAATCGATTACCGGACGATTTTAAGGAAAGCCATTCAGACATAGAATGGTATAAAATCGTTGGATTACGACACCGTATTGTTCATGAGTATTTCGGTGTTGACCTACAGATTATCTGGCAAATCCTGCACAAGGATTTACCAGAATTGCGACAATCTTTTTCTCGAATATGAAAGCAGCTTTGGTTTCAAGATTGCCGCATGTTAAGAACTGACAATTCCTCTTTTGGATCATTAGAGTCGCTGATTAATTTTTTTGCCTAAATACATAGGCGCAGGACTGGTAGAATTATTTGACAGAATCATCCGGTGGCAGGCCGAGTTGTTTGTATAGATTGCGTCGGCCGGCTTTGTCGCCTTCGATTGTTAATTTAGCGTATTCAGCTACTTCCTTTGCTTTTGCCCGCGGGACCACAATAACGCCGTCGCCGTCAGCGACGATCACGTCACCCGGTTCGACTAAAACGCCGCCGCAGACGACAGGGCGGTTGACCGATTCGACTTCATTACGGCCTGGGCGAATACCTCTGCCGACCTTCCTGAAATACAGCGGGACCTTCTCGGTGATAATCTCGTCGGTATCTCGAGCAGTAGCGTCTGTAACTACACCTACGCATCCTGCTAACTTCCAGCCCATAATATTGTTCGAGCCGATAGAACCCACATCCGAGTCCGGCGCTTCATCTATAACCAGCGCTGAGCCTTTGCGGAGAAGCTGAGTAAACGGCTCGCTTGAAATAGTGTTGTACCAATTGCCAACCCATTTATCAAACGCCTCGGTTTCCATGGCAGGGGCCGGTGGCTTATTAGTCGGGACGTAGCGGACGGTCACGGCGATGCCGATAAAGCGGTGTGTGAAATGTTGAGTATCCTTCCAGAGGGCGTGAATCTCCGGTGACATCAGGCCAACGTTGGCTAATCCAACCTTGTCCATCCCATCGGAGATGTCTGCTACGCGCAGACCCTCGAAGACTTTGAGTATTTGCTCGTCTTCTTCTGCGGTGTAAACTTTAGTTGGAATGAAATTCTTGCCGGCCCTTAATTCTTCGGTGTTCGGCTTTGTATTTTGTCGAGCTTCTGCCGGCTGTGAACAAGAGCTTATGGCCAAAAGCGAAATCCCTAAAAGCCCGATTAGAGTGAAAAAAGTTATCTTTACCGTTAATTTTTTGTGTTTAATTTGCATTGTCCATCTCCTTAATATTTAAAAATTTCGAATAGAGACGCTACAATACTATAGGCTTTGTTGGCTTTAGTTCAAGGCAAAAGGGAAGCTCTTGATTATTTAAGAGTATTTGAGTAGATTGAGGCCATAGAAAAAATCGGGCAGTTTGAAAGTGAATTTGATGATTGAAATCATTGAGAACATATTTATTAGTGAGGATGAGCTTATTTTCAAGGCTTCTCGAAGCGGCGGGCCGGGGGGACAGAATGTCAACAAGGTCAACACACGGATTATGTTGCTTTTTGATATGGCGAACTGTGACAGTTTTAGTGATATACAGAAGAAGCTGATACTTTCTCGTTTGTCAA
>CAZQXE010000325.1:0-1840 GCA_964597115.1 uncultured Pirellulales bacterium | reverse complement strand
AATTTCCCGTTTAGAGAACAGGTTTCAATTCGGCAGTGATGCTACCCCTGGATAAGGCCGATAAAGAGTTTGATGGCTGGTGAATGCACTGTGTTACAGCCGAAAATATAATTATTTTTAATAAACCTTGCATAACCACTTATTTTATGCTATAATACTGAAAATGAAGTGCATTCCGTGTAAAGGATTGCCTAAACTAAGTACCGATAATATTCTGCGTCACTCCTCGGAGATCATCCGTTACGATTGCCTTAACGAGAGTTCGCCGCTGTTGTTCTCGGGCAATTGATAGGATTTTATGAACAAGAAAAACTTTAATGACTTTGCGTTAAGCAAGTCGCTCCTCAAGGCCTTGTCGGAGCAAGGCTATCAGAAACCAACCGATATTCAACGAGCTGCTATCCCTGTCCTACTGACAGGCAATGATCTATTTGCCAGCGCTCAAACAGGCACAGGCAAGACCGCCGCCTTCTCCCTGCCCATACTGCAGGTATTGGGAGAACGGTGCGTCAAGCACCCTAAAGACAAGGCGATACGGGCTTTAATTCTAACACCCACCCGTGAACTGGCCCTGCAAATCGATGAGAGCTTTCGTGCCTACGGACGCCATCTTCCGCTACGTACGGCCGTGGTTCTGGGAGGTGTACGCGCCTCGGCTCAGATCAAGGCCCTTCGTAGACATCCCGAGATCCTGGTGGCCACGCCCGGACGGCTTCTGGACCTGATCGGCCAGGGACATATCCGGCTCAATGACGTCGAAATGCTGGTTCTGGATGAGGCGGACCGTATGCTGGATATGGGATTTATCCCTGATGTTCGGAAAATCGTCGCCAAGGTTCCCTCAGATCGACAGACCATGCTTTTTTCCGCCACACTTCCTGAGGCCGTCATTCGAATGGCATCTTCCATGCTCAAAGATCCCGTGCGTATATCGGTTTCACCCACGTTTGAAGTGGCTGACAACATAACACAAAAGGTCCTCTTCGTGGAACAGATGCATAAAAATGCCCTTCTTACAGATATGTTAAAAGATAAGGCAATCGGGAAAGCCCTGGTCTTTACACGTACCAAACACATGGCCATGCGCTTATCCGAGCATCTCTCCAAACACGGCATCTCAGCAGATTCGATCCATTCCAACAAGAGCCAGAACGCACGTCAACAGGCCTTAGCAGACTTTGATCAAGGACGCGTCAAAGTCCTGGTGGCCACCGACATCGTGGCCCGCGGCATTGACGTGGATGGGATTACCCATGTCATCAATTATGAGCTGCCCAATGAAGCCGAAAGCTACATACATCGAATCGGCCGAACGGCCCGCGCGGGTGCAGATGGCATTGCCTTATCGTTCTGCAATACAGATGAGCTTGCTTTGCTCGGCAGCATCGAAAAACTGACCAACCAGCCGCTGACTGCTATGGAAGACCATCCTTTCCATTCCTCCGGCATCTCATTACTCCGTGGGCTCTACTCTGGAATGGCCAAAGCAAGAACACCTGCACGCAGTCATAGAAGGCCCGGTACCAGAAGACACTTACGCAGGCGAGTTGCTGGGTGTCGACGGTAATAGTCCATTATGTATAAGGAAATCTTATGGGAAAACCAAACCACAGTTTTGAAAAACGCCGGAGAGAGTTGGAAAAGAAAAAAAAGCAAGAAGCAAAGCGACAGCGTAAGCTGGAAAAAAATAAAACACCTGCAGCAGAAGAGCTAAATCAAGATCAGGATCAAGATCAAGATCAGAACTCCTGAGAAACTAGGGACAGCGGGTGCCCTGAATTACTGCGGAGCTTTGGGACACAGACATCGGCTGGAATTAAGTATGGCGGCCCCGGAATTT
>CAZQXE010000324.1:0-1978 GCA_964597115.1 uncultured Pirellulales bacterium | reverse complement strand
TCTTTGACAACGAGGATTTGTCCGGCCGGTGCAAGCTCTACGTCGCCGAAATTGAAATCAATACCCTCGGTGAATCTGACGAGGTTGAGGTTGATGGCTTCATCGCCGATGTTGGAAAGCTCGATATATTCAGTGTTCGGATCATCCGGATTGCCTGTGTCGAAAGGATTATACATAATCTCTGTGATGCGCAGCGATTCTGCGAGTTGCCCCACCGCGTACACCGCTTCGTTCAGCGCGCTCCATACGCCGTTGTCCAGCGCTCTTGCCTTAATATGTCTGCTTTCGGAAAGAGCGAAAGGATCTGTGTATGCAACAGCCGTTGGATTAAGACCGCCGCCGGATAGCCTTGGATCGGAGCCGTCTATAGTGTACCAAATAGGTGCCGAACTGTAAGTGACGTTAACTAACTTGCTTACGAGTCTTGGCATGGCCAACATATCAGAACTGGTCAATGATGTATTGATGCCGTGAACGGCCAGGACATTTGTGCCGGTCAATAACAAATGCTTAAAGTCGGTTATGTCAAAATTTTCATATTCACTACCGGCTTCATGATTATTTGCCGAGGCCGCTCCGGGCGTATCATTATATACGTTACCGCTTCGACAAACTTCCGTGCCGTTCAGATAAGCGATAAAGCCGTCATCATATCTCATCTGAAGCTCCAAGCTATCGAAATCCTGCCTCACATCATAATCAAATTCGATTCTGGTAAAAACAGAGGTGCTTTTATTATACATTTGACCTTCCACATCTGTGCCAATCCAGGCCTGATATCCGCTACCCCTTTCATAACCGACGCCTGTGGTGCCGTTGATCCATCTCGAATCGGGCACGAAAGCCGGACTGGTCCAGGTAAGGCCCAGCGAATTATCGGAAGGGACATGGGCAAGTACCGGTGCACGTTCGGCAAGCAATTCATAGTCCGTATAAGATATTGAAGAAGGGACGACCATAGTAATTCGATCGGTGGAAGAAATCCGCCCGCTGTGTTGCGGCGAATCGTTGACATGAAACTCCGGTCCCTGGTTGGGGAAGAGGTCCTCGTCGGTAAACTTGTCCAGCATGGCCTGATGCCGGTTGGGAATCCAGTTAGTGAGAATTGAGGTCTCCATCCCGGGCAGCACCTGGGACGTTTGCTGCCTTAGTTCGGTGAATCGTCTTTCAATATTGTCAGGTGTCAATGCTCCGTTATTGAAAAAGTGCTTTTGAATTCGGTCGGCAAAGAGTATGCGAAATTCGGAACTGGCCTTAAGTGCTCGATAAAGCCAGGCATTCGGCGACTCCAGCCTGTTTAGTCCTCCGGGGCTATAGCTCGGGAAATCATCAAAGCCGAAACTGTTGATGTATTGCATTTCCATGGTTCCTTCCATGTCCCAGCAGTGAAAGCGGAACTTTCCCTGCGGCGAGCGCTGCCGGGAAACGGTCCAGTTGTTATTCGGCCAGTCCCAGTTAGCCGAGTACAATTCTATGATGAGGTAGTCGATAAAATCCACAATATCGATCATTTGGCCGGCCTGATCATAATTGGCGGCAATGGAAAGATTATGGCTTCGGAAGAAATTAAGTGTGGCATTCCACGCTTCGTTGTCACCGTTACGAACGGCCCGCTGTGTTATCACATCCCAATCGGTATCTACGTTGTAATAGTCCCTGAAAAAATCATGGTCCAGTCGTCCACACGGATTGTAAAAGGATTTGTATTCACCGTTGAGAAACAAATTTGCCACCGTTCCGGTCACAGCAACGCCTCCCATATCCTGATGCAGGCGTCGAAGCATTTCGTCTTTAATGAATGGATTATGTACATCGTTATGACCGCCCCGTAGTGAAACGCTTTTGATGTTGTCATCGTTGGCCAGCAGAAAGATCGGATAATCGAGCTCATCATCACCATATGTGTTTCGTAAGAAAAGCTTAAAGCTGAACTTGTCATAGTTGTAATCCCAGTTGTCACCCCGTGTGTACCTTGGCC
>CAZQXE010000323.1:0-2057 GCA_964597115.1 uncultured Pirellulales bacterium | reverse complement strand
GGGGGTACCAATAAGTCCGGCAAAGTTCCTCGAGCGCCTCTCGGGCGCGGGTCTGACTCGCCTCGCCAGGTTTGGCCGCGCCCACCAGGCTCCAGTGCGTGGTGGCAAATTGTCGGGGACCGGGAGGATCTTTCATATGCTTACTCTAACCTGACATTTCCCTATGAGTTAATCGTCTGTTTATTATAGATACAATTCTCTTTCATGAGGTGTATGTTATGTATTCTTGTCGTTATTTTCAACGGTCAGCAGAAACTTTGTACCAGGATCGAATGTATAGTACGGCTGATTTATGAATTGTTGAATTTCATTGTCGTAATAAATATTTTCGATTTAATGACTTTAGCTCCCCGCTGTCAACTGCAACGCTTTGTCAGGTTTCGTTGTTATGTTCCACAGTTATTACTACTTTTCCTCTGGCGTGTCCTCCTCCATAATACCGGAGAGCTTCAGCGACCTGACTTAATGTGTAACATCTGTCTATAACAGGTTTTACTTTGCCGGCTTCTATGAGTTCTTTCATAAAAACCAAATCTTTTTGGCTTGTCTTGTGGGACAGAGCATTCAGTTTTTTGCTCCCGGCCTTTGAAATAAATGGACCCAGGAGATTAGCTTGCATAATCTGCTTCATGGAACCTCCGGTCATGACATAAATTCCCCTGGGACTCAACGCTCGCTTATAATCGAAAATCGAACGATATCCTGCAGTAGTGACAATCAGGTCATAACGCTGCTCATCTTGGGCGAAATCTTCTTGAGTGTAATCAATTATCTTGTCTGCACCGATCGAGCGTACCATATCCAAATTCCTCATGCTGCACACGCCAGTAACTTCAGCCCCGAACGATTTGGCAATCTGCACTGCAAACGTACCAATACCCCCAGACGCACCATTGATCAAAACCTTTTGTCCTGACTGAATCTGTCCTTTATCGCGAAGAACCTGCAGGGCGACGACTGCCGCTTGAGGTACGGCCGCTGCTTCCTCGAATGTCATACTGGCCGGTTTCAGCGCTAATGCATTCTCAGGAACAGATACATACTCGGCAAAACCGCCCCAACCACACCCGGATATGTCCCCGAATATCTCATCACCTGGCTTAAACTGCTTTACGTTTCTGCCAACCGCGTAGGTGGACTCGTTGGTGAATGCTCGGATACTACAATCAGACAATGCTACTCCCTGTCTAATGTTGTCGGCCGGAATCGTGTAGGTGGTCTTGTTGGATATTCCAGATACACGATTCAGTCAAGCTATGCCAGAGGTGAGGTGCAGGGAAACGAATTTGTCGGAGGTCTCGTTGGTGTTAGCACCGATCCTGTAGTGCAATGTTATTCTACGGGCCTGGTTTCCGGGAATCGGATTGTAGGCGGTTTGGTTGGAAGAGATTGTTATAAGGAAGTAGAATCCTGCTTTTGGGATATTCAAAATTCTCAGCAGGACAGAGGTGAAGGTTACCATGAGCAATCCTTAGAGGGAATTATTGGCAAAACGACCGCCGAGATGCAAACGGCCGGTACATTCCTCGAAGCTGGGTGGGACTTTGTGAATGAAACTGATAACGGCACCGAAGATATCTGGTGGATTCTGGAGGGCCAGGATTATCCACGTCTATGGTGGGAACTAATTCCTGACAATTGATCTTTCGATTCGAAAATATTGTTCGTAAGCCAGATCCTTCAGCTTTGCTTCGCACCTTTCAGGATGACAATGGTGAGTAAAGGGCAATTTTACCTAAAAATGGGGATTTTGCTTGTATTTTGGCCGGTATTCTTTAAAATTGTACCTAACAATTTAATAGTGAATCGTTGATCGTGGTTAGTTATTCGTGATTCGACGATAGCACATCAAATAATCAATTCAGAAGGGTGAAGAAACTTATTGTCAGCCAAGCCTAAAACAATACTTTTCAAAGCCCGTCATTCTGAACGGAGCATAGCGCAGTGAAGAATCTCATTTTTACGTTCAAATCCCAGATGCTTCGCTTCACTCAGCATGACAAAATGAGGCATATCAGAGAGTATAATTCAGACTTTTTATGCAAAACAAAGCCAAT
>CAZQXE010000322.1:0-2064 GCA_964597115.1 uncultured Pirellulales bacterium | reverse complement strand
ACGGCACAGCTATTGCGAACTTGTCGGCTAATTTGATTACTGCGCCGTTTAAGGCATCGATCTCGGTTGGTTTTAAAGCTGCGATGTCCTGCAAGGTTGAAGATTTGTGCTCGGCCGTATCCGGCACGAGCTTTGCGTAAAAAACCTTAAGAAAATCCTTCGCAGACTGCCAGTGCGTCTTATAGCCTGCCTTCGTCATCACCTCGAAAACCTCCTCAGCTATTCCATCCATAACAGCTCGCGTGGATTCGTATTCGGCCAACGCCCCGTAAGGGACATCGAGAATGGCGCCGAGCGGATTTAATGCACAGTTGTACAGCATCTTCGCCCAGATATCTTTGCCGATATCATCGACGGTCCGGCAGGGTATGTCACCATCGTTTATAGATGCGCTCAATTCTTCGACTACAGATAAATCGCCGCCGAATAAACTGCCGATATGAACTGCATCCGCATGCACCGTTATAGTAACTTCGTTTGGTTTGATCCGCTGGAACCCGGTTATAACGCGTGCGTTGTAAATTACCTTTTGCTCGAAAAAGGGCAAAAATGCCTCTGCATTACCCCATCCGTTCTGGAACAGGACGATTTTCGTTTTCTCGGCGAATATGGATTTGTGTTCGCAAAGGTCTTTCGCAGCGGCTGATGAATCGAATGATTTGGTGCAAACAAGTATATAATCGTAGGCTTGCTCGTGAACTTCATCCAGCGATAGAAAGCTGCCGAACGTTGATGGGCTCGCGCTGAATTGGCCGAAAATGCCCGTTCTGGTCAGGCCACTTTCTCGCAGAGAAAGGATGGTATCCTTTCGTGCGATAATATCAACGTGGGCTTTGGATTTAAGCAAGCAGCTCGCAAGCCCAAGTCCCACTGCACCGCCGCCATATACTAATGCTCTCATGTAAACATTATAGTCTTCCAAAAAGATAATATCAAACGCATCCTCGATTGTTCGATATCCACAGATCAGAAGGCTCTCAAATCCTTATCGCGAAGTGTCCTTCCAATCCTCTTCTCTTACGCCATGATACGTTCTCAACTCATATTCAAACTTCTTGTTTGACCTCGGTGCCAATTCGAGTGTGAACTTGACCGTATCCAGGTCGACCTGCTCAAACTTACCACTTGTTTTCAAGTGCCAATATTGAGTCGGGAAGTTCCGCTGTATCTCGATTTTGACCGGTATATCGCGGGTGTTTCTGACCTCGATATCGAATTTGCGAATCTCATCCCAGCCGGATATGTCCCCATGGTTATCGAACCTGAACTGCTCCGTCTTAAATTCCATTAATTTCGACTCGACAACAACGTTGGCTACCGCACCAAGATTAAGCTCCACCTCTTCATCGACCGGAATATACTTAAACGATGATTGGCCAGTATAAGATAAATGTCCGCTGTCTCCAACGCCTCTATAAACCTTCAGCATCCCGCCGGGGATGGGTGTCTCGCCCAGTTCGTGCTCCTCATCGTTTTTGAAGCTCAGAAAACGAACCACAGAATTGCCAAATCGCTCTTCTTCATATTTGTAAAGATTGACTACCGGAACTTCTTCTACATTGAAACTCAGCAGTCTCTTTGACCATCCGGTCGGAATCGTTTCAGTTCCTTCGATGGTATATAGGAAATATTCGCTAAGACCTTCCTTTTTGATTTCCTTCGGTTCGGCCACTATCGCTTCCGCCATAGCCATTTTCACCTGCTTGAAGCTATCCATGCGCCGCATAATTGCCGGTGCCTGCGCAGTAGGCATGGGTATTATTTCGCCCGGTCGTCCGTATGGATACTGCCGTCTGGCAAGCTCGGCAATCTCATCGAGGATGTGAACCTTTCCGACGATCAAGCGTGTTTGGGCATTTTCATAATCTTCGCCGCTGTTGTTTGTGACGCGGACATAGCCCTGCAGGCGCATCGTCTTTTCATCTTCTGTCAGCGTGCCCATATAAAATGCCCGCCAGGACAAACCGCTGGTCAGATACGTAATCTCAACCGGCACTTTACCGCTCACGCCGCTTTCGATATTCCACAAGCCTAAATTCTGCACTCTGGGTGGATAGACCAGCT
>CAZQXE010000321.1:0-2171 GCA_964597115.1 uncultured Pirellulales bacterium | reverse complement strand
ATGCGGTCGGCTGAACGGTATCCATTGCACTGGTAGAAATCTTCTTCACGCGTAATCAGGGTGTAAACTGGAATTGAAGTCAGTATCTCAGAGCTGTACACATAACCCGGTTTATTCACCGAGTGCCTGCTGGCCACGTAGTCCGGTACGCCGTCATACACATAATATGCAAAATTCAGGGACGGGTCATCCGCATACGGCACCTGGATAAGATCGTCGGAATCATCTTCAGCAACAATGCGGTAACGCATGAGCGTTCGATTGACTTGCCCGGGAATAACGGCGGTATAAATATCATCACCGGCAACGGCATCCTGTCCTGTGCCGTCATCGACCATTATCAACTCACGCCAATTGGACTGACTTTCGAAATCCGGATTAAAGGACTGGCTTCGGTTGGGATTGGCAATCAGAGACGAGATTGGTGATACGGGCAGGTAAGCGGGGATGTAGGAACCTGGGGTGACAATCTGATACTTTAGTGTGACCTGTTTGACGCCGTCGGGATCGGTTACTTTCGCGGTAATCGTGACCGGCTGATTTGACGGCGGCTGTTTTGGTTCATGATTTACCTGGCGAATCTGCGGCGGGACGTTTGTTGTATATACACTGTTTTGAAGACCAGGTGTAGGAATCCCAAACGCTGATTCCGGATGTGCACGATCATTATAGTCCGAACTACGCCAACTTCCGGCAAGGTCGTTGTCCAGAGAGGGATTGAGTAGTTCCATGGATGCGCCTTCGCCGTCGGCTGCAATCGGCCAGGGAAAATCACTGTCATAGTCCACCTCATCGATAGTCTCGCCCGCAGCATTGTAGAGAACGATACGCTCGCCTTCATTGCTTAGCTTGCCCTCAAATGGGCCTAAAGCTGTTACGCCGAATTTAATCCGGCATGCATTCGGATTCTCAGAAATAACTACATAGTCATCCGATGCTATGTGAGTCCCCGCGGGAAAAACGTATGTAATCCCGCTGAAATACCAGCCTGATATATCCACCGACTCCGCAGAGGCATTATAGAGCTCAATAAACTCCACAGCCTCTGTGTTAATATCAGGATGATAATGAATCTCATTTATTACTACCTGTGGAACCACATCTGCATGGATTACTGAAGTGAAAAATACAGCAAGTACCAACGAAATAACGAATTTTCTCATAATCTTAAAAGCCCTTTAATCAGTTTTTCCTATTTTAACATGTCTTGATAATTAAGTCAATGTTCAAGAATTTATGCACTCAAATATAGATATTGGCCCCCAAAGATATGTAAACACCCACATGTAAAAAAAATACCCCCATGACCCCCAAGGTAAACTTGGGGGCTAAACATTGGTGTGGTTTTTAACGTACTTGATTTTGCTTAGTAATTGTTGCCGATTGAAACAAAACCGCTTGTCAAATCCTCTTGTCCAAATCCTTCCGTTAAAACCATCGGCTCTGACGGGTTTATCTTCGCAGTACCAATGGGATCAGGTAGTTGGTTGCCAAGAAAAATGGTGTGCTCGGCACATCCTGCGCGCTACCTATATCGCACAGGAATTTCGTGCCTCAGGCTTTATAGATGTCAGTCTTGTTCTTAGTTAATGGCCTCAATATGTCTGGATGAGTGATTCTGCTAATATCACACAAGTCGACGTGGCGGCCGAACAGGTCTTCAAGCTCCTTCTCCAAAGCAAAATAGCACTCGGCGTGCTGCTTCGGCTCCAATGGGAGAAACTCCACAAGAAAACCGATGTCGTGGTCTTCACGGCCACCGTTCTCCTGGTTCTGGCCTGAGCCGTGCAATCCCAGGTATTTCACATGATATTGCTTACTGATATTGGCTATTTCTTCGCTATAGTCTCGTTCACTGTCGACCATTATATTATTCTCCCTTAGCCTGCATGCAAAGTGTAGACTCTGCCAGAGCCTCTGTCAAATCAAAATTGCGCGCAATCCGGCTTCGTTTCCAACTATGCCGGGATAAAAAGGAAAGCCCCGAAGGTTCTCACCGTCGGGGCTTATAATTCCTGCCTGCCCCGATTCTTCAGGGGCGATGACCAGACTTTATCTCGATTCCGTTCATTGGGACTCGCCCGCTCTCTCCGCTTTTTACTGGCTGCGCTTTGGCAGTTCATAAGGCTTTGTAATCTTCTCGTATGTCTCAACATTCATAAAGATATGCC
>CAZQXE010000320.1:0-2173 GCA_964597115.1 uncultured Pirellulales bacterium | reverse complement strand
CTGACATGTTCAGTTGCAAAGCTACAGCTACTCTCGGAGACGGCCAGAGTGATATTAATCTGTCCACGGACATGGGAACCGTTCATATAAGCACACGGTCTGAAAGTTCCGCTGCCGACAATGACGAGATCGCGCAAGTGGAAACCGGCTCCGGTAAGAGCATTTTATCAAGATTTTTATCGTCTAAAAATACAGGGGCCATTTTAGCCACCAATGAAAGAAAACAGGAAAATCGTTATGTAATCGAGCGTAACGAAACGATGGCCGCACCATTGTCACCGGGATCCGTTCTAAATATCACCAACGAAGATGGCTCCGTCACTATACTGGGTTCAGACACGGACGAATGCCAGGTCGATTCCGGCTTCACTATCAAGGCCCCCTCAGAAGAAGCAGCGAGAGAACTTTCCAAAAAAGTGTCTTTGAAGATGACACCCACCAGCAAGGGACTATCTGTGAAACTTGACCATCCAAAAAATACGCCGTCGAATCATTCATATAGCGTGGATTTGCAAATTAAAGTCCCCCGCAACACGAACGTAACGCTGCACAATGAGGACGGCAATATCACAATTAAAGACCTGGACGGACAGGTTAAGGTTTATATAGAAGATGGAAATATCCGGTGCGAAAACGTCAATGCAGACATGGAGCTAAAACACGAAGACGGAAACATCAACATCATCAAAAGCAGGCTAACCAACTGTCAAATCAGCAAAGAGGACGGAAATATCGTATGCGAGAACGTCAGCGGCAATGTTGATTTTAAGCTCGAAGACGGCAATGTCACCATAAGCTATGCCGAAGACGCATCTGAGAAAAGCTCAATCAGCGTCCGCGGAGAAGATGGTAATGTCGAAATCAATGGAGGCATGTTCGCTGAATGTAAGGTGAACAGGGAGAGCGGAGTCATTAAATGCAACAAAGTAAGCGGGAATCTCGATCTTAAGCTTGAGGACGGCAGAGTGACAGTGGGCTACGCCGACAACGTACCTGAGAACTGTGCTATCAATGTGAAACTCGAAGAAGGAAACATCCGGCTTTCGGCTCCCGGCGAGATGTTTCCCACAGACAGCACTTCCAAGGTGATAAAGAAGGACGAGGGAGCCCGATGGATAACAAAAGCAGGCAGCCGCAACGTTAACCTTCGAGTAGACGAAGGTTCTATTAAAGTCGATAAACGATAAAACCATTATCGCCAAATCAGGAAAATATTAATACCAAGTCAGGTCTTTTCAGTTAAACCAATAGTCCTCCTGATGGCTTGGCCACGGCCGAGCAATCCAACGTGCCGAGCTTCACCGGCTCGGCTTTTTTATGCGCTTGCCGGTCTAAGGGAGATTTGACCAGCACGGACTCCAACGTGACATTCAATGAAGAATTGTATCAATTAAGTTAAAGGTTTTACACCAACTTGCCCGATAAATCTTCGCGAGCAATTTAATGGCTCGATTATTTTGCACCTTACAAGGAGATTACCGGTGCGGAGCAAAAATACCAAAGGAATGGTTATGCTGTTGCTCTTTTTCGCAGCAACGTTGGCAAACGCTGCGCCAACGATGCGCGAGCACAATAAAAGTTTCGATGCGCCCGTCCGCCCGGCAAATTCAGATTCATATTCGTATACCAAACTTGAAACAATCTTTGTTACCGGACCAGTCAATCACCGCCTGGCAAACATCGCAGCAGAACTTAATAAACCACCGACCGATTTTTCGAGCTCGCAAGCTCCCGCTGCCGGCGTAAAGTCGTTGCCCCAGATCCCCAGGGCGATCTTAATGGTCCTGACGGGGTTCATTTGCGTTTCACTGGTTCGAGACCGAAAAACATGGCTAACAATACTAATTGGCCTGATTTGGATAGGCCAGGCCGGATTTACCGTTCTGCCGCAGTTAGCATCGCATCTAATTAGTAAAAAACAAATTGAAAAGCGGGATTCTTCCAACGTTACTAATATATGCCGGCCGGAATATTCTCATCGGCTGCGCAGCGATATTGAAGGTACGTATTACATAGGTCTTCTTCACCATTTGGCCGGTATACCAAAAGCCCAAGAATCATTTCTGCAGATACAAAAATCCGGATTAGCGGCACAATTCCATCGGCGCTTAACACATTCCTGCG
Organism: uncultured Pirellulales bacterium; assembly: GCA_964597115.1. Classification (GTDB taxonomy): domain Bacteria; phylum Planctomycetota; class Phycisphaerae; order Sedimentisphaerales; family Anaerobacaceae; genus CAZQXE01. The sequence continues at coordinate 49 of CAZQXE010000320.1, read as the reverse complement.
CGTCCATTCAAACTCCCCCTAATAGCAAGTCCTTCGCTTCGGCCGAGGC
>CAZQXE010000319.1:0-2209 GCA_964597115.1 uncultured Pirellulales bacterium | reverse complement strand
CCTCGCCCCTGCTGTATCTCGCTTTTTCCTCTCCCTCCGCTCAGCAGGGGCTTTTTTCTCACCAAAAAATAACATTACTGTACTGCAGGAAAACCCAGGATAAACATTATTAAACATGATATATCAGCAAGAGAAGATTTGACTAACCGGCCCCATTTTTGTTAAAATATAAAAGGGTCTATGTACTTATTGGAGATGTGTATAGTCGATGAAAATAATTTTGAGGTTCGGAAGTTCCCAACCGGACTTTTTATAAAACTCATGTTGTTTATGAGAAAGCATTGCCGGCAACCTGAAACATCTGTATGGACGGAGATAGAAAATAGCCACATCCGCAAAAATCTCGTTACTATCAATAGCACTTGTCGTATCTTTAATTGGTCCTGCTAATTCAGCAGAAAATCCACAAAATAATTCCAACGGGATTAAGCTCGTAATCAACGAGTTCATGGCCAATAACGCCGGCTTCGTCAAAGACCCACAAGGCGATTATGACGACTGGATTGAAATTTACAACTACGGCGAAGAAACCATTGATATCGGTGGAATGTACCTGACAGATAACCTGTCCACCCTAGCCGGATGGAGGATTCCCGATAACAATCCAACTATTACTACAATATCTCCACAAGGCTATCTGCTGATTTGGGCTGACAGCGAAACTTCCGAAGGCCTCTTGCACGCAAATTTTAAACTTAGTGCTGATGGCGAAGAAATAGGCCTGTTTGACACCGATAACAGTAATCTGATTGATAGCGTTACATTCGGACCGCAGGTCGAAGATAACTCATACGGAAGATTCCCTGACGGCAGTGAGAACTACCAGATCTTTTACACGCCCACGCCGGGCCGGCCCAATACGAACAATTCTATAGATATTTTAATCAATGAGATTATGTACCATCCATATCACACCAGCCTCGGAGCAGAGGACATCCGACAGGAGTATATCGAGATGTATAACCGTGGGGCAGAACCGGTTAACCTCTCGGGCTGGCGATTCAGCAATGGCGTAGACTTCGTTTTTCCTTACATAATACTCGGCGATGGTCAATACCTTGTTGTAGCTGCGGATGAAAATACATTCAGGGCTGATTATCCCAGTGTAAATAACGTCATCGGCGGCTGGAGCGGACACCTGAGCAACAGCGGTGAAACGATTGAACTAATTGACAGCGCGGGTGTCAGGATCGACAGCGTCAGTTATGCTGACGAAGGCGACTGGGCACGACGCGAGCTGGGGCCGGTAGATCATCGTCATCGTGGATGGATTTGGCTGGATGAGCACGATGGCGGCGGTAAATCGCTGGAGTTGATTAATCCGGCGCTTCCCAACGAATACGGACAGAATTGGACGGCGAGCAATCGCGAAGGTGGCACGCCCGGAGCGATAAATTCGACCGCCGATGATGATGTTGCGCCACTGATTGTGAACGTGACACATCTGCCAATCATCCCCGGGGCCGACGACCAGGTGGAAGTTTCTGCTCGTATTATCGATGAGCAGCCGACAGGCATCACAGCAACCTTGCACTATCGGATTGATACATCAATATATCAGGATGAAGACATTTACCCTATAAACGATTATTACAGTTACAACCACGTTACCATGTTTGATGATGGAACACACGGTGACATCGAAGCCGGCGATAGTGTATATTGTACAGTAATACCCACCCACCAGGACGGGGCGATAATCGAGTTCTACCTCGAAGCAAGCGATACCGGAGCTAACCGACGCACCTGGCCTGCGCCGAGCATTATAAACGGAACACGGCAGCAAGTTACCAACGCTTTGTACCAGGTTAACGATTCCTTTGATGGAGACACCTTTTGGACACCGGGCAGCCAGCCGATTTATTATCTGATTATGACAGAGGCAGAAAAAGAAAGACTACTCGATATCGGCGATCGGGAAGGTAGCGAGAATAATAGCGATTCACAGATGAATGCCACATTCGTCAGCGTGGACGGAGTCGATGTGAAGGTACGTCATAATCTCGGTGTGCGTATTCGCGGACATGGATCAAGGGACGATCCGCCCAATAACTATCGACTTAACTTTCCGCACGACCGTCCGTGGAAAGGTGTCAATGCCATTAACTTAAACACAAAGTACACATACCTTCAACTGGCCGGCAGTGCAGTCTTTCGCATTTCCGGACTGCCACAGCCTGAGGCGACCGCTGTGCAGTTACGAGTTAAC
>CAZQXE010000318.1:0-2232 GCA_964597115.1 uncultured Pirellulales bacterium | reverse complement strand
TGGTATTCGTTAGCTACGGCAGCCGCGAACTCAGTGGCGGACGCGGCAGACGCGGCGGCGATCCCAAGGCGAACGCCGATGCGTTGAAACAAGCCGGTATCAACAGTGTCTTCTACGTCTCCCCGGATACGGCCCACGAGTTCCAGTCCTGGCGACGCAGCCTGCGCGAGATCGCTCCGCTGCTTTTTAAGGATTAAGAAAAGGAAGTCGTTATGAAACGGAAACTTTTTATACTTATGCTGCTTTTTATCTTGTGTAGTCAACTGTGTATGGCCCAGCCGCCTGCGCCGGCAGACGCAAACGATTCTAAGCCCGCGGCGTCCAACATCCCTAGCCAACAATATCCCAGAATCGATTCCGACCTGCGTGCCACGTTCCGTGTCAATGCGCCCGAAGCTCAAAAGGTGCAGCTCGATTTAGGAAAGAAATACGATATGGTCAAGGGAAACGACGGCGTCTGGACGGTCACTACCGATCCGCTTGTGCCCGGATTTCATTATTACTACCTGTTGATTGACGCTTTCTCCGTGTCAGATCCGGCAAGTGAGAGCTTCTTTGGCGTCGGCAGGATGTCAAGCGGCATCGAAGTTCCCTCAAAGGGCGAGGACTTCTATCAACCCAAAAATGTGCCGCACGGCGAGATTCGCCAGCGATGGTATCACTCGAAAGTCACCAATGCCTGGCGTCGCTGCTTCGTCTATACACCGCCGGATTACGACACGAATACAAATACTCGTTACCCGGTACTATATCTCCAGCACGGCGGCGGTGAGGACGAACGCGGCTGGATCACGCAAGGCTGCGTCAATTTCATTATGGACAATCTGATTGCCGAAGGCAAGGCAAAGCCCATGATTATTGTGATGGACAACGGCAATGTCCGCGCTCCCGGTGAGGGATTCCTGGCATCCGCCACCTTTGAGAAAATAATGATAAACGAAACAATCCCAATGATAGACGCCACATACCGCACACTCACAGATCGCGAGAACCGGGCCATGGCGGGCTTGTCTATGGGCGGCCTCCAGACTTTCAACATTACTATGAACAACCTGGATAAGTTTGCCTGGATCGGCGGATTCAGTGGTACAAGCGTCGGCCCCAGCGTCGAGCCTTTCGACGCAAAGACCATCCACAACGGCGTGATGGCGGACGCGGACGCATTCAATAAGAAAGTGCGCCTGGTCTGGCTGGGTATTGGTACGGCAGAACGCGAGCTTTTCTATAACAGCGTAAAGAAATTCAATGACACCTTAAGAGAAGCGGGCATTAAGACCGTGTTCTTCGAATCACCGGGAACGGCCCACGAGTGGCAGACATGGCGACGCAGCCTGTACGACTTTGCCCCACGATTGTTCAAAAAAATGTAGGGACAATCCCCACGTGGTTGCCCCGGAGACCATATAAACCACCAAAATTATAAATTGACTTTCGTTTCGATCCGTGGATAATGTGTCCATCGGTGCGGCTATTATCTTGCAGGATTGAAAGATGGCAAAAGCGAAGAAAAAAAGCGAACGGGACACACTGACGTTCGACGAGTTCGTCAAAAGAAAACCCGAACTGACCGTTCTGACCGACCATCCTCTAACACCGGCTGAGGCATACGATGCCGACACATTCAATTTTCGCTACAAACTCGGGCCGGTATTCGATATCCTTCGCCATCCCGGCACAAAGACTCCGGCAGCGATTCTCATTTCCGGCGGCTGGGGCACCGGCAAAACCTCCGCCATGAAATGGCTTCAGGGCTTACTCGAAAAATGGAACAAAGAGGCGGATACAAACGATGTTAAGGTTCGTCCTGTCTGGTTCTATCCGTGGAAATATCACAACAAAGAAGACGTCTGGAGAGGGCTTGTTGCAGAAGTAATACTCAATGCGATGAACAAAGAGGCAGATACCAAAGTGATAATTGAAGCCTTTAAGACTGCATCCCTTTTTATAGGAAAATCTGCGCTTGACCTGGCGGCGGCAACAAAAATAAAACTTAGCAAACTTGAGATAAGCGGAAAGGTTCTTCAGGACATAAGGGACAACCTAAAAGAAGCCATCTATCCTGAATCAGCCTATCTTAATCCGTACGAAAAGGTCATACAGGATTGGCTGGATAAGTCTCTCTCAGCCAACGAGCGGATGGTCATTTTTATTGACGACCTTGACCGTTGTATGCCGGATATTGCATTGCAGGTATTAGAGGCACTGAAGCTATATCTGAATATTCCGAACCTT
>CAZQXE010000317.1:0-2256 GCA_964597115.1 uncultured Pirellulales bacterium | reverse complement strand
GAATCGAAGTAGGTTTTATTTATACTTTGTATGGAGCTGTAAGGAATTCTTTTATTATCGCGGATGATTAGTTCGCTTTCATCGGCGAGGAGTTTTTTGTTCTTAATTACGTGGAGATAAGCGACCAGAAGCAGCGCGCCGCCTACAAAAAACAGCGGTGACTTTCGATTAAATGCCAATGTGCTGTTCGGTTTTCCGTCCTCGGTGTGTTTTTCTTTGAATTTTTCGTTTAAATAGCCGTCATAAGCGAACCAGGCTGCCGCGATGAGGCAAACTGCAATATATATCTTAATATTGTTTTTCTTGAATTTGCTGATCGGTGCTTCAATAGCCATTCTAAAGTTCTTCAAATCTACGTTAAACGCTTTTGTGCTATTGTCTCGGTTAAAGGCTGGACGAAGTTCGGAATTATTTTTTCGGCCATTAATTCATGAGCTAACAGGCACTGATACTCGAAAGATTTCAACAGGTCAAATTCCCCGGATGTTCTGGGGTATTGGCGGATTGTAAAGGACAGACTAATCGCTTCATCCGAAGCTTGTCCCTTTCTTCTCGGCTCGTAGACGCTTGTCTTTGAGTCTATGCTGATTCGTGCCTGAGTATGGTCGTCGTCGGACAATGCTACGATCACAGCAGGTGAAAAACCGATAGGCCTGGCAATGGGCAAATCCAGCAGGCAGTTAAAGGCGGTTTGGCCGAACAATGCCTCTGCGATAACTTCGTCGTGGTTGCCTGCATAGTCAAAATCCATGGCGATAGTAACGTCCAGCGAATCGATATCGAGAAGGCTGACACTCAGCATGTATGGGATAAGCTCAAGCACCAGTCTGTCCTGGTGATAAGCCATCTCGAAGTCCGACGGATTGACCACTCCGGAACCGATGCGGTCTACTTCGAGAGTGACCCAGCGATATTGGCCGAGGCTGCGGTTCTCTTCCAGGCAATACTCGTTGTTTTCCCTGCGATAAAAATAGCCCATAGATGGGAATTGTTTTCGTATTCGTTCGAAAAAGGTCAGAATGGTATCGCGCTCTGTCGGCAGATTTAACTCGGTATTAATATGCATATCGAGATAAAGATCATCACACAGGGAACTGTAACTATTCAATGACATCACAGACTAATCCTCCAAAGCAGACTCCGGGAGCGCCTCCCTAAGGTCTCACTAAAAAGGTTTTAATTTCAAAAGTAAAAGCCTTACAGCCGGTCGGTCAATATTATACGTTCAAATATCCGGTTTTCCACTTTTTTTCTTTTTTAATTGTGAAGTTCTTCGTTGCAGTAGGAGGATAAGTGGGGTGATTTGCTCAAAAAACACATAAGCTCGGTGGTAATTATTGCGTTAATTCAAGCTTTCTGCAGGATGTAAGCTACCCTTGTTTGGGATTCGGCAGCTTTAGTTCTGTAATTATCGCCCCGATAGTTGAAAGAATAGCAAAGATAAATATTCGCCATATTCCCGTTGCCGCAATAGTGCTGTTGTGGTTTAGTGTTGCCGAAACTGCCGTATAGAGCACTCCGACCAAAATCCCGCAAACGGCCGCTGCAGTTATCCTTTTACCCAGCGCCGCTCCGCCACAACCCAAAGTTACCGCCGAACCGCAAATCAGCAGTGCTAATATCACCAGCCACCAGATATCTCCTAAATCCGGCAGCTCGTTGAAATTCCGAAGATAAATAGAATCGGCGATTCCCAATATTCCCGCGGTGGCGATTGCACACAAGCCTGCGTGCCAGTACCGCGGTTTCATCGATAGTCTGACCTCGGCACGCTTTTTCATTCTGCGCCGTATCGTCAAAGGCCAGTTGTAAAATAGACAGAATACCCAATGCTCCAGCAAAGCCCCACCCTCGCCAAAAACCGGCACGATATGCACCGCCTCAGTTGCCCAATGGCCCGCCATAAATCTCGCCAGTGCGGGATAGTGATACGTCATCTGAATCGGAAAAGCCAGATAGCCGACGTACTTGAAAAAGGCCAGAAACACCGCAATACTATAATCTTTGAAATTGCGTTCTCTTATGACCAGGTACAGCACATAAAGCCCGCGAGTCAATGAACCCGGCGAGATCGGCACCACTTGGAAAAAGCCGATTATCCCCAATCCGACAACCCAGGCGTTCGGCTGCTCCCGATGTGTAAAATAATAAATCACCGCAATCGCAACAGAAACTACCTGCGTTACCGGCAAAGTGCAAACGTGCACCGCCAGACACTTCAGATACTTTTGTATGAACGGCTCGTTTATCTGCGAT
>CAZQXE010000316.1:0-2279 GCA_964597115.1 uncultured Pirellulales bacterium | reverse complement strand
AACCGATAAAAAGCATGTTAAGAATTAGGAAAAAAATGACGATAAAATAGTATAAGCTTACGCGGACAGAAATACACAACCAGGGTGATAGATATTAATATTTTAAACCTTGGCTAAAACGACGCATTCACAAAATGGGGGTTAAATGCGAAAGCTCGTAGTCGTACCCGCACTACTGTTGGTTTTAATCTTTAATCTCAAGCTGCGCGCGCAGCAGGAGGATGCTGAGGCAATCAAAGAATTGTTCAATATGTCCATTGAGGAGCTCATGGAGGTCACTGTCGTAACCGCCGCATCCAGATTGCCTCAGAAATCCGACGAGCTGTCAAGTCCCGTCACTATAATAACAGATGAAGACATTCACTATAGCGGCCTGACAAGTATCCCTGAAATACTTCGCTTTGCCTGTGGAATTGACGTACTTCAGATCGACCGGAAAAGATACGCCATCGGCATTCACGGTCTCCACGAGACCTTCTCTGATCGAACCACACTTCTGATCAACGGACGAGCGGCAGACAATCCCGTATATGGCGGTCCCGACTTCCAAGGTCTGCCTTTGCTTATTGAGGATATTGAAAGAATAGAGGTAGTTCGCAGTCCCGGCAGCGCCGCATGGGGGGCAAATGCACTTACAGGTGTGGTTAATATCGTGACCAAGAAACCCGCTGATGTCCCTGGTGGCATGGCCAAAACAACTATTACCGAATTCGGCGACAGCTACACGCACCTCAGGTGGGCTGAAGAACATACCAAATGGAGCTGGAGAATCTCAGCCGGATATGAAGATATTAAGGACTCCGAAGACGCAATAGACGGAACTGCCGATTACAAATCATTCATGCCGGGAATAAATGCAATGATCGGATTCAACACCTTTAAGACCAGAGACTTCACTCGTAATCGCAAAATCGATACCGAAGCATATTATGATATATCGGATATGAAAAAACTGTCCTTTGGAATCGGCCATACGCACATAGATGCAGGCGATTTCGAGCTCGGCGGCCACTATCCGAGAGAGAATATTCGCGAAGATCACTTTCGCTCATATATAAAGCTCGACCAAAATTCCAAAAGCGGGAATTCCAGTTACCTTCAGTGGTCCGGCAAGTTATGGAATACCAACTGGCCCATGGCAGCACAGTTTTCAACGCAACAGCATGAACTGGAAGGACAGTATAATTTCGCTTCAAAGAATGGACACAACGCAAGTATAGGCACCAGCTTCAGATGGGATCATATTGATTCCGACACCAGTTCAGGTCGCCCACAACAGGCGCGCATAAGTGGCGTGCCATTGGATGAATACAATGTGGGCCTGTTCGCCATCGACAGATGGGAAGTAAGTGATCGCTGGACTATCGAAAGCCAGATCCGCAGTGACTGGTATTCCGGCACAAGGGCAGACTGGTCGGGCCGATTGACCGGTCTGTATAATATAGACCAGGCTAAGAAGCATATCCTCAGGTTTAGCGTGGCTAAGGCCTTCAGCGCCCCCCTGCCGGAGTTGAGAAAGGCATCAAGCACCTTAATACCCATGGGTGGCGGACTTTTCCTGCTCAATGTAACAGCACCGGGCAACCTTGAAAATGAACAGCTCATCTGTCTCGAAACCGGCTACACAGCAAAAATCTCTAAAACGCTGTTTTTCCGCGCCGACACATTCTACCAACAGTTCAATAAATTAATCGGATACCGGTTAACCAGAAACATCTTCAACCAGGTATTCGCTATCGCTGATAACATTGACGGGGCCGATGCCTGGGGCGGTGACATCGAGCTTGCTATCGACAGAGACTGGGGAAGAATATCGAGCTGGTATTCATACAATGAGTTCAAACCGGATAGAAAAAATCAGGATTTCGCCGCCTTTATGCCGGCCAGGCACAAAACCGGCCTGCGTTTCCGACACCGTTTTAAATCCGATTGGATCCTTAACACTAATTACACCTATACCGATATGACTCGTGGAAATCCCTCTACAGGTAACAATGATATCAATGCTTCCAATCGCCTGGACCTGACAATCTCGAAAACATTTAATAAGGAAAGTGGAGAGATAATGGTCGGTGTCAGCGACATATTCAATAAGACTCATGATCCCGTCAGACAGAGCAACGAATACACAGGGCACGAAATACCGGGTAAAACCTTCTTTATAAGCCTCCAATTGAAGTTCTGATATTAAGTACAGGCCAATATCTTACAGGGCATCAGATTCTTAGACTAATAACATGAATGAGCCTACATTTATCAGAAACATAAAATTATTTTTT
>CAZQXE010000315.1:0-2338 GCA_964597115.1 uncultured Pirellulales bacterium | reverse complement strand
ATAAGCTAATGAAACTGGCCGCCTAACAATCTATTTTTTGGAAAGTGCAGTTATATGAGCAAGGACACGGAATTTACACAAATACCACTGCTGCAATAAGAAATACTCACCGAGTGTGACCGTGCAGCCACGTTCTATACTCTTGTAGTCCCATTGAGGGACATTTAGCGCGGCACACTGGCCGACCATAGCAGTGTCACTATTCCGCTTATAAACCTGTATAGCCTTTACTCGCCCTTTAATCCCATGCGAAAAGAGCGTCACTTCGTCACCGATATTTATCGAACCTGCAACGGGAATGCCGGTAACTACTGTGCCGTAGCCCTTAATAGAAAACGCTCGCTCAACCGGCAGCCGGAATACTCCGTCAGTTTTTTTTGGCTCAATTGTATTAACAAGTTCTTTAAGTGACTCATAAAAAGCATCGAAACCTTCGCCTGTTATACTTGATACGGGAAGAATCGGCGCACCCTCCAGAAAGGTGCCCACAAGAAAATTCCTGACCTCTGTGGTGACATTCTGAATACGATCAGGATTGACACAATCAACTTTGGTTAAGGCCACGATGCCGTGTTCGACACCAAGAAGAGTGAGGATGTCGAGATGCTCACGTGTTTGCGGCATCACACCGTCATCGGCAGCAATAACAAAAATAACACCGTCAATACCACTGGCCCCGGCGACCATTGTCTTTATAAAATTCTCATGGCCGGGGACATCTACAATACCCACTTCCAGCTCTGAAACTGTACACGGTGCGAATCCGAGGTCGATAGACATTCCGCGCTCTTTCTCTGCTTTGAGTCGGTCCGTGTCGCACCCGGTCAGACATTTAATCAAGGCCGTTTTACCGTGGTCGATATGGCCGGCTGTGCTTCCAAAGTAGACCAAGCGTTCTTAAAGCAGGTCTCAAAGGATTTACCCGCTGTTGATGATCCGCGGGTGCTAGTCGGCGTGCCGACAGGCGACGACGCAGGCGTTTATGACATGGGCGATGGCAAGGCTTTAGTTCAGACCGTTGATGTATTCACTCCCTCGGTCGATGACCCGTATACATTCGGTCAGGTGGCGGCTGCTAACTCGGTGAGTGACATTTACGCTATGGGTGGGACGCCCATAACAGCAGTTTCTGTGCTCGGCTTTCCCGTTCGCAAGGTCCCCGATAAGACAATGAACGAGATTTTATCCGGCGGCATCGACAAAATGAACGAGGCGGGAGTAGCGATTATCGGGGGGCACAGTATCAACGACAGCGAAATTAAGGCCGGCTTCGCCGTCACCGGCACTATAGACAAGGACAAGATAGTGACAAACGCCGGCGCACGCCCGGGTGACGTGCTAATACTAACCAAGCCATTATGCACAGAAATTGTCGCCTTCGCCGCTCAGATTGGCAGGGATGACAAGGGCAGCGTCAAAGCAACCGCTAAATCGATGGCCACATTGAACAAAAATTCTGCGGAGCTAATGGTCAAATTTGGCGCAAACGCCTGCACCGATGTGACCGGCTTTAGCCTGATGGGTCATCTGACTGAAATGGCCTTATCAAGCGGCGTGGATGTCGAGGTAATTTGGGATGATATTCCTTTGTTCGACGGCGTGCTGGAATACGCCGCTGCGGGAATACTAACCGGCGCTATCGAGCGAAATAAGGAATCATGCAGCAGACGCGTATCTGCCGACGATGCGCTTCCGCAGGAGATAGTCGATATATGCTACGATGCACAGACTTCCGGCGGACTGCTTATTGCTATTGCAGAAAAAGACACCGAAGATTTTCTAAAAGCACTTTATAAAGATGGAATTTCCGCTGCGACTATTATCGGCAAAGTATCGGCGAAAGGTTCGGGACTCGTTCATATCAAGACAACCGGCAAACGGAAAATACCTTCAACAAGTTTAGCCGGCACCCCTGTGGTGCCGGTCGATGAGACACAAGTGACTAGCGACAAGGAACGAACAGAAGTCCCCTGCTGTGCCGATGCTATCGATTCCGGCGGGTCTGCTGTTGCACAGGGAACAGGAATCGATCAGATTAAGTCCAAGTTCGTAGAATTTCTCGGCGCAGCCAGTTCGCCACACGGTTTAGATTCATACACCAAGCAGGCAATGGCTATTGCGCTGTCGGTAGCAACACGATGCGAGCCGTGTCTGAAAATGCACATGAAAAAAGCAAAAGAGAAAGGCTTTACTCAGGACTAAATCGACGAAGCCGCATGGATGGGTATCAGCTTCGCTGGAAGCCCCGCAATGGTCTTTTACGAACAACTCAAGAACTCGTATTGCAATGAATTAGAAGATTAGCGAATTTCCCTTAGGGATGCCTAACGGCAAGAGA
>CAZQXE010000314.1:0-2365 GCA_964597115.1 uncultured Pirellulales bacterium | reverse complement strand
CTAACCAAAACCTCATCTGCACATTTATCACATACGATAAGACGATTATGCCCTAATCGATCCAGGGTCGCGCCTGTTTAATGTTAAGGTGACCTTCTGCTGTTATCTTAAACTCAATTTCCATTGCAAAGTCCCTGTCATTACGCGGAATCCTGTAGAGTTGCATAAAATGAATCTGAATAAGTTGCATCATATCGGCTAATTCGAATATCTGCTCTCTGGTCAGGATGTGCTCACCATCCGGGACGAGATTGGAATGACGAATATACTGAATTTCATAACGTTCCTCGCCCCACAGGTTGGCGACCAAGAACTCATCCGGCATCGAAAATTCCTGTGGATTGGTGACCAGATCTTCGCCCACCTGAACATTCACATAGTAACCCAGCCAGTTAGGATCGTAGATATTCTTCGTTACACCGACGCCGTTAGCCGGCTCGTTCTTATAGTTCGGATGCACAAGTACGCCCATCGCGGCTTGTAAATGATCGACGCGGTAAAAGTCACGCTCTAACGATTTAGCTCAGTGACTTATTCGGTCTCGCAGGAACTATCCTGCTCAAGTCGTTTTCCCATGCTGACAACATCATCCGTCTTAAAACCTATCGCTTTATAGAATTCAATTACATCGGTGTTGGATGTCCTGATTTGGATGTTGATTTTTGGACAGCCTGCATCTCGCAAAATCTTCTCCGCCTCGCACATAATTTGCGTTGCAAAACCATGACGCTGATGCTGTGGAGAAACAGCCAGATAATTGATCCAGCCTCGATGGCCTTCATACCCGGCCATACACGTTGCGATTATCCTGCCATCGAGTTCTCCTACCAGGAACCATTCGGGATTTACATTCTGCTTTCTGACGATATCACGTTTCGGATTATTCTGTGGAGCAACGAGGCCGCACTGCGACCATAGTTCAATCACATCTTCCCGATCATCTGTACTATATTTTCGAATTATAAAGTTATTCATATTAATAAGCCGAACAACCAACTCAGTGGGCACGTCAACTGCATTATAACAAAGCGGCTTGTTTGTCCCTGAGAGGTTATTATCAAGGATTCTGTTTGAGAGAAGGCCAATCTGAAAATGCAATATATAACGGTAAAATGATATTAGCAATCGGAACAATCATCAGCAATGACAACGGTCCCGGAAAACCCGCTTTCGAACATATCTTCCAGAAAGAAATCACTGTCAATGCTGTTCCAAGGACACCTGCTACAAGGGCAAATAAAATGACCAAGAGTTCGTAAGTACCAGGTCCCAAAAATCCTTGTGCGACCATAATCTCTCCTTTCGTTTCGAACTTGATGGATATTGATTGATTCGGTGGACTTTCTCCAATAACGACACTTACCAGTAATGATGCACTAATTCCCGGATGTGACGGTCGTAGATGTCACGTACCTCAGCCATCGTCTTTTTAGAAAGCGGCGGCATGTCTGCTGCTGAAAAATTTTCCTCTGCCTGCGAAGGCCGCCTCGCGCCGGGAATAGTACATGTCACGGCATCGAACATTAAAATCCATCGCAGAGCAAATTGCACCATGCTCATCCCCGCCGGGCAAATGTCCCTGAGCTGCTCGATTACTTTAAGCCCAATATCGTAATCGACGCCTGAGAAAGTCTCGCCCCTGTCAAAAGCCTCGCCGTGGCGGTTAAAATTTCGATGGTCGTCGGATTCGAATGTAGAATCGGGCTTTAGCTTGCCTGTCAGCATTCCCGAAGCTAACGGCACACGTGCCAGGATACCAACTTTTCGCTTCTTGGCCTGCTCAAAGAAAAGCTCGGCGGGACGGTGCCGGAACATATTGAAGATAAGTTGTACGCTTTGCACATTCGGATATTCTATCGCCTTGAGGGCCTCTTCGACCTTTTCGACGCTGACGCCGTAGTAGCGGATTTTTCCCGCCTTGATCATCTCATCGAGCACACCGAAGACCTCCGGCATATAATAAACCTCGACGGTCGGGCAATGCAGTTGCAATAAATCGATTGTTTCTGTCGCCAGGTTCTTAAGGCTTCTCTCGACAAAGGCGGTCAGGTTCTTACGATTGTAGCCTTCTGTGATGTGGGGATCCAAACGGCGTCCCGCCTTAGTGGTGACGTAGATTCTGTCCTTATTTTCGCGGCATATTTGCCCCACCAGCCGCTCGCTTCGACCATCGCCGTAAACATCTGCCGTATCGATAAAATTGACGCCAAGCTCTATAGCCCTGCGCAAGGCCGCCAACGATTCGGCATCATCGACCTTGCCCCAGGCTCCGCCAATCGCCCACGCACCAAAGCTTACCTCTGAAACCTTCCAGCCGGTGCGTCCCAATTCTCTGTATTTCATAATCGCACTTCCTTTATTTCCA
>CAZQXE010000313.1:0-2444 GCA_964597115.1 uncultured Pirellulales bacterium | reverse complement strand
AGGCTGCTTTCGTTTGATATTGCTGATATTGAAATCGAGAGTTTGTACAAATACGATGAGGAGCGTTGGTCAAATCAGACGATAAGATTCATTTCGTTAACGAACGACCAAGAGCATAACCTTGGGCAAACGCCGATTCCGAACGGGAATGTCAAAATTTATAGCCGGGCTGATGAGCAGGGTTATTTATCGTACGTTGGCGGGACGAATATAAAATATATTCCGGTGGACGAAGAGATCGAGTTGAATCTTGGCCCTGCCCGATTGGTCGGCATTGAGCCGAAGCTGATGGATTTCAAGACGGATAATTTCGTTTTCGACAATAGAGGTGACATCGCCGGCTGGGACGAAGTAAGAACGTGGAAAATCGAAATCACAAACACTCGAACGCTGCCTGTAGAAATTGAAATTACCCGTGGCTTCGGCACCGCATACTGGACGATGCTGGCTGATACTCCTCGCGAAAAGTACGATGCCACGCATGTACGCTTTAAGTTAAATCTTGAGCCACGAAGCAAGAAAACATTTAGTTATGAAGTACGAACATATCACGGCGTAAGAGAAGAAGCGATGACGCAATGAAAAACAAAGAGAGAAATTAAATTTTTAGGAGATTGAATTATGCACGGCAGAAGAAACAAACTTTTAATGATTGGGCTGTTGCTTGGGTGCAGCGCAATTTCTCACGGCAGGATTAAACTTGTTGCGCTGCCGGAGAGGGCGGCGACGGTGATTCGCCTGGACAATCCGCAGGCGACACTGATCGAAGAAGAGCGCGTGCTGACGCTGCAAAAAGGCCTGAATAAGGTGGACTTCTCGTGGAACGGCGTCTTTATCGATGCCGATTCGATTCGGCTAAAAGTGCTCGACCATCCGGACAATGTGACGCTTCTTAGTGTAAGTTATCCGCCGAATGAAGCTGCCCTCGTCTGGGACATCAGCAGCGATGGCGACTACGCCGAGACGGTGAGAATCAGTTATCTGCTGAGCAATATTGACAGGCTGATTACTTACAAGGCGATAGCCGACAAGGCGGAAACTTTTGTTGATTTGAAGAGTTATCTGGTGCTGCGGAACTTCTCGGGCGAGGATTTCGACGAGGCGCGGGTGCTTCTGGATTACGGGGAGGCTTTTAAGCAGGGCATTGACCACGAAGAGACCAAGCAGATGCTTTTTCTTGAGACCGACAAAGTGCCGATTACCAAAGTCTGGACGTTCGATGCCGCCAGGCTGCCGTGGGATCCCGAAAGGTTGGAAAACCAGAATGTGGGCATCCCGGTAAGCTATCGCATAGTAAATGAGGCTGGCAGCGGGTTGGGAGAATTTGCCCTCTGGGGCGGCAAGGCGAGACTTTTCCAGGATGATGGGCACGAGAGCACGATATTTTTAGGCGAAGACGTGACAACACTGGTGCCGGTCGGTGAAAAGATGGAGCTCTATATCGGTGACAGCAGGGATATCGTCGTCACGCAGCAAAAAATGAGAGACTCCCGAATCAATCTGCGACGGAATAACAGCAATCAAGTCATTTTGTACGATACCGACGAGGAAATCACAGCCAAAATTGAAAACTTCAAAGACAGCCCCGCTGCGCTGACGATGATTCAGCACATTCCCGGCCAGTGGGATATGGAAAAATGCAATATGAAGTTCGAGAAAAAAGATGCTAATACTCTCGAGTTCGAGATTGCGCTGCCTGCTCGCACGGAAGCCGGTCCGGCAGTTAAGGAGTTGAAGATGTTCTATCATCGCCGGAATATTAGGCCGTGAATAATCGGAAAACAGAAGGCAGAATAAAGGGTCAATAAAATGAAACGAAAAATATTCATACTATTTATAGTCGTCGTGATGGCCGGTTCCACCCGGGCTAAAGTAGATTTGGTAACTTTGCCGACGCGGGATACGGTGCAGCTTACGATTTACAACTCCGCCGATATGACACTCGTGCGGGAAAGCAGGGCACTGACGGTCAAAGAAGGCGAAAACAAATTGCAATTCTCCTGGGCCAATACGCTCATCGACCCGACCAGCCTGGAGATGCTGCCCAAAGCCAACGCTGACAAGATTGATATTACAGAGCTGGTCTATCCACCCAGAGTGCAGAATTTAGGCTTGTGGAATATCGAAAGCGGTGTTAGCGGCAAAGTGCCGGTGGAGATTACGTATCTGACAAGCGGTTTGTCCTGGCGGGCGTTTTATATGGGCACGCTGACTGAGGATGAAAAGACGATGCGTCTGCAGGGCTATGTGCGAGTTACAAACAACAGCGGCGAAGATTATGAAAACGCCCAAACGCGGTTAATCGTCGGCAAGGTGCATATTCTCGATGAGATTGCCGAGCTTGCCAGACGGCAGTATCCTTACGGCCGGCCTGGTGAAGTGGTGCCTATGCCTGTTGCTGCGCAGACACTGGGATTTAAACGAGAAATGAAAGACTTATTAAG
>CAZQXE010000312.1:0-2458 GCA_964597115.1 uncultured Pirellulales bacterium | reverse complement strand
TGTTTAGTAGAAGACCGGTTGTTTTAATTTCCTTTATTCTGATTCTGAGCGGGGCTTTTCAGTCCGTCCAGGCTGCGAATATTGTCTGGGTTTCGGAAATGCTCGACGAAAATTACGACAATACCGCGGACGACCAGCAATGGATTGATTTGCTCAAATCAGAAGGATACACCGTTAACGCTCCTCCCAATATCGGAGAGGTTTACTGGGGGACACTCGATGAAGCCAAAACAGCCGTTCTGAACGCTGCCGATTTGGTAATCGTAAGCCGCGGCACTAACAGCTCTAATTATTCCGATGACATTAATGAGGCCGACAAGTGGAATTCGATCAAGGCGCCTTTGATACTGCAAAATCCTTACATCACAAGGAACAGTCGCTGGCATTGGATTAATTCAGATACCATGGAAGAAGGCATTACTGCTTCCGTACTCACGGTCGCCGAACCAAAACACCCCGTGTTCAAGGATGTAAAACTCTACGAGAAAAATCAGGTGCGCTTCGTGGACGAACAGGTAGAATCCGGCATTACCACTTTCGTCGCAGAAACCTCCGTGGGCAATGGCAGGCTTATTGCCAACTCGACAGACGATTATCCCTACATAGTAGAATGGGACAAAGGTACAGAATTCTACAATTCATCGGGCCAGAAAGCTGCAAATAAAAGAATGCTTTTTTCCGCCGGTGCACACTCACTAAGCAGCGGTTATGGCGGAAAGTTCAATCTCACCGCTGAGGGAAAAAAGATATTCCTGAACGCCGTTTCTTATATGCTCAGCAGCCCAAAGGTATCCGCCCCTGCCTCGACCGGCAATCTTTCCGACTGCTCTCGAGTCACCCAATGCTTTGATTTGGATTGGCGTTTCCTCAAAGCCGACGCTCCCGGCGCCGACAAATCCGACTTCGATGATGCATCCTGGAACAAAGTGAACGTGCCCCACGACTGGAGCATTGAAGGCCCGTTCGATCCGAACGGCCCCGCAGGCCGCGGCGGAGCTTACCTGCCGTGCGGGATAAGTTGGTATCGCAAGCATTTCACCCTGCCGAGCGACTACTCCGGACGCCGCGTTTTTATCGACTTCGACGGTGTGATGGCCAACAGCGACGTATGGATAAACGGCCACCACCTCGGCAAACGCCCCTTCGGCTACATCAGCTTCCGCTACGAGCTAACCGGCCATCTCAACTTTGGCCAGGACAAGCCCAACATCCTTGCTGTACGCACCGATACTACTCTCCAGCACGCTTCCCGCTGGTACACCGGCCAGGGAATCTATCGCCACGTCCGCCTGGTTGTCACCAATCCGGTCCATATCGATCATTGGGGCGTTTTCATTACCACGCCCAAAGTCGCCGCTGAGCGAGCCGTTGTGCAGGTACAGACTACGGTTGTGAATCAGTCCGACGCCCAGCTTAAAGTTAAAGTGCAAACCACTATCCTCGCACCTGACGGTCAATCCGTTGAATCCACCGAGACTACGCAATTCATCTCAGGCGGCCAATCTATTGCTTTTTTGCAGAATGTCACTGTTAGTAACCCGCAACTCTGGGACCTCGACAATCCAAATCTCTACACGGCCGTAAGTAAAATCATATCCGACGGCATTGCCATTGACGATGATGTCACCACATTCGGCATTCGTGACGCCCATTTCGAATCGGCCACCGGGTTCTGGCTCAACGGCAGGAACATCAAGATCAAAGGTGTGTGCATACATCACGGCGGCGGCGCCGTAGGCGCAGCCATTCCTTTGCGAGTCTGGGAACGGCGCCTTGAACTGCTCAGGCAAGTCGGCGTCAATGCAGTGCGCACCGCTCATAATCCACCCGCCCCCGATTTCCTCGATTTGTGCGACCGCATGGGCTTTCTCGTAATGGACGAGGCTTTCGACGCCTGGACCGTCGGCAAGCCGCATGCAAACAAAGGATATAACGTCTATTTTAAAGAGTGGGGAACAATTGATATTCGCGATATGATTTTGCGCGACCGCAATCATCCCAGCATTATTCTCTACAGCACCGGAAACGAAATTCACGACACCCCGAAGGAAGAGCTTGCCAAAAATATTCTCCGGTCTCTGGTTGACGTTTGCCACAAAAACGATCCCTCACGTCCCGTTACTCAGGGGCTCTTCAGGCCCAACGTAAGCCACGACTACGACAACGGCCTTGCCGATATGCTGGACGTCATCGGCACGAACTATCGTGACAGTGAGTTGCTCGCCGCCCATAAGGTCAAGCCGACACGAAAGATCATCGGCACCGAGCAGGGCCACGGACTTCGGACCTGGCTGGACATGCGTAACAATCCGCAACACGCAGGCCAGTTCATCTGGTCCGGCATCGATTATCTCGGCGAAGCAGACTGGCCCAACATCAGCAGCAGGTTCGGCTTTATCGACCGAACCGGCGGATTCCGCCCCCGCACTTATCAACGCCAGAGCTGGTGGTCCGACAA
>CAZQXE010000311.1:0-2459 GCA_964597115.1 uncultured Pirellulales bacterium | reverse complement strand
GGCCAAAAATGAAAAGCCGATGTCACAATTGCCACTGTCGCCAGCATTATCGCGCACGTTCGTAGTCCGTTGCCTAACGGCCGGTTCTCAGCCATTACGACATCTTTCTCGAAATTATCTGCCAATCTAATCATAGTTAATTGTTCATAAAAATCGATGCTAAGTAGAAAAATGCTAAGACAAGGCCCATACTTTGGCGGAGGCGAAGGTTTCCAAGCTTCTCCCACAAGACGATGAACAGTAACAAATACAAAGCCAGATTCCCCGCCGTACTCAGATTTCGCTCATATCCGTACCCATAGAACTTATTCAGAACCAGGCTCAGACAAACCATATGAACGGCGATGATGATCAATGTTAGTTCCCAGGCATAAAATATATTTGCTCTTTCAATAGCTCGTTGTGTATTGATCGAGTTCGGTTTTCCGGCAAAATATCCCAATCCGCACAGCAACAAAGGTATGGTGCTATAAGAGACGTTAATATCACCAGATATAGCCGAAATTGGGAAATACTGTCCCGACAATTGGTTGACCAGGACACTAAATAAGTAGAAGCCTATAATTTTTTGTAGCGTGCTCAAGGTTTCCAGCTTGAATGGCACAAGTACGAAAAATGATGCGAACACCAGTATGGCCGGATTCTCGACCGGGATTAGCGTCTTAGTAAAAAAGGCGATGAAGCAGGCCGCAATCACGGCTGAGAAAGACAAACCGAATCCGAGGACATTAGCGACAGATTCGAATCTACTTCCCTGGTGACAAAATGTTATGCTTTGTTCTGTCATTCGGCTTCCTCGTAAAGCGTGCTGACCACCGCTCTTCTATATCTCAGCAGCGACACTATTATCTTGAATTCATCAATTCTTAAAAGATGTGAGCATACAACAAAAGCCAATAAAGAACCGATGCCCGGCAGCATTAAATCAAAAGCGAGTGTATGTAGAAGAGAGTCAGGATTATTGATACCGAGCAAAAATCTCAGAGATAATAACGCTACACATGTGGCAGCACCCAGTTTGATTAAAAAAGGTACTGTTCTTAAATCGAATAATCCAACGCATCTCTTATTCAATATGATACCAAGAACAATTATCTTTATCGTCTTTGAGATTACAAACGCACCTGCGATGCCCAGATACCCGAGAGGTCTTAGCAGCGCTATTGCCAGAGCGATATCCAGAAATACGCATAAGACACCGTACGTGACAGGCGTTTTCGTATCTTTAAGAGCAAAGAAACTGTGTACGAACAGTACTTCCAGAGAAAATGTAGTCAATCCAAAAGCATAAATCATAAATGCCCGGGATGTTCCCCAGGTTGAGTCCATAGTGAACTCGCCTCTCTGAAAAAGGACTCTGATTATGGGCTGTTTCAATCCTATCAGCAGGCAGGCAACAGGTACGCTCAGGTACATCAACAGTCTAAAGGTTTTGGTGATCAGGCTCGTGAATTTCTCGTACTCTTTTGCAGATGCAAGATGTGATAACTGGGAATATATCACGGTGACCAACGCCACGGGCCCGATCAGTAAAATAGCATCGATGAGCTTCTTGGAATAGCCCAGATACGACAACTGACCGCTCGGCAGCTTCGAGGCAAGCAAATTATCTACCAAGCCACTTATGCGTGAAAATACAACGCCGACAACAAGTGGGCCCATAAGCAACAGGACTTTCTTGAAATGCTCGGTGTTATTCGAGTCCTTGTCCTGTTTGAGAAGAAACTTGTGTTCGGGGATGAAATAGAGTTGTGCCAGAAGACAGCCAAGACCTCCCAGACCCATGACCAGCGCAAGAGCATAGATACCCAGAACCGGCAGCAGGGCAATCAGTCCGAGCACGATGAACAGTTTCAGCGCTGCTTCAGGAAACGCTGCTTTCAGGAATTTCTTGCGGGCATTCAGTGTTGTGTACGTTACCATAGTAAGGCCGAGAAAGAATGCCGCCGGCGCCAGCATTCTGAGCATATTTACAGTAACCAGCCTCTTTGGCTCCGAAAATCCCGGTAAGAGTACCTTTGTGAGGGATCCTGAGAAAAGTACCAGAACCGCAGCCGCAATGGCCAGAAAACCTGCAGCCGACAGAAACGCTTTCCTGAATAGATTTCCGGAGGCCGAAGTTGATTTTGACAGACTATCGGCGAACACCGGTAAAAGTGACGGGTATAAAAGTTCCCTCACGAGCCATATAATTGAGAGAACTATTCCCGTCGATGCAAAGTACACATCAGCCGTGTCAGTGGTGCCGAAGAAATGTGCAATCACGAACTTCTCGGCAAATCCGAAAATCTTCGTCAAGATGGCTATTGTCGAAAGGCTAAATACAATCCTGGCCAGTCGAGATTCGTCTTGAAGACCTGCGATATTTCCAGTAGCGTGTTGTATCAGGGATCGTTGCAATTTTCCTTATCCTTTACATAAGACTTTTATAGACGTTTGTCAGCTCCGATATTTGCTTG
>CAZQXE010000310.1:0-2464 GCA_964597115.1 uncultured Pirellulales bacterium | reverse complement strand
TTTCTATTAAAACTACGGCGACGTTACGAACGTATAAATTATAGAAAGAAGCAAATTTTCTTTGACAAGACTTTTTGTAGACCGATAATTGAACAGTTTATTTGCTGTCGGATTCAGGGCAAAGCCGAAGGAGTGGCTCATCGGCGTACGCATATCGGTTTACGAAGGCGATATCAATGAGTAACGAGACTAATTACGATACGGTGTTCGGCAAATTAGCGGTCGAACGCGGTCTGTGCACGGACGAAGAGCTGCGTCACTCGCTGAAGGAGCTGCAGGCCCGCAGTGATATCAATCCGATAATTCTCAGGGACCTTATGGTCGAGATGGGTTTGGTCACGGAGACCCAGGCGGACAGATTAAAGGCGAGTATAAAGGAAAGCAAAGCAGTAGCGCATCAGATTCCCGGGTATAAAATCACCGGCAAGCTCGGAGCCGGCGCGATGGCGATTGTTTATAGTGCAAAGCAGTTGAGTCTGAATCGTACGGTGGCGATAAAGATTTTGCCGAAGCGGTTTAGCGAGAATCCGGAGTACGTCGAGCGGTTTTATAAGGAAGGGCAGGCGGCGGGGAGGCTGAATCATCCGAATATTGTGCAGGCAATCGACGTCGGCGAGGCGGGGGGGTATCACTACTTCGTGATGGAGTATGTCGAGGGGAAAACGATTGCGGATGATTTGACGGCGGGGAATGTTTTTTCTGAGTCTGAGGCGCTGGATATAATTATTCAAGTCGCTCATGCGCTCGCTCATGCACATGCTTGCAGCTTGATTCACCGCGATGTTAAGCCGAAAAATATTATGATTAATACGAGCGGGACGGTGAAGCTTGCGGATATGGGTTTGGCTCGGGCGACGACGGATATTGAGGCGGCACAAAGCGAGGCGGGTAAGGCTTACGGGACGCCTTACTATATCGCGCCCGAACAGATTCGAGGCAAAATCGATATCGACGGCAGAGCCGACATTTACGGTCTCGGGGCAACATTATATCACATGCTCACAGGCCGGGTCCCGTTTATGGCGGATGATTCAGCGGATGTTATGCGAAAGCACCTGCGTGAGAAACTTATTCCACCGGACCATATTAATACTTCCCTGTCTGCGGGGATTTCGGAAGTCATCGAAATTATGATGGCCAAGCGCAGAGAGAACCGCTATCGAAACATCGAGGAGCTGCTGATGGATTTAGAGGCTCTTCGCAACGGCCAGCCGCCGCTTCAGGCGCACAAAAGATTTGATTTCTCTGTGCTCGAGCAGTTGGAAGAGGGTGAGGATGTTGAAGACAAGGCAAAGGCCTACGAAGAAGGGACCATCGCTAATTACAAAATGGCGATAATCATTTTAAGCACGGTCGCGGCGGTATTTTTCCTGCTGATTATTCTTCTTTTACTAATGTAGTCCGCAGTCGTTAAAAAAAATAATCGTTATCAATAATCAATAATCTTTAATCAATTGACTTATGCCCCGAGGTGGCGCACATTTTTCTTCCGAGGAGCTTGTACGGGTCCTCAGCCATTACGACATTGGCGTAATCCAGAAGGCGGAGTCTCTGTCCGGCGGCAATCGCCGTGCGCCGAAGATGGTAATCATATCCGAGCAGGGCAAGTTCCTTCTCAAACGCCGCCCCAGGGCCAAGGACGATCTCTATCGAGTGGCCTTTGCGCATGCGGTTCAAAATCATCTGGCTTCCAGGGGCTTCCCCGTCACTTCTCTGCTGGCCACTCGCGACGAGAACAATACAATCCTGCAGTTGAACAACCACATCTACGAATTCTTCAGATTCGTCGTAGGCGCCCGCTACGACGGCTCAGCCGAAGCTACCGTTGATACCGGCCGGCGATTGGCCGAGTTTCATCGTCACCTGGCTGATTTCACTCACGAATGGAAGCCCTTACAAACCAGCTTTCACGATTCTTCAACGGTTCGCGCGCACCTGAAAACCGTCGGCTCCGACAGAATGGCCGGCCCGACCAGGAAAATGCAGTCCACCGCCGAGGCACTTATGGTCCTATACAATAAATCGAGTGTCAGCGTAAACGAATTAGGTTTCGATTCCTGGCCTCAGCAGGTTGTCCACGGCGACTGGCATCCGGGTAATATGCTCTTTTCCAAACGCAAAGTTACAGCGATCCTTGATTTTGATTCGGTCAAAATCGCACCGCCGCTCACCGACCTGGCCAACGCGATGCTGCAGTTCTCGATCGTCGGCGGCAAGCCGAACCTGGCCGAATGGCCCGACTACTTCGATACCGATAAGCTCATCCAGGTGCTCAACGGATATCGCAGAAAGAACAAAATCAGCGCAAATCAAACGAATGCGCTGCTCGATTTGATGATAGAGACGATGATTGCAGAGGCGGTTTTGCCCATTGCAGCGACCGGATTTTTCGGACATCTTTCAGGACTCGATTTCATCAAAATGATACGCAGAAAAACACAATGGCTCGACAAAAATCGTGATA
>CAZQXE010000309.1:0-2552 GCA_964597115.1 uncultured Pirellulales bacterium | reverse complement strand
CAAGAACAGCGATATTGATGGGACACGCAAGAGGTGTTATATTACAGAAATGTGCAGAAGCGGTGATTGAGGTTAGAAGCTTCAGTGCCACGCGTATAAAAAAATCAATTACGGGTAACGGCAGGGCGTCAAAGGAGCAGGTGCAAAGGACTATTCAGACGATTTTATCTTTAGCCGAGCTGCCGGAGCCGAACGATGTAGCCGACGCGATAGCAGCGGCTTTGTGCTGTGCGAACGAGCTGAATAGCATTTTAATAACGGACAGCTAATGTGTAAGGGTCGAATATAAACGGGCCACGAAATACGAAGAACTAAATTATGATAGCCAAGATCGAAGGAGAACTTGCTAAGCTTGATACCGATTGCTGCCTGGTTCAGGTTGGTGCGGTCGGTTATGAGGTAATGTTGCCGAGCTATTGTGTAAGTGTGCTGTCCGGACGTCTCGGCTCGGATATTACTCTTTGCACTATGGAATATTATGAAGGCACGCTGGGCGGCGGCAATCTGGTGCCGAGAATGGTAGGCTTCCTGAACGCGGGCGAGAGGGATTTTTTCACCAAATATATCAGCGTCAAGGGGATGGGCATAAAGAAAGGCCTGCGGTCGTTGAGCATTCCGATAGCTACCATAGCAGCAGCGATTGAAAACGCCGATGACAAGACTTTAATGTCACTGCCGGCGATAGGAAGAAGGATGGCACAACAAATTATCGCCGAATTAAAGGGCAAGTTACAGTCTTTTGCAGTTGGGGCCGAACAAGCCGGACCGACGGGGGCCGGGTTTAAGCCGTTCCAGATCGAAGCTATGGAAATTCTTATCGCCTGGGGCGAAAAAAGGGCCGAAGCGATGGAGTTGGTTGAACTGGCCTGCCGAAAGCACCCTGATATTAAATCGGCTGAAGCGCTTGTACCTCTTGTGTACAGATTAAAGCAGGGAGTAGAAGTCTAAAGAAAAGTAAAAGGTTAAAAGTAAAAATAAGGAACTCTTTGCCGCGAAGGGGCAACTCCAAAAATTTGATATTTTTTTTGAATAATGGCTATAGGCAGAATAATAACCGGACAATCTTTGAGCGAGGCGGAGGAGAGTTTTAACGTCTCACTTCGGCCAACGTCCCTGGACGAATGTGTAGGCCAGCGAAACGTCAAGAGCAAGCTTTCAATTGCCATAGAAGCAGCCAAACAAAGGTCTGAGCCGTTGGAGCATATTTTGTTTTACGGCCCGCCGGGGCTCGGCAAGACAACGCTTGCTCATGTTGTGGCAAACGAAATGGGCGCCAGGATTCGATGCTCATCGGGCCCGGCCCTGGCAAAGGCCGGTGACGTTATGGGCCTTTTGAGCAATGTCAATACCGGCGATGTGCTGTTCATTGACGAGGTTCACCGGCTCAGCACGCTGGTCGAAGAGTTCATTTACCCTGCGATGGAGGATTTCAAGGTCGATTTTACCGTCGATAGCGGCCTGCACGCAAAGACGATAAATTTCCCGCTCAAGCGTTTTACTCTTATCGGTGCGACGACACGGGCCGGTTTGCTCAGCGCTCCTCTTCGCAGCAGGTTTGGGATGCTGTATCATCTGGATTTTTACAGCAGCGAAGAATTGACGGATATACTGGCCAGGTCGGCAGAGCTGTTGCAATTACAATGCGAGGACGGGACACTGGAATTGATTGCAGACCGCTCACGCGGTACGCCGAGAGTGGCAAATCGATTATTGAAACGAGTCCGCGACTACGCACAGGTGAAAGGCTCAGGGATTCTTAGTTCCGGGATTGTCGAAAGCTCGCTTAAGATGGAGCAGATTGACTCTTTGGGCCTGGACGAGTTGGACAGGGCTTTCTTACGAGCGCTGGTCAACGTTTATAACGGCGGCCCGGCCGGTATCGATGCAATTGCCGCGACGCTCGGCGAAGAAAGGGACACACTCGAAGATGTGGTCGAGCCATATCTTTTACAGATAGGTTTTCTACGCCGAACCAAACGCGGCAGAGAAATCACAAACCAGGCCTGCGAGCATCTTGGCCTCAAATTCCATAAAAAGAAACAAGATACCGACCAGCAGGATTTGTTTCAGGGGGATGAATAGTCACAAGCATAGGTAATACGAGATTGCCACGCAGCGTTAAAAGATTCCTCCGGCCAAATCGCCGCTGTTATCATATGCAGCACGATCATAACAGGTGTTATAAGCCGATAACGATAATTATATTTTTCCTGACAACAGGCGTTGAGAATAGCATGGTTTGGAAGTATCTTTCGGATGGAATTGAAGGTAATAGATTCAAGTTTTGCGGAAATTGCCTCATTTTTTTCTACGACTTTGCCGATAGGTTTGTTAGACATGTTATGGCCTCCTTGCTAATAAAAGTTTTTGACAACTCTTTTATCGGCAACGGAAGGCTTTTTTTGTTAACTCACTTAAGGAACCACCATTCGTACTGGACACCTCCTATGAAGCCAGATGCTCCTTAATTAAATTTATCAGATTAAATTTTGTGACGCCCCTGTGGCGAGCACGTGGAGGCGATTATAAGACATTCGCCTCCGAGCATCTGG
>CAZQXE010000308.1:0-2577 GCA_964597115.1 uncultured Pirellulales bacterium | reverse complement strand
AATTAAGACCGGCACCGACCGACAGGAAGGCATTCGAGCCGGCCTGGCAGGACTACAGGGAAGGAAAAATCTACACCAGCTAATATATAAGGAGGACAAACTCCATGGCAGTGATTGATTTGAAGCCGAAGTCGGAATGTAAATATGATATACTCTCGCTCGGTGAAATAATGATTCGACTGGACCCGGGCGAAGAAAGGATTCATACGACCCGGCATTTCCACGTTTGGGAAGGCGGCGGAGAGTATAACGTAACCAGAGGTCTAAAACGATGCTTCGGCCAAAGAGCTGCTGTTGTCACCGCTCTCGTGGATAATCCTATCGGAAGATTACTTGAGGATTTAATGTATCAGGGTGGCGTGAGCACCGAGTATATCAAATGGGTACCGTACGACGGAATCGGAAGGAAAGTAAGAATTGGTTTGAATTTCACCGAGCGCGGCTTTGGTGTACGGGCGGCAGTAGGTTGCTCGGACAGGGCAAACAGCGCCGCCTCACAGCTTAAAAAAGGCGACATCGACTGGGACAGCGTATTCGGCAACGACGGCATCCGATGGTTCCACACAGGGGGTATCTTCGCAGCACTGTCGAAGACGACACCTGATGTTATCATCGAAGCTGTTACCGCAGCCAAAAAACACGGCACCATAGTTTCGTACGATCTCAATTTTAGAAACTCGTTATGGAAAGACATCGGCGGTCATAAAAAAGCTATGGAGGTAAATCGGGCTATCGCACCGCACGTTGATGTCATGCTCGGAAACGAAGAGGATTTCACAGCAGCTCTGGGTTTCGAAGTCAAAGGCGCCGGCAAGAGCTTCTCCAAGCTCGACCCAACCAATTTCAAGAAAATGATCGAGCAGGTCATAAAAGAGTTTCCAAATTTCAAGGTCGTAGCCACAACGCTTCGAAACGCAAAGACCGCTTCTGTCAACGACTGGGGTGCTATTATTTACGCCGACGGCGAATTCCACGATGCTACACTCAGAGAGAACCTTGAAATATACGATCGCGTCGGAGGCGGTGACAGCTTTGCCTCCGGCCTGATTTATGGTCTTATGGAAGGAAAAACGCCCGAAGAGGCGGTCAACTACGGTGCAGCACACGGTGCTTTAGCTATGACTACACCCGGCGATACCACAACAGCCAGCCTTAAAGAAGTCGAAAAGGTCATGGGCGGCGGCGGTGCCAGGGTTGACAGATAGCCGGAACGAAACTTTCGAGAGAATATTTAATGATTGTCCAGGCACTTAAATGGATTGGCGGGATTGACGGCTCTTTGGAGCTTGTAGACCAGCGGAAGCTGCCGGCGGAATTTGTCAAGCTGCAATGCCGGGATATCGAGACTCTTTTCAAAGCAATAAAAACACTTACCGTTCGCGGCGCACCGGCTATCGGCGTATCGGCAGCTTATGGAATGGTTCTGGCCCTGCAAAAGCTCGATGCTAAATGCTCACTGCCCGATGCACTCGAGGCTTTGAAAAAAGCCGCCGATTATCTTGCATCTTCACGCCCGACAGCGGTGAATTTGTTCTGGGCTTTGAAAAGGGTATGTGAGAAAGCGGAGGAATTTGTTGCTGCACAATCCAAGTCAACATTACAATCCCTGCGAGAAGCCGTCCTTGCCGAAGCCAATGCTATATATCAGGAAGACGTGGATATGTGTCGGCGGATCGGACAGAACGGCCAGAAGTTTATCGAAGATGGCGCCGGCATTTTAACGCACTGCAACGCCGGGGCACTCGCCACCGCAGGACAGGGAACGGCCTTGTCGGTTATATTCGAGGCGTATAAAAACGGCAGAAAGTTCAAAGTTTTTGCGGATGAAACCCGGCCACTTTTGCAGGGCGCGCGCTTGACGGCATGGGAACTAAAACAAGCCGGCATCGATGTGACGGTTATTTGTGATAACATGGCGGGATGGCTGATGAAGCAGGGCAAAATATCTGCTGTCATTACCGGCGCGGACCGAATCGCAGCAAACGGCGATGCAGCAAATAAAATCGGCACGTATAGCCTGAGCATCCTTGCTCGTGAACACAACATACCTTTTTATATAGCAGCGCCGTCCAGCACATTCGATCTTGAATTAAAATCCGGATCCGAGATTCCAATCGAGCAAAGGGCCGCCGAGGAAGTGACTTCATTTGCGAAAACGCAAATCGCTCCTGACGACGTTAACGTATACAATCCCGCCTTCGACGTCACAGAAGCGCAAAACATCACCGCCATCATCACCGAAAAAGGCGTTATCGAAAATCCCGGTACCAAAAAGATTTTTGATTGTTTAGGACGCCGTAACACATAATTCACATAATTCTGATTCCGGAGAAGGTAATTTCTGCACCTATTCACTTGACTGGAACAGCCAAAATCTGATATACTACATTCCAGCGAAGAACAAAAAGCATCCCTACGCTATAAAGATAAAATTGAGGGGATGGAGGAATAAAAAATGACGACGGAGAGAATTCCACGAGTTCTAAGAATAATCCCTTTTATGATTGCAGTTTGCTTTATATGCACTGCCACACAGGCCAAATACAGCGGCGGCACGGGAGAGCCGAACGATCCATA
>CAZQXE010000307.1:0-2631 GCA_964597115.1 uncultured Pirellulales bacterium | reverse complement strand
CTCTTGGCAAACCGTCCTCGGAGGACGTTTCAAGAGCGAGAGGATTGCAGTAGCGGAGCGATTTGCCAATCACAGGTGCAACTGGCTCAGCCAAAGCGGATTGAACGCACAAGCATACCTCCACTGTTATGATGACAATTTTAAGGATGGTGATAAAACGATTGTTTAATGAGTGCAATATAATTCCTCCTAATTGGTATTTCCCATTTAAACACTTAACAGACATATTTTTCTCCTTACGACATCAATAATCTTACCATATTCACCTTAAACGGCCAAGAAATTTCTTTTCAGATACAGTTGCGCTTGTATTTGCAATTTTGGACATGTGATAGCGAGTTGGCTGAGGGAATCCTTGAGGTATTTAGGATGTTTAGTTTGAAGTTTGTATTGATTTGTTTAAACGACAACCCGAATTGAATCATGGGCTTAAATGCCCACTCAACAGAATGGGCGTTGTCGCACAATTTGATGGGATGCAGGTTTAATAATATAAGAATCTACTACGAAAGCCCGAATAGAGGAATGAACCAGTCAAAACAAACTTTAGGCTTGACAGACCTGGCTACATAGAGGATTCAATGACCGTTGTACTTATATGGCATAACATGAGTATCGGGTCAAATGTTCGTTGCTCAACCTAAAAAGACCATCGGATTAAGTATCCGATACTCATAAATACCTCAGATGCTTGAGATGGTATAAATTTCAAATTGAACGTCTGATAGCTAACTTCTTTGAGGAATGGATAATGAGTCCTGTGAGTGCACTTTAAAGCAATCCTTATAGTTATATGTATTTAAAACATCAGTTCTTTTTTGAAAGCATATTTTATGTGTATCTTTATATGACTTTATATTATCCATCTGTAACTGTTAATGCTTGGTAATGTTGAAGAAATGTTGGATAAAATATGACTCAAAAATCCCGGCGTTGAAGCAAACTTCTAATACCATCGGCCTTATTTAAATTTGCTTTCAACATATTTTACTCTGCAAATAGATTCGGCTTTTTCTCTGTCTGAACGCGTTTTTTACCAGGCATCTATCGCAGCAATCTGCAAGACATGGTAATACCAATCCTGATTAATTCTCGTGCGGTATCCATTTGGTGTGACAGACAGTACAGAACTGCTCAGAGGCAATCTTGTTCCATGCGTTTCTGCAGGCATTTAGCAGATTATCATAGTCGGCATATGCTCTATTGCTAAGATAGTGACTTTTCAAGTACGCCCATAATCGCTCGATCGGGTTGAGTTCGGGGCTGTAAGCCGGCAGGTACAACAAGCTGATATTCTCAGGAACTTTCAACGCCTTGGCCACGTGCCAGCCGGCCTGATCCAATACAAGGATCACATGGACATTAGAGCCTGCCTGCTCACTAATGAACCGCAAGTGATGATTAATATAATCGGTATTTACCGTCGGTGCCAGCAAAGCGGATGAAGCGCCCGTAAGTGGATTTACCGCTCCGAACAAATATATCCATTCATATTCGGTCTGCTTGACAGCCGTCGGCCGTGAGCCCGTTGGGGCCCAACACCGAGTCAGTGTCCCTTGTTGACCAATACGGCACTTATCCTGGAGCCATATCTCTATTGTTTTGTCCGGTCTTTCTTCTCGGATTCTTTCGACAAAAGGGGGGCCTCTTGAAGCCATTGACGCATTTTTTCCGGGTCGTTCTTCTTGTGTCTGGGCCTGGGCTGAAGAGCTGACAAGCCCAAGCGGCGCAGAAGAACATAGACCCCTGGCAGGCTATGCTGCGCACCAAATTCACTATTGATGATACGACGGATATCTGGGCCTCTGAGACTGCAGACAGCGTCTTGCGGTCTCGGCCCGGCGAGTATACGTTCGCGCAATTGTACTTCTTCAATCGCTGTGAGTTTCCTGGGTCGGCCGGTCTGTCGTCTTGGTCAAATAGCATCAATTCCGCCGTCACGGTAGGCGTACACCCAACGCTGCACAAAGTTCTTGCTGCGATCCAAGGTGTTCATAATGGCCTCGGTAGCTTGGCCCTGCAACGCTAACAGTACGGCTCGATAGCGATCCCGTTGCTTAGCATCATGCTGCTTGCGGCTAATGTCACGAAGCTGCCGGAGGTCCTTTGGATGGTGAAGTTTCACATTCATCTGACAATCCCTTTGGTTTTTCTTAGAGTATGTCAGATTTTCCGATATGACGCTGCCCTATTTTAACATGCGCGCGAGAATTTCTTAGAACCCGTATAATTGGCATATACTCGATATGACCAAAAGTGTTTTCGAAGATATCCCAGCCACTTTTTATTAAAAATTAAGAATCTGCGTTAAAGCTCGAATCTTTTGTTTGTTAATGTCTCCAGCGGAACACACTATAAACAAGAGAGGCCTACATCGCTTAAATCGATATAGGCCTCTCATATAATATAACTTTTTCTCTTGCAGTTGTAAACTTTACAGGTGCTTTATTTCACGAATCTTTCTGTATGGCAAGTTACACCATCTAAACACCGTCCCGTCCTCGTCGTTTTCTTTGACACTTGTGACAAAGATGATCTACTGTACTGGTTCAGGTTCGGTCTCAATTTCAGGTACAGTCTCAATGCTAAAATTATCAAAGTCTGTACTAATCATCCAGTCTCCGTTGAAGT
>CAZQXE010000306.1:0-2659 GCA_964597115.1 uncultured Pirellulales bacterium | reverse complement strand
AACTCGGCCATGTTTTTCCACTTTGATCTTTGAAATAAAAATGAACTTTTTTTTCATTAGGGCGATGACTCATGATTAAAAAAATAGAATTTATTGGATTGTTATTTATTATAATTTCATCTACAGTGTCCGCCAGTGTAACCGATTCTAACAACATGTCATCAATCAGTAAGGATGCTAACCATCGGATTGATCGTTGCGCATTGGTGACGCGCCATAACGTTATGCTTGATAAGCCCGATCCATTAAATCCACTCAGTGTCGGCAATGGTGAATTTGCTTTCACCGCCGACATTACGGGCCTGCAAACGTTTCCACAGTTTCATCGGCAAGGCATGGCATTGGGTACGCAATCTCAATGGGGCTGGCATACCTCGCCGAATCCGAAAAAATATAAAATGGAAGATATCCTGGAAGATTATGATATAGCTGGACGCAAGGTGCCATATGCTTCGGATAAAGAATATTCCAGAGGATATTCACACGCTGCGTCCTGGCTTAGGGCCAATCCGCATCGTTTGCATCTGGGACAAATCGGATTATGCTTCAAAAAAGCTGATGGTTCTACCGTTTCTATTGAGAACCTAACTAACACCTCACAAGTCCTTGACTTGTGGACTGGCCTGCTGAGCAGTCGATTCGAAGTAGAAAGTCAGTCGGTTAAAGTCCTGACTGTATGTCACCCTACGCAAGATATGTTGGCGGTTCGTATCGAATCTCCCTTAGTGCAGCAAAACCGATTGAAGGTTGCCCTGGCGTTTCCTTATGGGAAAGAAGATTGGCGAGATGGTGAGGATTGGGATCATCCGGAACGCCATATAACGAGGCATAACATCAGCGGCAACAGGGCGGATTTTGCCCGTATTCTCGATGCTGATCGCTACTATGTTCGAGTTGTATGTTCGGCAACAGGACAGATACAAGCCGGTATGCAACATGAATATGAGATTGGCGCAAAAGATAATCAGATATTGGAGATTGTTTTTGCCTTTTCTCCTGTGGAGATTGCAGGAGAGGTTCCTGATTTTCAGACAATCCGTTCTGCGTCAGCAGATCATTGGCGACAGTTCTGGAATAATGGGGGGGCGATTGATTTTTCCGAATGTACTGATCCACGCGCCACAGAACTGGAACGAAGAGTAGTGCTCTCACAGTACCTAACGGCCGTTCAGTGTTCGGGGTCACGTCCACCTCAGGAGACCGGTCTGGTGCGCAACAGTTGGTTCGGTAAGTTCCATCTGGAGATGCACTGGTGGCATGCAGTTCATTTTGCTCTTTGGGACCGGCTGCCATTACTCGAGCGCAGCCTTCCCTGGTATAAATCAATTCTCTCCAAGGCCAAAGCCACTGCAGAACTGCAAGGTTATCAAGGTGTGCGTTGGCCGAAAATGGTTTCTCCCGATGGGCGTGACAGTCCCAGCACAGTGGGCGTATTTCTGATCTGGCAACAGCCGCATCCGATTTATTACGCCGAGTTGTGTTATCGTGCTCATCGGGACAAGGCAACTCTGGAACGATACCGTCAGATTGTTTTTGAGACGGCCGAGTTCATGGCTTCATATCCGGTATGGGACGAAGCTGGACAACGATACGTGCTGGGGCCAGCGTTAATTCCGGCCCAGGAAAGTTATGGTCGTTATCGAGCCAGTACACTTAATCCAACTTTCGAGCTTGCTTATTGGTACTGGGCATTGGAAACCGCACAAAAGTGGCGTCAGCGCCTCGGTCTGGAACGCCATAAGAAATGGGATCGTGTAATCCAGAATCTTTCACGTCCGCACATTCGCGGTGGTGTATACACAGGGATCGAGACATTACCTTACACAATTACCGAAGATCATCCTTCGATGGTGGCGGCTCTGGGATTTGTACCGCAGACACCTCTGATCGATCCCGAAATTATGAAACAAACCTTTGATAATATCCTTCAGTCATGGGACTGGCCCAGCACGTGGGGTTGGGACTACCCAATGTTAGCGATGACGGCAGCTCGCCTGGGTGAACCGGAAAAGGCGATAGATGCATTATTTATCGAATCGCAGAAGAATCGATATCTGGCTAACGGACACAATTACCAATCTGCCCGGCTACCACTATATTTACCCGGAAATGGCGGATTGCTCACCGCGGTTGCGATGATGGCTGCCGGCTGGGATGGCTGTCCTGACCGTCCATCACCTGGTTTTCCTGATAATGGAAAATGGAAAGTGCGTTGGGAAGGACTTAAGCGTATGCCTTAACTTAACGTTTTGATATCATCGATATGATTGACTGATATTGTTGAGAATTACAGATAAATATTTTAGGAGATTTGAGTATGTCAATGGTAGATACAAGAAAAATTAAAACGCTGATTGTTTCCTGTGTGTTACTGTTTTGTGGATCCTGTATGCATTCTTATTTTGCTAAAGAGAACAACCATGTAGTAAGTAGCCCGGATAAAAGAATTTCCGCATACTTTTCCATATCTGATGATAACGACGCCTATTACCGGATTGAATTTTCCGGCACAGAAATTCTTCGACAGTCTAAATTAGGAATAATCAGAGAAGACGAGGACTTCTCAAAAGACTTATCTCTGGAATCTATATCCGACATTAAGACAATTAAAGATGAATATGAAATGTTACATGGTAAAAGACGTCGTTGTTCTTATGTC
>CAZQXE010000305.1:0-2705 GCA_964597115.1 uncultured Pirellulales bacterium | reverse complement strand
GGATTTTCAATGGATTTCGACAGAAAATAGCGTACAAAACACAGGAAATCGGCATTAAAGGACGTTTAAGCGGATTATATTCACAAATATTTAAGCCGGTAAAATAGGTAAAAAATAACTTGCATTCTCAACAGGAAAACCATTTAATATGTTTCGGATTTCATATAGCTGAGGATTATTTAGGAGTTTTACGATGTCATTAAGAGATATCTTCTCAGGAGGTGGCTGGCTGCGGTCTCGTACGCCGGAGATAGACGACGAAGGCCTAATCAGTCAGGAACAGGAAGAAGAACCGACAGAGTCGGAAGAGCCAGTTGCCCAGGAACCAGAGCAGGAAGAGCCTCAAGGTAACGAGGTCATAGTAAAAGCGGTCGAACCAATAGACAAACATCCCGGCGCGCCGGGACTCGAAAAATTTCAGGACGGCCTCAATAATCTCGTGCAGCAACTACAGGGTATTAACGAGAATTTAAATCGTCAGGCATCTCAGCACGAAGATTTAATGAGCCGAATCGAACAATTGCCCCAGCTACTCGAAAGCCTTCCCGCTGTTGTCGATAACCAAAAGCACACAACCGAGCTGCTTCTCGAACAGCTAAAAGCAAACGCAGCCAAGGACCAGCAGTTCATGGAAACCGTTGAAAAAATCCCAACCGAAACCGGCAAACAAACCGACGCTCTGGTTAATATCAACCATCAGCTTGCCGCCGCCGCCGACACCGATGTCCAAATGGCCGAGAACTTCAACAAATTCAACCAGACTCTGGACAAACTTGACGAGAGCACACTCAGCCAGACCGACAGTATCATGCAGATGAGCAAAACTTTTTCTGCCAGCGACCGATATCTGAAATACATCATATCCAGGCAGAACAAACGCTTCCTGTGGGTGCTGGTTTCCGCAATAACCGTATGCCTGGCTGTGGTTTTGATTCTGGCGGGTATCATCATTTATCTAAGACGCTGAGGAACCTCATTTCCCACGTAACAAAAATCAACCAGCCTTTTTATTCGAGAAAAGATTTTTCCCACGAAAGTGGGGGGCTACATAATAAAACAGTTGAAAAACAAATCCATTTCGTTAAACTGCACTGACTTTTTTATTATTTGATTGGTTATTAAAAAGCTGAACTCGAAAGGAGCAAAGAAAGTGAAGATTCGTAAGAGCATTTTTACACTTTTAGTGCCGGGTTTTATTTTAGCCTTTAGCTCGCAGGCAATGGCTGCGGAGAGCTCGCAGGCGTCTCAGGCCGGCGGAACATTGGTCTGGTGGATCGCGCCGATCGCGTCTCTGCTGGCGCTGGGTTTTGCCTTCTACTTCTACAGGAAGATGATGGAAGCTCCTGAAGGCACTGAGAAAATGATCGAAATTGCCAAACACGTGCGCGAGGGCGCCTACGCTTATCTGTTCAGGCAGTACAGCGTGGTTACACTGGTGTTTATCGTGTTGCTGGCGATTTTTGCCTTCCTTGCTTACAAAGGCGTTCAGAATCCGTTTGTGCCGGTAGCCTTTCTGACAGGCGGCTTCTTCAGCGGCCTGTGCGGCTTTTTAGGTATGAAAACCGCCACGAACGCCTCAGCGCGAACCGCTCAAGGCGCCAGCAAGAGCCTCAACAGCGGCCTGCAGGTCGCCTTTCGCTCCGGTGCTGTGATGGGACTGGTCGTCGTGGGCTTCGGCCTCTTCGACATCTCCATGTGGTATCTGATTCTGGATAAGGTCGTTTATACGGCACAAAACATGGCGAACGGGCTGACGCTCTGGGGGCTGACTCTTGTCAAACCCGGGATGGAAGCCGATCATAAGCTCGTGGAAATCACCACAACCATGATTACATTCGGTATGGGTGCTTCGACCCAGGCGTTATTTGCCCGTGTTGGCGGCGGTATCTACACAAAGGCCGCCGATGTCGGAGCCGACCTGGTTGGTAAGGTCGAGGCGGGGATTCCGGAAGACGATCCGAGAAACCCGGCCACCATCGCCGACAACGTCGGGGACAATGTCGGGGACGTCGCCGGTATGGGCGCCGACCTTTACGAAAGCTATTGCGGCTCGATCCTTGCGACCGCCGCCTTGGGTGCGGCCTTGACGCTGGGATCTCTACCGGAAGGCTTGACTC
This sequence comes from uncultured Pirellulales bacterium, assembly GCA_964597115.1. Lineage (GTDB taxonomy): Bacteria > Planctomycetota > Phycisphaerae > Sedimentisphaerales > Anaerobacaceae > CAZQXE01. Next base: position 588 of record CAZQXE010000305.1, on the reverse strand, counting down.
CGCTAAAAGCCGTGTTGGCGCCTATGGTCGTGGCCGGCCTTGGTATTCTGCTATCTATCGCCGGAATGTTCATGGTCCGGTGCAAGGAGGATGCTACTCAGAAGAATCTCCTCAGAGCTTTGCTGATCGGTACTCTTGGCAGTTCTGTTTTCATCATTGCCGCCGTCGCTGTTCTGGCTTACTTTGACTGGATTACCTGGGGTGTGTTTGGCTCGGTAATTTCAGGTCTTGTAGCAGGCGTTCTGATTGGACAATTCACGGAATACTATACCTCTGACGAATACAAGCCGACAAAAGGTATCGCCGACCAGGCGGAAATGGGACCGGCAACCACAATCATCGACGGTCTCGCTACCGGAATGTACTCCGCCGGCCTGCCGGTGATCACAATCGTAATTGGTATTCTCTGTGCATTCGGTTTCGCCGGGGGCTTTTCGAATATCGCGATGGGCCTTTACGGCATAGGCTTTGCCGCGGTCGGAATGCTCGCCACGCTGGGCATCACACTGGCAACCGATGCATACGGCCCGATAGCCGACAATGCCGGCGGTAACGCCGAGATGAGCGGTCTGGGACCGGAGGTTCGCA
>CAZQXE010000304.1:1270-2749 GCA_964597115.1 uncultured Pirellulales bacterium | reverse complement strand
TAACGCAATCACCGAATCTTTGCACCTGGTCAAATGGTACGCGAGAGAGCACGTTTTGCTATGTCTGGTGCCCGCGTTTTTTATTGCCGGTGCCATCTCAGTTTTTATCAGTCAGGCCTCGGTAATGAAATATCTCGGCGCCAAAGCAAACAAGGTCCTCGCCTACGGCGTCGCATCCATCTCCGGCAGCATCCTCGCGGTGTGTTCCTGCACGGTTTTGCCGTTGTTTGCAGGCATTTATAAAATGGGAGCCGGCCTTGGCCCTGCCACCGCCTTTCTCTACTCAGGCCCCGCTGTCAATGTCCTGGCAATAATTCTGACCGCCCGTATCCTCGGATTGGAAATTGGCATCGCCCGTGCTGTCGGTGCAATTGTGTTCAGCGTTGTGATTGGTTTGTTGATGCACCTGATTTATCGCAAGGAAGAGATTGAGAAAAGCAATGCTCAAATAGCTATGCCTGAGCCTCAGGTCAGCCGACCACTTTGGAAAAACGCGATATATTTCGCCTCAATGGTTGGTATCCTTGTGTTTGCCAACTGGGCTCGCAGTGGAGACATAAGGGCCGTATTTTTGTGCTGTCCGGGAGGCCTGACCACCTACAAGGTCGAAGGCACTTTAATAAGCCGTACCGAAGAAGCTGTCACGGTTATGGACACCTCCGGAAAAACTCAGGAAATACCTGCCGAGCTTATTCAGGAACTCACGGATGTTAAGAAAAACAACCTTTACGAGTCGATCTCCAGGATTCGCTGGATTTTAGTCGTCATTCTCCTGGCCGGTTTCTTTGTGATGATAGCATCATGGTTCACGCGCAGCGAACTACGCCAATGGGTTGACGCAAGCTGGGATTTCGCGGTACAGATACTTCCTTTACTTTTAGCTGGAGTTCTTGTCGCTGGATTCCTCCTGGGACGACCAGGCCCCGGACACGAAGGCGTAATCCCCGCCAAATGGGTGAACGCAGCGGTTGGTGGTAATTCTCTCTGGGCTAATCTTTTTGCCGCCGTTGCCGGGGCTTTCATGTATTTTGCGACTTTAACAGAGGTGCCGATTCTCCAGGGCCTCATGGGTGCCGGCATGGGAAAAGGGCCTGCATTGGCACTGTTATTAGCCGGCCCTGCACTATCACTGCCAAATATGCTTGTTATACGCTCGGTAATGGGCACACATAAAACCGTCGTATTTGTATTGCTTGTTATTGCGATGGCGACAATTTCAGGAATCATCTTCGGTACTTTTTGGGGATAAATCCGTGATTAAAATTGAAAATAATTGTGCGAGGAAAGAGAAAAATGCTTAACGAAAAAATCAAAGAACTGATCGCAATAGGAGCCTCTGTCTCTGCAAATTGTTCTCCATGTATAAAACACCATGCTGCAAAGGCCCGTGAAATGAAAATCGACGAAGCCGAAATTCAACATGCTATCGACGTCGGTAAAATGGTACGAAAAGGCGCTGCCGACCAAATGGACGAATTG
>CAZQXE010000304.1:0-1170 GCA_964597115.1 uncultured Pirellulales bacterium | reverse complement strand
TTTGAGAAATATCTCACCGTCTGGGTAATCCTATGTATTGTCGGGGGAATTGTCCTGGGCAGGTTCGCTCCTGGAGCTGCTAAGTTTCTTGACGGTTTGGCGATTTACGTCAACAAGGCCCCGATTGTCTCAATTCCGATTGCGGTATGTCTGTTCTTCATGATGTACCCGATTATGGTGAAAATCGATTTTACCAAGGTACTTAAGGCGGGCAAAAGCATCAAGCCGGTTGGATTGACTCTCTTCGTTAACTGGGCAATCAAACCATTCACAATGTATGCAATATCGCTGTTTTTTCTTGGCACCGTATTCTACGGTTTAATCGGCCCCGATGAAGTTGACCAGGTAAAGATGCCCTTCGGCCTTGATTTGCCTGTCGGTGCTGCCTATGGAGCCGGAACAGTTATTGAAGTTGAAGGCGTTAAGATGCTTGAAGTTCCGCTGTGGAGAAGTTACCTGGCGGGATGTATTCTTTTAGGAATCGCTCCATGTACCGCTATGGTTCTTGTTTGGGGATACCTTGCCAAAGGAAACGACGGACACACACTGGTAATGGTTGCGATCAATTCTCTCACGATGCTCCTGCTATATGGCCTATTGGGTGGATTTTTGCTCGGCGTGGGAAGACTTCCTGTTCCCTGGCAGGCGTTATTGTTATCGATTGCTATTTACGTTGCTCTGCCTCTGGTTGCAGGATATTTATCTCGAAAATGGATTATTGCAATCAAAGGCAAACAGTGGTTCCAGGAAAAGTTCCTGCATTTCCTCACGCCGGTTACGATACTTGCATTGCTCGTGACTTTGGTCTTGCTGTTCTCATTCAAAGGAGAAGTTATTCTTTCCAATCCTTTGACAATTCTCTGGATAGCGATACCTCTTTTCATCCAGACCAATCTTATCTTTTGGCTTGGTTACGGTCTGGCGAAGATTCTGAAACTCGAATATCGTGACGCAGCTCCATCTGCGATGATAGGAGCATCTAATCATTTCGAGGTTGCTATTGCCACTTCGACAATGCTGTTTGGTTTGTCTTCCGGAGCAGCGCTTGCAACCGTAGTGGGAGTGCTGATCGAAGTACCGGTAATGCTGATGCTTGTGCGAATATGCCTGAGAACCCAGAATTGGTTCCAAACTTCATCAATACAAACAAGTTCACCTGTAAAGGAGATA
>CAZQXE010000303.1:1685-2760 GCA_964597115.1 uncultured Pirellulales bacterium | reverse complement strand
GGGCCGCTTGCTCTTGGCGCCCCGAAAAAATGGCTCAGGTTCGCCCTTGCCTGCTCCATCGCATCGGTGCTGGGCGGGATTCTTGGCTATTGTATAGGGATGTTTTTATGGCAAGCGATAGATCAATGGGTCTTTGCGCACCTTGGAGCGATTGGATTAACGGAAGCGAACTTCGAGAAGTTTCAGGGATGGTATGACAGGTACGATTTCTGGATTGTCTTTTTATGCGGCTTTACTCCCCTGCCGTATAAGGTCTGCACAATCTCGGCAGGTGTGGCGGGAATTAATTTCTCCGGATTTCTCATTGCCTCGACGGTCAGCCGATCAGCAAGATTTTTTATCGTGGCGGGACTCATGGGCTGGAAGGGCGAAAAAATACGACCCTTTATCGAAAAATACTTTAACTGGTTTTCACTTGCCTTCGCAGCACTATTGATTGGCGGATTCCTCGTTATAAAATGGATACATTGATATAACCCCCCAGAAAACCGAGGGGCTAAATAGGGACAGTTGTCATGGATGATACTCAAAAGCAAACACTTCTGAAGGTTGCGCGTGATATGGTTGAGTCAGTCATCCTGCGTAAACCAATTAAGAGACCTCAATCGGATGATCCCGAACTTAATGCTCCGTGCGGCTGCTTCGTGACATTAAAAAATCACGGCCGATTGCGAGGCTGTATCGGACAATTCACTTCGGACAGTCCTTTAATCAAGCTTATCGCAGAGATGGCAAAGGCCTCGGCTACAGGTGACCCGCGTTTTATGGCAGATCCGATAACGGCCCGTGAGTTAAAACAACTGGATGTCGAGATATCGGTTCTCTCGCCCCTGCAGCGGACTGATGAGCCATTGAGCCTGCGGCTGGGCGTTGATGGTATCTACATAAAAAGAGGATGCGCCTCTGGTTGCTTTCTGCCTCAGGTCGCCACTGAGACCGGCTGGAGCAAAGAGGAATTTCTCTCATATTGCTGCGCACACAAAGCTGGTCTTACGCCCGACGCCTGGCGAGAAGCGGAGACAGAAGTTTTTCTTTTCACAGCCGATGTATTCGGCGCCGAGTTCAAGGATATATA
>CAZQXE010000303.1:0-1585 GCA_964597115.1 uncultured Pirellulales bacterium | reverse complement strand
GCAAAGGTAGAAAAGTCGCTACACTTAGGGGCAGTAGCTCAAAGTGAGAATTTAAAACTCGGTAAGAAAGACCTGATCAAGGCATACCAAGCTGGGGAAAATCTGGCCACTTAACAAAAAATCTACCATAAACACCTATTCTCAATCAGAACACTTAAGAAAACAGAGAACAAATCATAAAGTATTGCAGACCTGCAACTTATGACAATATGACGGTCTTAATACATACGACTAAAATACGATTCATATTAATTTTTAGATTCCATAAGAAATCCCAAATATATGACAAGGCAACTGCTTCTAAATAATACAAAGCTCAAGCCAACGCACGGCAGAGGAAACAGAGATTGATTCGCTCTTTTTTTAGTAGCGGTGACATACTGTTGTCACTAACTAAGATTTTATTATTGTTACTATCTTTTTGTGCATCTAATCTACCGAATGTAAAAGCAAGTCGGACATAGTCAAGTATCAACTACGGTTGTAGAGTAAACTAAGCAACTAAGATACTGTGGGCGCGCCGGAGAAATCTTCGGTAAAAATGGTAAAGTGACATACACTTATTTTGAGCAAGATCCAAAGGGGGCCGAAAGTGTGCATTGGCCAAGGTCCAGAGACTCACGACAATTACCTCACTGAAAAATCTGTCGGTGCGGTCCAGGCAGAAGCTGATGCCAGGATACCAAAGCCGAATGAAGCTATTGCCGTGCTCGCAGAGATTACAATGGATCAGGTAAAGATGAAGCGAAAATGTTCGCTTGCTATTGCCGATTTGAAGCCTGTGAACCTGCAAAAAGCCATAACTGCTCTACTGTTTCTGAATTTTGCAGAAAAAGAGGCCACCCTGGATATCGACCAGGTAAGAACTCGACTTTTAAAACACGTCAGGCATGCACGGTCACCTGAACTTATCGAACAATTATATGATGCATTACAAACTGCGACAGTTATAGAGTGAATGAATTTAAGAACATAGTCTTCACAAGCGAATATCTCGTATGTATCGCAGGCCAATATGACCTGGAGCAAATCAACGTACAGATTTTAGGTGAAGAAGCTTCCTTTTCCAGGTTCCTCAGAAGTAAAATTTCACACATCGGACGGAATAGTACTAACTTTGTCGTATTCAGAGAACTTCCCCCCGGTACTATTCCAAAAGATATAATACTGCTGAAGACGGCCGAAGATCAACCCAGGGATACAGTTCATATCTGGACCGGTGTGATATTGGTCAGTAACACAACCGAAGCTGTGTCGGTATATCGAGCTGTTTAAATCACCTAAACCGACAGATTAGCCAAACTGCCGCGAAGCTCAACCCATAGAACCAATCATATCATCAAACTCTATACGGACAAATATCCATTTTATCGCATAACAAAGCAGCTCCATAAGTTATGAAAAAAAGCGGGATTGGAAGTCGAGACCGCGTATAAAAAGAACAATGTCGATTTTGGGCTAAATCACTCGTATGCAAAACGATTTGGCTGGAATTTGGACAACATCCGGATAAAGTCAGTTGGATTGAAGAGCCTACGGTATTTGGCATCTCTTATCTCAAGAAATGTAAATAATTACATCTCTT
>CAZQXE010000302.1:0-2765 GCA_964597115.1 uncultured Pirellulales bacterium | reverse complement strand
TTGCCCAGTTATAACCGACAAGTTATGTGAAAAAAATTTAGAAAATTTAGAAAATTTAGGAAAAAAACTTTACATAATGCTAATGTGTCGGTAACATCAGGACGATAGATATTATAGGACGCATTAAAAGGGGGCCAGAGGCGTTGTGCTGGCATTGCTGCTAAGATTGTCAACAATGTATCTATTTAACTCATTGTAGCTATTTAGTCTTGCAATCGGTGAGTTATCTCTTGTTGATTTTAAGAACAGGGAGGTACTTAATGTTACGTTTAAGGATATTTCTACTTTCACTAGTCTTCTTGATTGGACTCAATTCTACAGTTTTAATAGCCGCCAACACATCTTTTGTTATAGGGATTGATCATACAGACAACGGAGGCGGACGGTGGTATGGCATCGGTAATATTGTGAATGCTGGCGACCTCAACCTGTCGGGCCCGGAGGGATTGGGAATTGAAAATGCGAGTCTGGCTACTTTAACGGATGCATACGACGGATCACATGGCATGGCTGTGAACGGCAGAATGTTCGATAATAATGATATAAATGTGGACCTTATCAGCGATGTAACGGGTACGACCTTGAATTCGGATTCCGATATACTTTCGGGTTTGGATATCAATATGCAATATTTCTTCCACGCTAAAACTCCGACTGTACGGGTATTGGCGACCTTCTCGAACGCAACCGGTTCGGCTATAAGTGCGACAGTGCGCTATGGCGGGAATGTTGGTTCTGACAGCGACACGACTATTGTTGCCACAAGTAGCGGTGATACAACACTGGATGCAGCCGACCGATGGAGCATATCGGATGACGGTAATACAACCGGCGGTGATCCTGTAAACACGTTTATCTATTACGGGCCCGGCAGCCCTTCTGTTACACCAACGAGCGTAACCAATTCTGATTACGACGAATTTTATGCAGATTACAATATCAACGTTGCTGCCGGTACATCGCAGAGTCTGATGTGGTTTGGTGTAATGGACCTCACAAGAGATGGCGCACAAGGCTTTGTCAGCAGATTCGACAGCAATATCAGCCTTATGGCCAGTGGATTGCTCGACGGACTCGAAAGCTCGGATCTGGATAGTGTGGTCAACTGGGATATCGAACCTACTTCCCCTCCTGTACCTGCGCCAGGTGCTCTTGTTCTGAGTGGTATCGGTGTCGGCCTCGTTACCTGGATTCGCAGACGCAGAGCACTGTAAATTTGATATTAAAAAATTAGAGTTTAACAGGGCTGTGAGTTTAATCCTTGCAGCCCTGTTATATTTTTGTGTGAACTTCTTTAACAGACCCAAACAATCCCACTTAAGCTGAGAAAAACAGCGTTTCACAGGCTATGGAAACGTCGAGTTTTCCTGAGATATTCGAAAAGTGATCGTTTTCTCTCGAATTTTCTTGAGTTCTTTACGTTTGATTTCTTTTTTAATTTTTTCTTGCAGTTAAAGTAGATGTGGTACAATGGTGGTATGGCGAAGTATCCGATATTTCTGGAGTTGAGTGGTCGTCGGGTGGTCGTGATTGGCGGTGGGGCGGTGGCTGTACGAAAGGCCCAGGCGCTATTAGCTGCCGATGCCAGGCTGGTAGTTATAGCTGAGCGCATCGATAATGTGCTAACGACTCTTTGTCGGGGCAAAAACGCTGAGCTTATAAGATCCAGGTATTCCAAAGATTATCTTGCGGGTGCGGTTCTTGCCGTGGCAGCAACAAATAATCACCAGCTCAACAAACAAATATACAAGGATTGTCAGGAATTGGAGGTCTTGTGTAATGTAGTTGATGAGCCGGAGCTATGCGATTTTTTCGTGCCGGCTGTTGTCAAGCGCGGCGACCTGCAGATAGCCGTCGGCACCGAGGGACATTATCCTGCTTATGCAGGTCATATAAGGAAAAAGCTGGAAAAGATTTTCACCGAGGAACACGGCCAGTTTCTCTTTGAGCTGGAGACACTTCGGAAACGTATTTTCAAGGATGTGTCGAATCCGGCAGAGCGAAAAGCTGTGTTGGGACGATTAGCGGATGATAAATCGTTCGAGTACTTCATAGAAAACGGCCCGTCTCAATGGCGGGACTATGCTCAGGGGCTTGTTGATGAACTGACGCTTGCGTCCAAATGAAATGCTTATTTCGGTCCGGTGGTGACTTTTACATTATTTATTTCTGTTTTTTTGGGGCGGCTTCATAATAGGGACAAGCTTGTGGTCTTCAGGATTAAGTTGAGGCCATTCAGGAGCGGGGCTGTTGTCCTTAAGTAGTTGTGGCGTTATAAAGATTGTCAAAACACTGTGCGTTGTTTCTGTTTCTTCATGTTTGAATAGTGCTCCAATGATCGGCAGATCGCCGAGAATAGGAACCTTTCTCGTTGTATTGCTCATTTCCTGCTGACGCAATCCCCCGATAACAAGAGTCTGGCCCTGCTGAACGGTGACTTCTGTTGTGGATTGTCGTGTTGTTAGTTCCGGCAGTCCTGCCTCCGGTGTAAAAGTGTAGTTGCCGACCTTTACGTCAACTGTAAGATGTATTGAGCCGTTTGCCAGCAGTGTAGGTACAATCCGTCCTTCTGTGTCGGCGGAGATATCACTTTTTCTAACGATTGGCCTGCCGGAAACGTCGAAGCCCTCATCGTAGAAGTAATTAAGTGTTTTGCGAATATTAATCAAGGATTCCTTTCCGCTCATTGCAACTGTTCTTGGATTTGCCAGAATTGTTCCTTCGCCTTCTTTTACCAGCGTGCTGAGGCGAATGAAGAATTCGCG
>CAZQXE010000301.1:0-2771 GCA_964597115.1 uncultured Pirellulales bacterium | reverse complement strand
GCTTGGAGTGAAGTTAGATTAAGCAGGATCGAAAAGGGGCTGCTGATGAGTCTGTTGGAAATGATAAAAGCGAAGGACATCGTTTTGCTCGACGGTGCAATAGGTACGGAGCTTGACAAGCGTGGCCTTATGGGCCGGGCGAGCAATAATCTCGATGCCCCGGATATTGTGCTTGAAATCCAACGGGAATACGCACAGTGTGGGTGTCATGCTCTGACCGCCAATACGCTGACGATGAATCGCATTTTTATCGAGACGCATAACGTTAATGTGTCGGTGCGGGATGTGAACAAAGCCGGGGTCGAGATTGCAAGAGAGGCTGCCAAAGAGGGACAGTACGTGCTTGGGAATATCAGCTCGACGGGTCAGCTTCTTGAACCTTATGGCACTTACAAAGAGCAGCAATTCTATGATTCGTTTAAGGAACAGGCTGAAATCCTGGCAGAGGCCGGTGTGGATGGGTTTCTAATCGAAACCGTCTTTGATTTGCGCGAGGCAATATGTGCCCTTCGGGCATGCAAGGACATTGGTTCGCTTGCTGTAATTGTTTCCATAGCATTCGATACTGAGGAAAAGGGCGGCAGAACAATGATGGGTGATACTACAGAGCAGTGCGCTAAAAACCTCACTGATGAAGGTGCTGATGTTGTCGGCACAAACTGTGGCAGTCTTGCTCCGACTCAGATGGCTGTTGTTGTATCGCTGCTTAAATCAGCGACGAAGTTACCTGTCTTAGCCCAGCCCAACGCAGGCAAGCCCAAACTGGTCGGGGACGAGACGGTATTTGATATGGGCCCGGAAGCTTTCGCAGAAGGCATTACCGAGTGCCTGCAAGCCGGTGCGCAGCTTGTCGGTGGTTGCTGTGGCACGACACCCGAGCATATTCGTGCCGTAGCCGACGTGTTAAAAAATAAATAGCAGACTTTAGTAGCCGTATAGCAAGACAATGGCAAATTCTCATCTTGTAATCCTGAAGAAGCCCTATTTGGATGCGATTTTAGAAGGTCGAAAGCGAATCGAATCGCGTTTTTACAAAGCGAAGGGACACGGTTTCGGGTGTGTCTTCGCTGGCGATAAATTATTTCTGAAACTTAGTTCCGGCCCGGTCTATGCAACAGCAGCTGTTGCAGTGGTGAAAAACTTCCAGAATCTGACGCCGGAGAAAATTCTGGAGCTAAAACATCAGTACAACCATGATATTGGTGGCAGCGATGAACACTGGCGCGGCAGGATGGATTGCACGTGTGGTTTTTTGGTCTGGCTAAAGAACGTCAGGACCATCGAACCCGTACTAATCAGCAAGAAAGACTGGCGAGCGTGGGTGGTTTTAACTGAGAAGGAAAACTTCGGTCTGCCGGGAATATGTGGGTCAAAATAGCTAAAAAATGTGTTTTTCCTTATATTTCTGGGATTTTTGTCACGAATTGCAATAAAGTCCTTCCTTTAATTCGTCTGTAACGTGCGAATCCGTAACGATTAGGACGAAAAGAAATCGTAATTCTTGAAAGGAGCAGGAAATGTTAAAGAAGGTAATTTTTGTCACTCTGGCAACGGTTTTGTTATTAGCGGTGGTTCAGAGCTTAACGGCCCAACCGGAAGGAAGAGGTTTCGGAGGCAGGCGAGGCAGGGATTTTTCGGCCACTCCCGGTAAGCCGCCTGTACCGATTAACGAACAAGAGAAAAAGATTCTGAGTGTACTTGAGGACATGAACCTGAACCAGAGCAGAGGCATGATGAACGTGCCGCCGACAGACGGCAGAATTCTTAGAATACTCACAGAAGCAACAAACGCGAAGCATGTCGTCGAGATCGGCACATCCAATGGCTACTCGGGTATTTGCTTTTGCCTTGCTCTGCGAACCACCGGTGGAAAGTTAACAACACACGATATCGATGAAGGTAGAGCTTCACTGGCCCGCAAGAACTTCAAGCGAGCCGGCGTCGATGATCTGGTTACGCTTGTTATGGGTGACGCCCACGAGACAGTGACGAAAATTAAAGAGCCTATCGACATCCTCTTTCTTGACGCGGACAAATCCGGCTACACCGACTACCTGAACAAGCTGCTGCCATTGGTGCGTCCGGGTGGACTTATTCTGTCCCACAATATTAACAGTACGGGGCAGGATTATATTAATGCTATTACAACCAATCCCAATCTGGAGACAATTCAGGCCCAGGGCGTTACCGTGACACTTAAGAAACGCCAGAGCAAATAGTCGAGTTGTCGTCTGTGTCCATCGAGTCAGGGCATCTGTATTTAGGGGACCAAAGCTGTTATGCGCATAGCTCCGAAGAGGGAATTGTCGCTTTTTGATTCAACTTGTATAATTGTGGGGGTCATCATCGACGCCAGTATTTACCTATCGGCTCCGGATATGGTACAGGGTGCATTTTACTGGTGGGGCGTGCACCCACTAACGGCGGCAGTGTTGTAAGGACAATTGGAATGCCAAAGGAAGAACTGCAACGAGAATTTGGTCTATCAACTTCGACCTACGTAGTGATCGCCAGCATGGTCGGGACAGGGATTCTTGTTTCGCCCGGATACATGATGGCTTCGCTCCAGAACTACCCCGTCATATTCGGGCTCTGGGCCCTCGGCGGCTTGCTCGCTTTGTGCGGGGCCCTTTGCGTTGCGGAATTAGCTGCCGCTCTGCCCCGGGCAGGAGGTGAATATGTTTACCTTCGTGAAGCGTACGGCCCGATGCCTGCTTTTCTCTCCGGCTGGACGTCGTTTTTTGTAGGTTTTTCGGCGCCGCTGGCTGTTA
>CAZQXE010000300.1:0-2786 GCA_964597115.1 uncultured Pirellulales bacterium | reverse complement strand
GCACAAAGTGGTACTGCTGCTTTTCTGGGTACTGCTGCTCTTTCTGGTGTTGTAGGTAGTACAGCTTTTGAAGTAAGTAAGAGACTAATTGCTCTTGTTGCGACAGTATTTAAGAGTGACAAAGCACGTTCCAAAGCTTTTCGTGATATCGAAGAAAATCTGGTTCTAATACGCAATTATTTTAAGACACGTAAACAAGCCTCTATTGAAGACATCTCCAAAGCGATAGGAGTTGATAGCAATAAAATAGAACCGCTGTTAAAACTTTCAGGCTTTAAGTGCAGAAGAAGGAAAAAGCGTCAGGTTTGGATTAGACCCCAAAATTGGTGAATATAAACAGCCAAAATGCGGCTTAATCTCGACGCTGCTGACACGTCGCGAATGAGCCCCTGCGTTCTATATCCAATGCAACCAAATCGTAAATCACAATGTAAGAAGGATTACGATTATTCGCAACATAGTTATTATTCGAGGAAACTAGGGACAAACACCTTTGTGAATTTTCTATTTATTATAGACTATTGTTTTATTTCTCTGCATAAGCAGTTAAATCCGTGGTTATTTTTTATGTTAGGTCTGTAGTATTTCGTCACGGAACATTCTTAAGGTGGTAAGCTGTTAGTAGTTTGTATTCATATCTGAACCAGTTGAAATCAGCGTATCCTTTGAGATATACGAATAACTATTTCACATCGGCTGGTTTGGGTGCAGGTGCTTTTAAGTACCTTTGGGCGAACTCTATAAATACCGGCCAGTTCGGGCCGGGAGTGTGCCCGCCGCCGACGTCTTGTTGGCAGCTAATATTCGTATCTGAACCAGTCGAAATCGGCATATCCTTTGGGCGTGCTCAGGATATTTGACCTACCTATGATGTGCCTTCAAGCTTAACTGTTCTTGAAAACAGTTTTTTTATTTTTTGCGTGTGAACAAATCGTATAATATCGGCATGACGATAAGAGTCAGAATGCCGGATATTAAAATCCCGCCTACAGAGGCAATCCCGACGCCGTTACGTAATTCGGCACCTATTCCCCTGCCCAATGCAAGAGGAAGCATCCCTAAGACAGCGGCCATTGTAATCATTACTATAGGCCTGAAGCGCTCACATGCCGCGGTAATCATTGCCTTATGAATCGGAACGCCTTCTTCGACATGAACATTGAACTGGTCCATAATCAAGATGGCATTGTTGACCACGATACCAATCATCATGACAACCCCCATCAATACGAACATAGATATACTCTCACCTGCGAGAGCCAGTGACCACATAACACCAATCAGGGCCAGGGGCAAAGTAACAAGAATTAGCCATGGTTGTTTAAATGATTCGAGAATTGCCGACAGCGTTAACACCACAAGAATTACAGCTATCAATCCAGCTTCGGCGAATGCGGCATTAGCCTCACTCATAGTCTCGTACATACCTGTAAACTTATAGCTGTAACCAGGTGGTAATTGTTCCTTAGCATCAATTTCGTTGCTGATTAAATCAACGGCAGTTCCAAGAGGCAGATTACTTCCCAGGTTGGCAAAAACCTTAGAGATTCTCTGCTTGTCTTCGCGTGTAATCTGGATTGGAGCGATACGTTGTTCTATTTCGGCAAGGCTGGATAGAAGCATCGGTTTGCCCGGCATACCAGGAAACATAAATTTTTCGACCTGTTGTTTGCCCTGCTGGGCGGCAAATTTTACGACGATATCGTAATTGCGATCACCTTTTTTAAATGTTCCTGCATCCAATCCTTCGAGATTCGCTCGAAGTGACATACCCAATCCCACCGCAGGTATATTCAAGTCAGATAAAACCGCGCGATTCGGCAGGATGGCCAATTCCGGCTTGCCTGCTCTTACGGTAGTATCAACATCTTCCAGCCCTTTGATTTTATTGGAAAGCTGTTGTGTGCGAATTGCAAGACTGTCAAGTGTTTCAAGTTCCCGGCCTGCAATCTCTAACTCGAGATCCTGGCTTTGTCCACCAATAACGGTAGGTTGTGTAACTGTCAGGATGGCTTCTGGATAACCTGTTAAGCGATTGCGGACTTCCGATTGGAGGTCGTCAATAGTAAGTTCCCTTTGGTCGCGGTCACTGAATACCAGTAGAACTTGTGCCAGATATACACCTTGTGTGGACTGGCCGATGATTCCCTCGACTTTTCCGATAGAGCTAAGTATATGTTTGAGTTCGGGCAAATCGCTGAGTCTTTCCTCGACCTCCTTGACCCTGACCGTTGTCTTTTCCAGGTCATACCATGTAGGATATTCCAGTTTGACAAATAACTGGGCCTGATCGGGTTCTGAAATGAATCCAAATCCGACCTTGCCAGCCAGCGACAAAGCATGAATAAAAAACAGTATGACCAAAGCCAGTGTCGCCAGTGCAGCGGTTTTATGTTTTTCATTGAAAGATAAAAGACGGCGGTATCCATCGATGATTGAACCCAACAGGCGATTGAATCGAGTTTCTATACCAGCAATCAAACCCTTTCTCTCAGCTTGTTTGGGTTTCAGCAAAATTGAGCACAGGATTGGTGTCAACGTGAAGGATATAAACAGAGATACCGCCGTCATTATTAACATGCTCAGGGCTAAAGGCATCATGAATAATCCGATCATGCTGCCCATTATGGCAACCGGAAACAGCACCACGATATTTGTACCGGCACTTGCCAGAACCGCAACAAATGCTTCGCTGGCCCCAAGCCGGGATGCTTCTTTGACATCGCCTGTCTTATCGAGCCTTTTGACTATTGCCTCCAAAACGACAATAGAGTTTGTAACGAGGA
>CAZQXE010000299.1:0-2816 GCA_964597115.1 uncultured Pirellulales bacterium | reverse complement strand
GAAAACCTGCCATAGATTCAAACAAAGCTTGCAGATTCCCGAAGGAGCTACAGTAGTCTAAGATTAGGCAATTCCAGCTTTCGTCAAAAAATCAAAGGGCCGGATCGAACAATTCGGACCTTTGACTGGATGCCAAATCCTGAATTATTTGAAAAATTCTTTCTCATCATTTTCTCATGTTCGGTCTTCTAAACTCTCACCTGATGTGTTTTAATCTCCCGGCGTAGACCGGTGTATGAGATTTTCCGTATGTCTGGGAGTGATAAGTTGAATTGATTATACCAACAACAGATTCAGGAGATAAATAGACGATGGATAAAAAGAGTAAATACAGGCGTTTAATTTTTTTCTCCATGATTGCAGCAATGGCCTGCCCAGCGCCGCTGAGAGCAGAATTGATAGCGGAAGGCGTCACGCTTATTCCTTTGACTGATGACGGACGATCCAGGGCGATTGCCTGGGCTTATCATGGAGATTGGATCAGTTTCATTCGGGATATACCCGGCAGTCAACAGAATCAGTTGTTTGTCATGAAAGCCGATGGGTCCGATGAACAGGCAGTTACACCTGCCGGGGACTCGTTTTTTGCTGAATGGTCGTGGGCGGGACAGATGCTCTCCTACGAGTTTTCCAATGCCAGAGAGGATGACAGCCAGGGTGGCGCGTTTGTGTATGATTTGAACACTGGACAATCAACGGCTATCTCGGCTCCCTATGCGCGCCAGGCACTGGATGAAGATGAGGGGCCGTTCTGGTCGCCGGACGATCGATATCTTGCTTATAAGGCCCGGCCCGGTGTCTCGCAATCCCGTGAAGTGTGGGTGCATGATTTGCAGACCAACAAGACTTCGCGACTGCTGCCTGAGCGAGGGGAGGTGCGGGATGCCTTCTGGAGTGGGAAGTTGCCCAGCCGGCTTAGTTTGCGGGTTCAGGCCGCGGGTGGTTGGGATCTGGCCACATTACGTCCGGACGGTAAAGGTCTGACCATGCTGACCAATATTGGGGCCGAGTCACTGGAGGTGTTTGATCCTCGCTGGTCTCCTACAGAGGACATCATCGTGTTTGGGTATAACAAGGACATGACACAGTTCGAGCGCAATGAAGAACGTGGTGATTGCTGGATAATCCGTCCGGATGGCAGTGACGCGCGAAATCTTACAAATGCCACGTCCCCGGCTACGGAGAAACAGTTGAAAATTGATGAGTTTTACTGGTCGTGGGACGGGCGCTGGATTCTGGCCCAGGGAGAACGTTTCGATATTCAGGGTTATGAAATCGAAACACTTTACCTGATTGATCCGCAGCAGGGAGGCTACCGGGCCCTTTTGACCTCGTATCCGCGCGAAAATACCGAGCAGGAAGAGTACGAGGCATTTGCGTGGTCTTATGACAGCACTAAAATTGCCTTGCTATGTGAACGCAGGGCCGTACGAAACTGGGGGGAAGAGGCCCGCTATGAAAGATATCGCACAGTCTTGAGTGTATATGATATCAAGACAGAAGCTCGTACGGACCTGTTGGTCCTTGACCATGAACAGGACCGAAAGATGCTGCTTGGAGAGACGGATCGTGATCACATCGAGAACATCTCCTGGTCTCCGGACAATCGTTCGCTGCTGTTGACCATTGCAAAGATTATCAGCCAGTCCGATGGAATTGTTCAATCCGATGTGTATCGTATGGATTTGCCGGAACATCTTGTCAGCCCTCAGGCCGCCGCCCACAATGGCCCACCCATGGGACGGCCTCAAATGATAGCAGAGCAAACCACGAACGCAGAACAGACATCTTCCAATGGGCCGACAGTGACAACATCAGCACCTGATGACTCCGGAATTGTGATTGGGACGATTGTGCCGGAACACATTTCCGTTGAAGAAGCTCTTGCATCACTACCCGGCCAATACGGTCAATACCTAACGGCCAGCACGGCTCAGAACCTTTTTGTGTATGAAGGTTCGATGGATAGTCTGGCGCGCTTACGCAGGCATCTGATCGTTATCGACAAGGAGAGCCCACAGATACTTGTGGATCTACTGGCCGTGGAATTGACGGATGAGGCCAATCGTCAGCTCGGACTGGATTGGACCTTTGCAAAGGGTCGGTTCGGGCTCTTCCAGCCCGTCGGCGATGCAATTCGTGATCTAACGCCGGATGCCCGCCTGGATGGATTGACCACCTATCCCGGCGCCGGTCAGATTTTCTATCAGGGTGTGGGTAAGCTGCCCCGTGAATTTTTTGTTAGACTCAACGCCCTGGTTACAGATGGTAATGGTACTATTCTTGCCAATCCAAGAACCGTTGCCACAAGTGGCCAGGAGGCCATGATTCAGATTCGAAAGACCCTCAACTACTTCTTCAATGAGGGGTATGACACGGCGGGCCGACCCATTGTCAAAAAGAGCGATATCTCGGCGGACACACAAGGGCGAATCACACCCACCCTCCTGGCCGATGGTCGTATACGTATGATTGTGGACGTTAAAGTCGGGAGTTTTACCTTTAGCCCGGACGCAGGCCTGCCCGAACAGACTAATCGTGAATCCACAACTGTGGTGACAGTTCACGAAGGACAGACCCTCGTGATTGGCGGCTTGCGTCAGCAGGAAATGAGCCAGTCCATCTCAAAAGTTCCTCTATTGGGAGATCTGCCGTTCATCGGCTTTGCTTTTAGGAAGACAAAAAAAGAAATCAGGAATAGTGTGCTGACCCTTTTTGTCACGCCGCATGTATTGCGGTCAGGGAGTGACGTGCCCGATTGGCCCCAGATAAATAGCCAGGACCATATTATCAAGCCGATTATGAAAGAGCATGAT
>CAZQXE010000298.1:0-2833 GCA_964597115.1 uncultured Pirellulales bacterium | reverse complement strand
ACAACGGCACAGGAAATTCTCGACAGAGAACAACGTCAGCGTAAAGAAAGACAGATTTTGCAAAGAGGAGGTTGGCAAAAGGTCGAAAAAGACTGGTAGCAGGACTGATAAATGATTATCGAGAACGAAACGAGATGATAGACACGAAACACATTACTTTAATTCTGGCTTTATCAATAGCGATGACGGCAAGCGCTTCCGGCCAGGTTCAGGTCTCAGCGCAGGTAGATACCGGAAGAGATATATATGTAAGTGACAATTTCGGTTACTACATAGTTATCGAAGGAGCGGACAATCCTGGTCTGGTCGATTTGGAACCGTTAAAAGAGCTCAATCCGCAAAGTACAGGAAACAGAAAGCAAAGTTCTACAAATATCATAAACAACAAAGTCACCACAACCACCACCACAATCATGACCTATTCTTTGACCGCGAGCCGGATTGGGCAGATACGGCTTCCTCCGGTAACAGTGACGGTTGACGGTAAAACATATCGCACCAATCCGTTATCGGTGAATGTCATAAAAGCCGGAACGACCGAATTGCTCGACCTGGAAATGTCGCTGTCTGAAACTCAGTGCTATGTCGGTGAGCCTATCGTTCTTACGGTGAACTTTTATGTCGGTGCCAATATCGGCGATTTCCAGCTCAACGTCCCGCCATTCACTTCCGGCGACTTCTATGTCGAAGACAATGACATTAAAGACCCACAGGCGAAAGAATTCCAGCTTCATACCGGCATGCGAATTTTCGTAAAGCAGTATAGAGTTACGCACAATTCAAAGGACTACACGTTAGTTACTTTTAATAAAGTCCTGATTCCAAAAAAGGCAGGTACGATTCAGTTTGATCCCGCCACTGTATCAGCCGAAGTAGCAGTGGGTCGAACAAGTACACGCGATCGTTTCTTCAATGATCTCTTAGGATCCAATATTCAATACAAGCGATTCATGGTTAGTTCCGAGCCGCTGGAACTTAACGTGCTCCCCATGCCCGACAACGGCAGGCCGAGCGAATTTTATGGACTGATCGGAAAATACTCAATTTCGGCTTCGGCAACGCCGACGCAAGTCAACGTCGGTGACCCTATCACACTCACTATTAATATTGGCGGGGGTAAGTACTTAAAACCCATTCAATGGCCTGCACTCGAACAAGTGCCGCCTCTGGCGGCTAACTTCAAGATTCCATCTCAGAAGGCCTCTCCGACTATTGAAAACGGTTTTAAAGTTTTTACACAAACAATCCGAGCCAATAACGACAGGGTAACCGAGATACCGCCAATTCCACTTGCTTATTTCGATACTGCCAAGGGTCAATATGTAACAGCAAAAACCGAGCCAATAAAACTCGAAGTAGCACCAACCAGGATATTGACCAACGCGGATTTGGAGAGCGCCGATTTTGCTCCTGTTAACAAAGAAGTTGAGGCAATAAAAAAAGGTCTGTCGGCTAATTACGAAGGCCCTGATGTTTTGGAGAACATGAGCTTTTCGCCATTGGCAGCCCTTGTCAGTCCTGTATATGCGATGCTTTGGGCGATGCCTTTGACCGGATTGATATTAAGTTCATTGATTAAGCTATTGACCCATACGAGTCCTGAGAAAACAGCAGCCAGACGACGACGGCAGGCCTGTGGTAAAGCGATTAGGCAACTAAAAAGAATCACTTCGATTGAAGCGAACCTTAGAAATGAATCACTCGTGTCAATCATGAGACAATATATTGGCGACCGCTTCGATAGAACAGCCGGTTCCCTGACTCCCGACGACTGTTATAACCAAATCCTTGCCGCCACAGGAGACCCGCAAGAAGCTCATAAATACAAAGAAACGATGGCTGAGTTCGAAGCGACACGTTATGCATCAATGGAAACTAATATAACACCGGAAAAGATAAAGGAAGTAGTCGAACTTGTTCGCAATATTGAAAAAAAGTCCAAAAACGCTTAACAAAAACTGCTCTATAATACTGAGCAGCTTGTTTTTGTTTTGCTTAGCTTCTTTGGCGGAAGCTAAACTGTCGAAGGAACAGGTATATTCTCTCTTCGGCCAGGCAAATCAGTTTTTCAGGCAGGCAAATTCAACAACAGATGATTCCGACCAGGCTCAAAAGCTATATGAAAAGGCTATACTGAATTATGAAAAAATAATACGTGACGGCCAAATACAAAACTCGAAGCTTTTTTACAATCTTGCTAATGCATATTTTCTCAACGGCAATCTTGGGAAGGCGATATTAAATTATCGCCGGGCTGAAAGGCTCGACGGCTCCGATGCAAATATTCAAAAGAACCTGGCTTTTGCACGCAGCAAGCGAATAGACAAAATTCTGATGAAAACCGAAAAACGTGTTTTGCACACACTGTTTTTCTGGCACTACGATTTCTCCATTAAGGTAAAATTCATTCTTACATGTTTTCTCTTCGCTGTCGTCTGTATTATTTTAATTGTAATGATATGGTTCGGCAGAACCACGGGGAGGATCACAACCGCGGTGATTTTCAGCGTCTTGATGATTTGCTTCCTTGCATCGGCGGCTTTGGAAACCCAAATCCAAGCCAAAAGAGTCGGTGGCATTATTACCGCCCAGGAGGTTATCGCTCGTCAGGGCGATGGTCAGAACTATCCGGCAAGCTTTAAAGAGCCTTTACATGCCGGGACAGAATTCGATTTGCTTGAAAGTCGAGTTGGATGGCTTCATATTAAGCTTTTCGATGACAGTGATACCTGGATACCGGACAATTCCGCTGATTTGATTTAGAATTACTTTCCTCTGCTTCTTCGTCGAATCAATATTCGAAATAGCCGCAGTTCAAAGATATGCCGATTAT
>CAZQXE010000297.1:0-2868 GCA_964597115.1 uncultured Pirellulales bacterium | reverse complement strand
CCCAGGTTTTTCAAAGCATTAAAGGAATTTAATGCTGCCGGTTTTATGGCAGACCTCGACGATGGGCCGGAGCAAAGACCTTTAAATAACAGCGAAATTCAAAAAACTATAGCGGAGATATTGCCTTCGGGTAGATACGACCTTGTCATTACACATAGTACATTCGGTGAGTATACCAGGCATATAAGACACGAAGAGACAGGTGAGGCGGTTTTCGAATTGTTGAAAAGCAATAAATTATATGCAGAAAAGTTATGGACGTTCGCTTACGAAGATGGTGAGCGTCAATATCTGCCTCGTGCAATTGAACAAGCCGATTTAGCGATTCAGTTAACTGACGAGATTTGGCAGAAGAAGTATAATATTATAACTGATGTTTACGGTTTTGGTAAGGACAGTTTCGAAGCCAGGACGACACCAAAAAAGGAAGCGTTCTGGTGCTTCGAAGCTTCCCGTTGAATGTATTGAAAGGAATCGCCAAATGAAAGTCTTACTTCTTTATGATTATCCGCCTTCACCTGCAGGCCTTGCGACACAGGGGAATTTACTGCACAGAGGTTTGGAAGAAATGGGGATTGAAGTACACTCTGTAAACTTTGAGTCTGCTCAGGAAAAAGAGTGGTATTACCGATGGTTCGGGCCGGATGTGGTTGTAGGTGTCGGTTACTGGGGTCACACGCCCCATCTTGTTCTTCACCCTCAGCGGTATGGCGTTCAGTCAGTGCCCTGGCTTGTCGCTGACGGTTATATGGCAAACTATCGTGAGATGTTGGAAGGTTTACCATTGATACTTGTGACATCAAACTGGGTTAAGAAGGTTTATATGAGGGATGGTCTTAGCGGCAAGAATATTGAAGTCTTACACGTTGGGTGCGATACAGACTCCTTTATTCCTCGGGCAAAAAGTGATACCAAAGTAGCTGCGGTCCGAGAAGCGTTAGGAGTATCCGATGACCAGATTATGATTTTAACCGTTGGAGGCGATGCTGCATCCAAAGGTGCTCAGGAAGTTATGCAGGCTCTGGCTATCAATGATATCAAGGCACCGGATTGGAAATACGTCTGTAAAGTCTGGCCCCAGCAGCGAACGGATCAGCAGAATCTGGCTGACATTCAGTTGGCTACGCATTTGGGAATAGACAAAAATGTGGTTTATGCAGCAAGCAGGATCTCAAGAAACTTTATGCCGTATCTGTTAGCAGCATGCGATATTTATGCAGCTCCATCACGCCTGGAAGGTTTTGGAATGATTCAGGTAGAAGCTAACGCCTGTGAAAAACCGGTAGTAGGCATAAAAGCGATGGGGATGCTTGATACGATGGTGCATGGAAAAACTGCTTTCCTGGCCGGAGTTGCTCAAGAGATTCGGCTCCGAGAAGCAATGCTTGGTGATGAATCCGGCTATGAGGATGGGCACAAATACGTCTTTAAAAGACCAAGAATCGTAGATTACCGCGCCAGTGTTAATGATATTGCTAATTATCTTATGGATTTAATGCAGGATGCCGGTCTAAGAGAAAGAATGGGAAAGGAAGGAAGAAAACGTGTTGTTGAGAATTTTGACTATCGAGTGATAGCAAAGAAATTCGTTAAAATTATCTCGAAGCGTTTAGGTATATCATAAGATGAACAAACAGCAAAAGGAGTTGGTCGATAAAGCTAAAAAGGCGGCGATGGAAGTGTTGCTCCATAACAATCACGGTGCCTATCGAAATTTGCCGAGAACCGCCGGGTGGGGGTATCCTGAGCCGTACACCAGAGACTTAATGATATGCTCGCTTGGTATATTGACAACACAGAACAAAAGATTGCTTAAATCACTGCGAAGGGTTCTTCAGACACTGGCAAAGAATCAATCCGAGTTAGGCCATATTCCCTCGTTAGTGCATGATTCTCAGGACAGAGGTTCGAGCGATACGACACCGTTGTTTCTCATGGCGGTCGGAATCTATCGAAAGGCGATGGGAGAGCATGATTTTCTTGAAGTCGCCGTCCGCAAAGCGTTGACCTGGATGGAGTACCAGAGTCCGGCGAATCGTGCCCTTGTGGCACAATTGCCCACAAGTGACTGGCGGGACGAACAGTGGGTCCTGGGATATGGACTTTTTGTCAATACTATCGTCTATACATATCTGTGCCTTTTAGGGCAGGATGAGCAAGCCGTCAAGGTCAAAGAAGCTATGGAGAGATTTACCGTTAAAGGAGAAAGGCAACAGCGGCATGTGCACGAGGGTTTGGTTCTGAGGTACAAACCCTATTACGCCATGTGGTCTTACAAAGTTTATTGCAGCGAGCGGTTCGATCTGTTGGGTAACAGCCTGGCGATACTTTCCGGAATTGCATCACCCTCCCGAGCGAGGAAGCTCACCTTGTGGATTGAAAAAGAATCCGAGGCGTTGAGGAGAAATGAAGACCTTGCGGTTGAGCTGCCGCCGAATTTTTTCCCCTACATCAAACCCGATGATCCCGATTGGTTGCCGCGTTATAAAAAATATAACCAGCCCGGCGAATATCATAATGGAGGGATCTGGCCTTTCATCAGCGGCTTCTATATAGCGGCGCTCGTGGCGGCTAAAAGGTACGGGCTTGCCGAAAGAAGACTTTTGGCATTGACCGAACTTGTTCGCCCGGCTCGAGCGGCCGACGTGGAATTCGGTTTCAACGAATGGCACCGAGCGCAGGACGGAACGCCACAGGGTCAGGACTGGCAAAGCTGGTCGGCTGCTATGTATCTGTATGCCGCTGCGTGTGTAGAGCAGAAAAAAACTCCGTTTTTCGAGGATATACGGAAATAGTTGAAATTTCGCCATGGAACCTGCTTCCAAAACACTTTCGAGATTCTGTTCAATAGTATCGCCATTGTAGGGT
>CAZQXE010000296.1:0-2941 GCA_964597115.1 uncultured Pirellulales bacterium | reverse complement strand
TCGCAAGATTATTATAATAAATAACACGATAGGTGGTATAATCACCCAGAACCACATGTATTTTTGAAAAACGCTCTCATCTCTTACGGCTGGCTCTACAAAACCTGTTGGAAGCTCCGATTTCGTCGTATTCAACTTTTCCTGCATGTCCCTCAATTCAGCCGCCTTTTCACTGGGAAGCCAACCTTCTTCGCCCGTAATAATAAGAGGCCACTGGTCATTCCATAACTCCAGAAATGCTTTATGCTCATACATTTCACGAACCTTGTTCAATAATGTTTCTTGTTCGTCAGGAGACCTCTTGCCCTCCTTCGCAAGCTCCTCGGCCAGCAATGTTGTATCATACTCGTCAATAAGCCCTGAGTAGCTTCCTCTGGATTTGTACTTCCCGGCAGGAAGGAGGCCTGTTTGAATAGCACCGATTCCGGGAAGATCCTTAGTCACGGTCAGTTCCAGTTCCAATTTATCTCCCGGCGCGGTCAAGTATTTTCGGGTGGATATAAATCCAAAATAAATCTCTCCTTTGTTAGGCGCTGGAGGCAGGGGCATAGCTTCCCAGCCATCGGAAAACAGGCCTTTTTCAAAGATAACAATTTCGTTCGATTGACCGTCTCGAATGATGCGCAAAAGTAGCTTTCCAGAAAGAAAATCTTCACGGCTCATAAACGTCCAATGGAACCTCGGCTGCTGAAGAGGTAGCTTTAGGGAGATTGTCCGCTCGCGTGGCTCCTGCGTTTTAGCCTGCAAAGCATCGGGTATTTTGGTCATTTTTAGCGCAAAAGCAGGCATCCCTAAAGATAAAATAGCTGCTAAAGCCAATAAATATACCTTGTAAGCCGTATTCACAAAACTAACAGTAAGAGGTTTTATCGATTCAGACATACTCTTTCTTAAATGTTGAATGTTTTCTCTTTTTTACCATTTCAGAACTGCGCCTGTATCGGCGCTCGTGGCCATTGTGGCGTACTTGGCCAGATAGCCCTTCGTTATTCGTGGCTTTGGCGGCTTGAAGTGTTTCTTTCGCTCGGCTAATTCTTTTTCAGATAGCTGCACGTTTATCTTGTTGTTTGGAATATCGATTTCGATGATGTCACCATCTTTTAATAATCCGATCGGCCCCCCTACCGCCGCTTCGGGACTTATGTGCCCGATGCAGGCGCCGCGTGTGCCGCCGGAAAAACGCCCGTCTGTAATAAGCGCAACCGATTCACCAAGCCCCGCACCCATAATATAGCTCGTCGGGCTTAGCATCTCCTGCATACCCGGGCCGCCTTTCGGGCCTTCACAGCGAATTACCACAACATCGCCTTTTTTGACCTTGCCGCCTAAAATCCCTTCACAGGATTCTTCCTGACTCTCGAATATAACCGCCGGGCCGCTATGGGTCAGCATCTCAGGAGTAACGCCCGCCATCTTTACCACCCCGCCCTCCGGAGCGAGATTGCCCCGCAGAATAGCTAAGCCGCCTGTTTTCGAGTATGCGTTATCCAGCGGGCGGATAACTTCCGGATTTTTGATTTTCGCATCGGCAATATTTTCGCCGATTGTCTTACCGGTCACCGTCAGGCAATCGGTATTTAGCAAATTGGCAATCTTGCTTACTTCTTTTATAATTGCGCTTATACCGCCGGCGGCATCGACATCTTCCATGTGATACTTGCTCGATGGCGATACCTTGCAGATATTGGGACATCTGGCTGATATATCGTTTATGCGTTCGAGGCCGTATTTAATACCGGCTTCACTGGCGACAGCCAACGAGTGCAGAACGGTATTCGTCGAGCCGCCCATCGCCATATCCAAAACAAGGGCATTATCCAGTGACTTTTCGTTGATTATGTCGAGCGGTTTGATGTCCTTATCAATCAAAGTCAAAATCTGCTTACCAGCCGCTTTATAAAGTTCCTTTCGTTTCGGGTCTATTGCTAAGATTGTCCCGTTGCCGGGAAGGGCCATCCCAATCGCCTCGCAGAGACAGTTCATCGAATTGGCCGTAAACATACCCGAACAGCTCCCCTGTCCCGGGCAGCCGGTGCACTCAAGTTCCTTTAATTGGGCTTCATCAATTTTACCGGCGTTGAACTCAGCAACACCCTCGAATATGCTGATAAGGTCAACTATCGTGCCGTCCTTTGTTTTGCCGGCTGCCATTGGCCCGCCGGATACGAAAATCGTCGGGATATTCAGCCGGACCGCCGCCATCAACATTCCCGGTATGATTTTGTCGCAGTTGGGAATGCAGATAAGCCCGTCAAAGCAGTGTGCCTGCACCATAGTCTCCACGGAATCGGCGATAATCTCACGCGAGGCCAGGGAATATTTCATACCCGTATGCCCCATAGCCACGCCGTCGCAGACCGCTATAGTATTAAATTCGAACGGTGTTCCGCCTGCCTCGCGGACTGCCTGCTTGACAACCTCTGCTACTTTATTGAGGTGTACGTGGCCGGGTACTATCTCGCAGAAGCTGTTGGCAATACCGATAAATGGCTTTTCGATATCGGCGTCGCTCAGCCCGCAGGCACGAAGCAGACCCCTGTGCGGCGCTCTCTGGAATCCTTTTTTAACTGTATCACTTCTCATAATTCAATTTCTCCTTTGTAGGGTGGGGTCTTGACCCCACCAATTCCTAAAACATATATTTTAACCACTGATAAAAGACAAATAAAGAAAAATAGACATAAAGTGAGGTGCGATTTCAGGTGCCTCGCCGGCCAGCCCTGTGGGAACGCTTGGCCAGGTTTGTTTTCAGGATTGTTTTGTTCCTTCGTACATTTCATATTTCAGCAGGCGGCATTCGATTTTCCCGTTGAAGAATATCATGCGGGCTGAGGTTTTCAGGCCGACTTTCACAGCGAGTTTTCTGTTACCGGTAAATATATAGCCGGTATAGCCGGCGCACTTTTGTTTGAAGAAATCTCCGATGCGTTTATATTCTTTT
>CAZQXE010000295.1:0-3049 GCA_964597115.1 uncultured Pirellulales bacterium | reverse complement strand
GGAGATGAAGACCCTCACCCGGGACCATTGATTTACAAGTCACTTGTGAAATTCATCCGGGACATAAAATATCGGGAATTGTCACGATGCGGCCACAAACCATGGATTGAGAGCGAAACAAAAAACGAATTTTATAAGATTCTGACTGAATGCCTTATATAATAGTCACGTATCTACACACTCACGACAGATTTCCTGTGTCTGGTTTGCGCATTACAAATAAATGCCAAATTTATCTTCCGCAACATGCCGATAAGTATTAAAAAGGCTATATATTTTAGCGCTTAGGGGGCCAATAATGGCATCTAATAAGTTAAGAATCTACAAGAAACCAAAATTTCGTAATCCCCGTTTGTTACTGGGCTTATCCGGCTGGATGGATGGCGGCGAGGTCTCGACAGGATCTGTTAAGTGCCTTATCGACAAGCTCGATGCCGAGAAATTCGCCGAGATTAATCCGAACGGTTTCTATATCTACAGTTTCCCCGGCTCAATGGAATTAACAGCATTATTCCGACCACATACCAAGATAAAGAACGGCCTGATTGAGGCTTACGAAACTCCCGCAAGCGCGTTCTATTACAGCGAGCAAAGTGATATTATTCTTTTTTTAGGCAAAGAACCTAATCTGCGATGGGAAGAATTCGCAGAATGTATCTTCTCAATCTGCGCCGAATTCGGCATTGGAATGATATATTTCATCGGCAGCATCGCCGGTCTCGTGCCACACACGCGTGAGCCGAGACTCTTTTGCTCCGTCTCGACACCGGAACTCAAAGAGACTTTCAAGCATTACGGCGTCAAATTCGCAAACTACGAAGGACCTGCCAGTATCATTACTTACCTGACCTCCAATTGCATCAAAAGAAACCTTAACATGGTAAGCCTCGTCGCCACGACTCCGGCTTATGTGCAGGGCACCAATCCCAAGTGTATTGAAGGAGTAACGAGACGTCTTGTAGGCATGTTGGATTTGCAGGTAGAGCTGGACGATTTAAGACATATCAGTGAGGAGTTCGAGAAGAAATTGAGCGATGTCGTGCAGGAGCAGCCGGAACTGGAAAGCAATATTCACAAGCTGGAGGAAGACTACGATAACGAGATATTCAACAACGAATTGGGCGCTTTGAAAACATGGCTGGAACAACAGGGCATCAGAGTAGACTGAAAGTTCAGTAAAATTCCAAACTAAACGGCATTTCAAAACTGGCAAAAAAACAAGACTTTAAATGCGATTGTGTCTTAGGTTATGTCAAATATCTTTGTCAATTGCGTGATTTCGAATACTCTGTGGATATTCGGATCCACATTGCAAAGTTGTATATGACCATCCAGTTCGCACACCTTTTTATGAATCCTGATTAAAAGTCCCAAAAAAGCAGAGGTCATGAATTTCACATTTATAAAATCCAGAATCAACTTTTTATTATCGTTTTTCTCAATAACAGTTACAAAGGATTCCTGAATCTCTCTAAGCTGTTTGTCATCGAGGATTCTTTCGTCGGTAAATGTCACAAAGGTAACATCCAGTCCGTACTCAGCCTTTATTCTCGATTGCTCCTGTGCCATAGGCATCTCCTTCATGCAATATCCCTTTCCATTTTGCAGCATTGTACCAGAACCGGTAAGGCAGGGCCAGAAATCTTTTGTCACAACAGCAGAATTTAAATCTTCAAAGCAGCTACAATACAGACCTTATTAACTTGAGCACGCATGGGCCTAAAACGAGCAATCCAATAAAAACTGAGCCTATAGCGGAAATTAATACCGCACCCGCAGCTACGTCTTTGGCTTTTCCCACGAGAGGATGAAATTCGGGAGATGCCACATCAGCCAGGAGCTCCAGTGCCGTATTTAACGCCTCGGCGGTCCAAACAGCCATGATGGCCAGCACTATCCAGCACCATTGGCCCGGTGTAAGACAAAACAAACCACCGACAATAAGAACGATAGCCGACGCAATAGCATGCACCCAGGCATTGTGCTGGGATTTGAGCATTAATCTTATGCCGCGAATAGCAAATTTAACGCTTTGTATCCGACCTGTAATTGAGAACTGCTCGCACATTATTCACTATACCGCCTATAATCATTTATTCTGTCAATCCTGACACTTGTCACAGATTATTCTTTCGGCATTTTAAAAAACCAGCGTTAAGTCAAACGCAAAATTATTCTTATTATCGGGTCTGAATTTTGTCTTTTTCTAACCAATCCAATAGACAACAAATTGCCTCCTAAAATACAACTTCCTTTTTTTACGCCGGGATGGAGTGAAGGTCATAACAGAGTACCTTAAAAAAGCGTTACTTTTTTTCCGGTCGATGCCTTATTCAGATAGAGAATGAAGAATTATTCGCAACGCGGGCGGTAATATGATTTGCCCGCTAAATTGAAAAGTAAACAGCACAGGGAGACTTCAGTTAAGCTAAAAGCCATTACGCAAAAATAATCGTTCAAGGAAAGGATAGTACCATGTTAAGGAAAAGATTTATTCAGATAATTATTGTTGGAGTTGTTTTGTTCCTGTCAGTTGGTAATACTACCGGATCAACAGTAGTCGTTCGAAAGTGCCGAAGCAGCACCTTGATCGCTAAACCACTTGGGCATGGAATCCATGTCAGTCACGTGCACAGAGGATCGCTTATTGTTACGCGGCCTTACAGAAAGGTTGTTATTACAAGCCCCCTGCTCAGAAATTTCGTCCGAATTTACCCACACCGCAGGAAAGTAATCGTGGTAGAAAAACCGTTCGTTAGACATATTGCGGTTAATCTTTGCCCAACTATTACAGTCACACGCTCTAAATGCGTGGTAGAGCAGACTCACGTCACCGTTTGGATCACAAACTCCAATGGCTCTCAAACTTCCGTAAGACTAACAAAGAGCAGTCCAGGTTTCCTGGGCCCAAGAGGCGAATGGTACCCGAGCTTGCCCACTAATGAACAGCTAAGAGTCGTTTACGGTTTTTGAGCATGAAAAATCCGAGCATATTGACGTCACCCACTATGTTAACGGCAGCAGGAGGTTTGAAAACCTCCTGCTGCCA
>CAZQXE010000294.1:0-3068 GCA_964597115.1 uncultured Pirellulales bacterium | reverse complement strand
TCGTATGGTTTTTTGCCTTGTTTTATTCGGGTTTTGTTTTGCATTTGGCGGAGGGTGTCGGTTAAGAGTTCCGCCAGTTTCTCGTCACCCATATTCTTTGCCTGCTCAGCGGATATGGCTTTGCCGTATTGGACCCAAATCGAGCCGCCGGGCGAAAAAATCTTTTTATGCCTCGGCCAGCATTCGAAGGCGCCGTCAATCACGACCGGCACAACCGCTGCACCCCCTCGTCTGCATAAAAGACCTAATCCCGGCTTCAGTGCTGTAATTTTACCGTCGTGCGAACGAGTTCCTTCCGGAAACAGACATACTCCCCTGTCTTGCTTGAGTACGTTGATGATCTTCCTCATCGCAGATATGTCCGCTTCGCCCAGCTTGACCGGTATTGTCCCGACCGAAGAAATCATCCTGCCGAACAACCAGTGGTTAAAAAGCGACTCACGAGCAAGAAAGCTCACGCGCCTCTGAATGAGCCCGCCGCAAAGCATCGGGTCGAGATAGCTCTGATGGTTGCTAATTAACACAAAAGCGCCTTTGTCGGGGATGTTATCTCTGCCGTAAGAACGCACGCGAAAAAACAACATGCAGAAAACTCTGCAAATCCAGCGTGCCAGCCAGAACCATCTTGCTTTCAGTCTTTCCTTAAGCATTTTTCTTTCACATGACTTAGGAGCTTCTCCACGACCTGCTCTATACTCAAATTTGTAGTGTCAACAACAATCGCATCGCCGGCCGGCTTCAACGGGCCGACCGTTCTGTTCCGGTCGCTTTTGTCTCTTTCTTCTATAGTTTTTTGTATCTGTGGCAGAGCTATTTGTTCGAGATTTTCCACGCCGCCTTTGGTTCGCAGCTCAGCCTGCCTTCTTCTTGCCCTCTCGATGGATTCGGCGGTCAGAAAGAACTTTATATCCGCATCGCCGAACGCCACGGTGCCCTGGTCTCGTCCTTCGGTTACGATACTCTGCTGTTCTGCTGCGAATTTTCTCTGCATTTGTACTAATTTTTCCCGCACTTTCGGCGCCGAAGCGATATAGCGGGCATTGGCCGTTACCTGGGGGCTGCGAATCTGCTCGGTGACATCAATCCCGTTTATGCAAACCTTCATTTCGCCTTTTTGTTCACGGAATTGAAATTCACTTTTTTGTATGACTTCGAGCAGTTCCTGTTCGTTTTTCAAATCGATTCCGCTTTGCATGGCAGCTAACGTGACAGCTCGATACATTGCACCGGTATCGAGAAAGCTCGCTCCTAATTTCTGTGATAAAAGGCGAGCCGCGGTGCTCTTTCCGCTGGCTGCAGGACCATCAATAGTAACAATCAAATCGGCCATATCGGATTTGGTAATTAGCCACTGCTGGACGGTGATTATTTAACAATTTTGACAACGGCCATGCTGGTATCATCGGTTTGGCGGGCGAGTCCCACGAACCGCCTTCTGTAGCCGAGGACATTTTTAATTATCTGCTGGGCCGAATCTGTGACGAATTTCTTCGCGGTTTTGAGCAAATTTTCCCTGCCCCATAATTCCTCGTTAAAATTAATCGCATCGGTCAGACCGTCAGTATAAAACAGCAGACAATCGTTGTCCATTAACTTAATAGTTTCAATCTCATATTCCGCCTTTGTATCGACTCCGAGTACAAGCCCGCCCTTTTCGAGATCGATAGCTTGTCCATCTCTTATCAGTACGGTCGGCTCATGCCCGCAGTTGCAGTATGTCAGTGTCTTATCTGCGGTATCAATCATCGCGTAGAACAACGTTACAAATTCTCCGTCCCGGCACTCATCGCACGTCATCCGATTGAAGTTCTTGATTACGGTGCGAGTGCGAATTGCGAGTCTATCCCGATTGCTCGTGTTCTCAGCGAAGTGGCCATCGTTTCCCCGGCATTCCGCACAGTCCATACATCCTTCCGCGTATGCTCTTGCTGCTCCACGGAACCAGCTTGTCATAATTGCCGCCGGCATTCCTTTGCCCATAACATCGGCGATCGTTATGATGATTCTGTTTGGGCTGACCTGACGAAAATCGTAAGTATCCCCGCCAACATCGAAACACGGTATATAAGTTGCTGCAATGTCTAGGCCGCGTATATCAGGGACTTTATCTGT
This sequence comes from uncultured Pirellulales bacterium, assembly GCA_964597115.1. GTDB lineage: Bacteria > Planctomycetota > Phycisphaerae > Sedimentisphaerales > Anaerobacaceae > CAZQXE01. Next base: position 956 of record CAZQXE010000294.1, on the reverse strand, counting down.
AATCATCCTTCGCTGTATCAGACCTGCCAACCGCATTTGCTCGGCCATTCGTGCGCCTTCTATTGCTCTTGCATAAAGCTTGGCGTTCGTTATTGCCACCGCACATTGCGAAGCGACCGCTCTGGCTAATTGGATGCCATCTTCGTGGAAGTGCATCGGCCTCGGACTGTAAAGTCGAAGCACACCAATCGCTTTACCTCTAAAGTTCATCGCTACGGTAAGCTGGCTGACAAGACCTTCTTTGATGGTTGCTTCTTTATATTTGACCCTGCCATCGACCCGCATATCATCCAGGACCACGGCCTCGCCTGCAAATGCCGCTTTGACTACGGTATCATTTTTTGAGACTACACCTTTGTTGCGATATTCCTCGCTGAGTCCGTAGGTGCTTCGCATTTTCAGGTCACCTGCCTCTTCATCCAACAGGCGGATCGAACAGGCCTTGACGCCGACAATCTTTACCGCTGCTTCGGCCAGTTTATCCAGCACCTCCCGAAGCGAAAACTCTCCGGCTACCAGCGTGGTAAGCTGATAGAGCTGCTCATCTCTTTCTATTTGTCTCTTTGTCTTTTGTGCCATAATCAATCAATTTTTAAGTCGAGAAGGATTATACTGTAATTACAGCTTTCGGTGAAGCTTAATTTATTCTACTACTGTTGATAGCTGGAATTGTTCGCTTGCATCGGTCTTTTATATTGATTAACATGTCGCTTTTACGATTTGTTATTGAATAATCAACAGGAAATGGTTGCCAGGCTAATAATTTTCGTCGGTCGCGTTCAGGGTGTGGGCTTTCGCTTCACCGCCCACAGGATGGCTAATCGCCATCAGCTCACCGGCTTCGTCCGGAATCTGCCGGACGGCAACGTCGAAATGCTCGCCCAGGGACAACTTGAGGATATTGATGATTGCATACGGGACATTAAGGAAGATTTGACGGGCTATGTGAGAGAGAC
>CAZQXE010000293.1:0-3070 GCA_964597115.1 uncultured Pirellulales bacterium | reverse complement strand
CTGGCGTTGTCTATAACACGCACCATAGCACAAAATTGGACGATAGCGTTAATAGCACAAAACCAATCAGACAAAGGATTTGAACAACACTCACGACATTTTTAAATGAGTCTCTCCGAAGCAATTCATCGCAAATATAATCCTGCCATAAAAAATGAAGATTCTGTTGAAAAAAATAGGTTTTTAAGGCAGAAATTGCGTTACCAGGGAGCATCTTGATGCCTTTAATAGATAGAGCGGAAGCGTTTAAGAAGCCGCTATTGAAGAAAGGAGACTGAAAATGTTAGCAATAAAATATCGACAAAATTCACGGAAAAGAAATGCATATGTGAAGATTATCCTCGTAACGCTGGTTTCAGTATTGATTCTATTCAGCGAGCCCATCCTGGCTCAGAAAAGTAAAAGAAAAAGTAAGCAATCTCATGCGGGTAGTCAAAAACAGCAGCAGGTTAGAAAGTCCACTCCCGCCCCCAGAAGACAATCATCGTCGAATGCCGGCAGTGTGAGGACGCGCAACAGGGTTAGTTCGGCTCCGCGTTCGACTCAGCCTCAGATCAGGTCAAGTGCTCCTAATCTTTCACGCAGAAGTAATCTCCAGAGGACATCGCAGCCAAGTATTCGTCAGCCTGGCAACACGACAGCCAATCGCCAGCCTAATAGGGCAACGACCGGCAGCGTTACAACACCACGACCCGGTACCAGATCGAGTACTCAAAATCGCCCCTCTAATTCCGTCGGCACTGTTGGATCGACAGGTGCAGGCTCCGATCAGGGAAGACAGGCAACTAAGAGTGTGAGTACGCGCATAAGCTCAAGGAGAACATCGCAGATCGGCAGTGTAGTCGGTAATAGCAAAGAGCCCGCATCTACTACAAGAAGTCAGTCAATGGCAAATGTGGGTTTGCCAACGACGCGGATAAGATCGTCCATTGGCAGTGTGCTCGGTAGCAAAAAGACAAATACTTCTATTGATGCAGAACAATCCCGCGCAGGAACAAATAAGCGCACAGGCACGACCAGATGGTCACGCATCGGCAGCCGGATAATTGGCAGAAAGTCACCTGCTGCAACAGAATCACAAAATTTAGACAGAAGATCCGCAGGTATAGCAAAATCCGAGACAGTTGCTGATTCGATTTTGAGTAAGAAACAGCCTGCCATTGCTCCGACGAGAACCCCTCGTGGTATCCTGGGAAGACTGGGTCTCTCTAAGAGGCAGAAGAATGAAGACGCTGAAGTCCCTCGAGAATCCGGAACGGCCGGCAGGGGGGCTGGCAGAAACCGAGGGCGCAGAGGATTGGTCACCGGGGAACCTGAAGGAACCAGTACGAGAAGAGGAGTTTCGGAAGTGCGGCCTGCAAGAACAGGTCGTTCAGGAAGGAATTCCGACGGAGCCGGTAGAGTTCGGCAGCAGCGTTCGGGAAGAGCAGGGCCTTCTCGCCCAAGGTATCATGACAGGCCTAACTTGGTTAGACATGAAAATAGTAATGTGTACGTCTATAGGGACCGAAGCGCCGAACTATGCTACAGGATAGTCCGACCCACAACCCGTTATATTGTGAGTTACAGCCGAGGGTGGGATTTCAGTTTCGGCTATATCTACCCGTTCTATCACCGTAAATATGTGTTCGTAAGCCTGGGTGGCTACTGGCCTTTAGATTACTCATGCGCTCGTTACTACTGGTACGGCTGGCATCCTTACTATTGGTGTGGTTATTATCCCGTCGCTCACGAGGTACAAGGTGACACGTATAATTACTACACCTATAACTATTACAATGATGACAGCGCTCCGGTCACTTCCGGTCAGTCAACAGACTATATCCAGCCCGTTGACCATAATACGTTTGCGGATGTTCGCGAAAAGTTGGCCCGGCAACAAGCCGAAGGTCCCGAAGAGCCAACATTGGCTGACAGTTACTTCGAAAATGCTGTTAAGGCTTTTGAAGCCGGCAATTTCGATATCGCGATTGAGAGGTTTGCTGATGCGATGGTACTTGCCCCTGACGATATGATACTTCCCTATGCGTATTGTCAGGCCCTTTTGGCCAATCAACAGTACTCGGAGGCGGCGGAAGTCCTTCGAGTAGCTCTGAAAAAAGTTAATCCTGAGGAGGAGGGCGTTTTTTATCCTCGTGGATTGTACGCCGATGATGAAGTGCTCTTCGAGCAGATTGATCATCTTAATGAGAAAGCAGAACTCCTTGGCTTTGATGCCGACTTGCAGTTGCTGTTAGGCTATCAATTGCTTGGCATAGGTGAGCTTGATGAGGCTGTTGAACCATTGCTGTTTGCCAGTCAGGATGCGGTGAATGCGGATGCTGCTGTGACATTGATCGAGCTTCTTGAAAAGATCAGGAACTCCGAGGCCGAAGGCCAAGAAGTTGGCGCCGGTGATATTCCTCCCGCCGAGGGAGCAATCGGCAAAGGAGATACGATAAGACTGAGGGAATCAACGTTTATGGCGACTATGTTCACTTTAGTGACAAGCGGCGGCATCTTTTATTATGCCAAGTGTTGATGCATAACACCCTGGCTTGTGAAGGTATCGACGATGAAATTTTTATTTGTTTACTCTTCTATTGGCAGTAACCCCTCCTTTTGTGCGGGCCGGCGGCAAGCGGCACGAATTTGCTGTCTGGCCCGCACTTCTTTATCGGTAAAGGAGCGGAGTAATGAAAATAGCGATTCATTGAAGGATCAGTTTTTTAGATTTGTTTGGAGGCATAAAATGGCTAAAAGTTTGGTGACAATTTCAATAACGGTTATTTTAGGCCTTGTATTTGCGGCCGGGTGTCAGAGTGATGCTCAGACCGGGGCCGCTATGGGCACCGCCGCAGGCGCAGGCATCGGCCAGATGGCCGGCGGCGATACAGAATCAACCCTGATTGGCGCTGTGGTCGGCGGCGGCATAGGTTATATAGTGGGAAACGAGAGCGATAAGCAAAAGGCACAGGCTGATAGAGACTACATACATAATGAAATGAAATATGTCGCGGTCAATATTACCAATAGTAACGGCTCCATCAGCCAGGTTAGGCTCAGAAAATACGGCGTAGGTTATGTTGGC
>CAZQXE010000292.1:0-3083 GCA_964597115.1 uncultured Pirellulales bacterium | reverse complement strand
AAGATATAGCGTCCCTTGTATCTGTAATTCAGGGCTTTATCCATTTCTCTTGGCAGATGCAGCTTTTGCCGCAGCCACAGCGGTATCGCCATAAGGAATTGCCGGAAACCACGCGGAGCATAACCAATGTAGGTCTCAAGCAGTCTTTCAAATTTCAGGAGCGGCTTCTCATAGAAAACGACATAATCAAGCTGTTCGGCGGTGAGCTCTCCAGCCTGGAGGCAGTACTCAATCGCATTTGATGGGAACCGATTATCGTGTTTTATTCGCGTAAAGCGTTCTTCCTGAGCAGCAGCGATAATTTCACCATCGCATACAAGTGCTGCGGCACTGTCGTGATAAAAGGCTGATATTCCCAAAATATTCATTCTGTAATTATAAGCTGTGTCGGCTAAAACGCAAGTATTCTGCCTTACCACCAAAAATGGCCACAGGATGAAAAATTGCAGTTAAATTACAACCTTAATTCGAGATTGCTTACGCAGTGACTGCATCAGAGATAATTTTTTTCGGTCTGTTGTTTCTCCAGTTTTCGACTCCTCATAGTATGAGCTTTAGAAGTTATGTCCGGAAAATTGAAGTAACAAGGGCTATCTTCTGTTGTAAAGCACAGTTTTTGTAATAAAACGTGGTTTTGGTCTTGCAATTTCCTGGCCAAGCCGTATATTCTACTGTTTTAAGTGGATTAATAATCCCAATCTATATCGAATTGAACAGGAGTATTTCAGATGTCGAGAGTTTGTTTCTTTACTGGAAAACGAACGGTAGCTGGCAGGAGTATCGCCCGGCGGGGTAAAGCCAAGTATCTTGGCGGTGTTGGTAGGAAAGTTACCGGCATCAGCAAGAGGAAGTTTAAGCCGAATATACAAAAGGTTCGTGCTGTAATTGACGGGAAGGTTTGCAGAATCAAAGTTTCAGCAAAGGCCATACGAATGGGACTTGTTCAAAAGCCGCCCAAACGAGATTACAAACCCGCCGAGAAGGCGACCGGCTGAAAAAAACGTTTTTCATGGAAGAATATCTCTGGAGCGGGGCGGTTTCTGCCTCGCTTTTTGTTTAGGTTCGGATAAACAAAATGCCAAAAAAGATTGACAAAGAGCAGGTAAAAAAGGTTGCCAAATTGTCTCGACTCAAATTAACCGAGGCGGAGGTTGAAGAATTTACCGGCCAGCTAAGTGCGATCCTTGGTTATGTGGAAAAAATGAACGAACTGGATACCGACAATGTTGAACCTCTGGCGCATTGTCTGCCCATCAGTAATGTTTTCCGCCAGGACAGTATTAAAGCCTCACTCGGAACCGAAAAAGCACTGGCCAATGCACCACAACGGGATGGAGAATTTTTCAAAGTGCCGAAAATACTTGATGACAATTCCGGCGCGTAAGAGTTATCAAAAGCAAATTGGGAGGTATTATGCAATGAAGGCAGTTTATCTTTTGTGTTCTGTGTCCGTGGTTTTGTTTTTGATTGGTTTTGCACAGATGGAGAAATATGCGATGGCATCTGATTCGTCTCAACAGGGCGGCCAGCAATCCCAGGAATTCGAAAAGAAAGTAACCAAGACCTTGCGCTGTAAGTATCTTATGTTCCTGCCGGAGGGCTATGGCGAAAAAGAGAAGCGCTGGCCGTTGATTCTATTTCTGCACGGTGCCGGTGAACGAGGGGACGATTTGGAAAAAGTCAAACAACATGGACCACCCAAAATTGTCGAAAAGAAAAAGGATTTCCCTTTTATTGTTGTCTCTCCGCAGTGTCCCCAGGATGAATGGTGGAATGGCAAACTGGATGTATTGATAAATCTGCTCGATGATATTGTAGCTCGCTACGATGTGGACACAGAAAGGATTTATCTGACAGGTCTTAGCATGGGCGGGTACGGCACGTGGGCTCTGGCGTCTGCGCATCCTGAACGGTTTGCTGCTATCGTACCTATTTGTGGTGGTGGCGGAGGCTTTATGGCTTTTAGACTCAAAGGCATACCCGTTTGGGCTTTTCACGGCGCAAAGGATCCTGTTGTTCCCCTCAAAGAATCTAAGGAAATGGTTGATAAGATCAAAGCTCATGGCGGAAATGCTAAATTGACAGTTTATCCCGAAGCCGGCCATGACTCGTGGACGCAGACATACGATAATCCGGAGCTTTACGATTGGTTTCTTGAGCATCGGAAAGCCCAAAAGGATTAATGATTCGATTTATAGCGATGGAAAAGCTCAGTGCAAAAGAGTTGCGTGATCAGATAGCTGCCGGCCAAATAAGTAGCGTCGATGCAACTAAAACCGTTTTTGAGCGAATAAAGAGATTCGAGCCGACTATTGGCGCCTATATCAGTACCTACGAAGACAGGGCGTTGGAAACGGCAGCCGATATTGACCGGCGAATAGCAGCGGGGGAAACAGTAGGGCAGTTAGCAGGCGTTCCTGTTGCGATAAAAGATAATATGTGCACAACTTTCGGAGCTACAACGTGCGCTTCGAAGATACTCGAGAACTTCCACGCACCTTATAATGCTGCGGTTGTTGAAAAACTTTTAGTTGCTGATGCAGTAATCATAGGCAAGGCGAATCTGGATGAATTCGCCATGGGTTCGAGCACGGAGAACTCGGGCCTGAAGCAAACGGTAAATCCTTGGGATACAAGCCGTGTGCCGGGCGGAAGCAGCGGAGGACCTGCAGCGGCTGTGGCTGCGAGGCTGTGTTTTGCTGCGCTCGGATCAGACACCGGCGGCTCAATCCGCCAACCTGCAAGTTTCTGTGGCGTAGTGGGCTTGAAGCCGACATACGGCAGGGTCTCACGGTATGGGCTTGTCGCTTACGGTTCGAGCCTGGACCAGATCGGGCCAATAACCCGTACCGTTACTGATACAGCATTAATGATGAATGTTATCGCCGGCCACGATTCCGCTGACAGCACCAGCGTGGATGAAACAAACGCTCCGGTTTGTGATTATCTTGAAAAGCTCGATGAGCCGATGGAGAAACTCAAGATAGCAGTTGTACCGGAATTCAACGCCGGTGCCGATGAGCAGGTACAAAAGGCCCTTAGTGAGGCGATAGATGTATATAAGAAGCTCGGAGCAGAGATCA
>CAZQXE010000291.1:0-3138 GCA_964597115.1 uncultured Pirellulales bacterium | reverse complement strand
TTGGCGAAGACTATGATATGATGCGGCGTTTCGTAAAGGCCGGCCTTAAAGCCCATCATCTCAGCGAACCGTTACATTTAAGAAGGATGCACTCTGACAGTCTTGCAAGAAATTACTCTGCACAAAAGGCACAGTCTCATTTTGAGGTTGTCAGACGATTTACCGACACATTCGCATACAATGAACTGTTTCCGGATATTGCATGGGAAAAGATAGCTTCCGAGAGACGGCAATTGCATGCCAAATGCCTGGTTGCCGCAACCTATCTTTCAATGGGCAAGGCTTACGCAAATGCAAACTCATCTGTATATGCTCAAGTTGCTTTTGGACAGGCCCGGTCGGAATTAAGTGACTGTCTCGAAATAGACCCGAATAACCGCCAAATCCAGGAATTAGTACAGAAGTGCGAGCTTGGTATGCAGAGATATGGCGAACAGATACAGCAAGCTGTTTTCTAACAATCGATTAAGTAGGAAGTGTTTTTAAACGATAATAGATAATGGATATGTGTAATAGTTGCACCTGAGAGTTTTTTTTAGAAACGCAGGAATTTAGACTAGAAAGCAGATAAAATGTCAGACTTTCAACTTCCAGGGCTTTTATCAGGCATTGATACGGCTCAGTTAATCGCCCAACTAATGGCTGTCGAGCGTCGTTCACTTAATATGTACGAAGCACGCAAGACTAAGTGGGATGAAAGAAAAGACGCGCTAAGCACTCTCGAAAGCAAACTCAGTAACTTAAGAACTGCTGTCAAAGCTCTTTCCAATGCCGAAGAACTTCGTGCTTATTCGACCGTTTCCAGCGATACCGACAAATTGACTGCCGAGGCATCCAGCAATGCTTTTGAAGGCAATCATACAGTTGTGATCAATCAGTTGGCAACTGCCGAGCGCTGGGTTCATACGAACGGTATCGAATATGTCGAGGATTATGTGGGGGCCGGGACGTTTATCTATTCATATAACCATCAGGAAACAACGATAACAACTACAGCGACTACGACACTCGAAGACCTGGTGGGCCTTATCAATAACGATGCGAATAATCCGGGTATTACGGCAGGCTTGTTGTACTACAATGGTTCTTACCATTTAGTGCTAAACGGTAATGAAGCAGGTTCGGATTACTCAATCTCAATCAATGCAAGCAGTACGGAGGTGTGGGAAGCCGATTTGGCTTTTACAATTAGCAGCGATAATGCCACACTGAGCACAAAAATCACAGACCTCGACCAGTTTAGTGGGACGCTCGAAGGCGGTGAAGTTATTGAAATCACCGGAACTGACCAAAACGGTGATGCGATAACACAGGTAGATCTGAGCATTACCGAGAATACCAGAATCGAACATCTTATTGGAGAGATAAACGATGCTTTTGACGGGATTGCCAAAGCAACTTTAGTTAACGGTGAGATTGTCTTAACGGACAGTACTAGTGGTGCAAGCGATCTTTCGATTAGCCTGACTTACAATGCCAATGGCTCTTCGGCCACACTAACACTGCCTACTATGGCGGTTTTGACAGAAGGTGGCTCAACAACAGCGGACCTGTCATCTTTCGCGGAGTCGGATTTTACACAGACCCAGGCTGCCCAGAATTCTGAGATTCAAGTGGACGGCTTTCCTTCCAGCTCTGGAGTTTCAGAAGTTCAGACAATGAGTCGCGATCCCTACCCGAACAATGGTACCTACACCTTGACTTACGAAGATGAGACTACCGCGGCAATTGATTATAACGCCAGTCCTTCTGAAATTCAAGCCGCACTTGAATTGTTGTCGACGGTTAATGCCGGCGATATAACGGTAGACGGTAGTGCTGATGGTTTCGATGATGGTGCTGTGACATTCACGTTCAGAGACACATTGGGTGATGTAAGCATGATTTCGGTCGATGGAAGCGACCTTGGTCCGGGCTCTGATCCTGGTACGGTTGTGGAAACGATAAGAGGTGGTCCGAATTATATCAGCAGAAGCTCTAATACGATAGACGATGTCATTCATGGCGTAACGCTGCACCTCCACGACACGACTGATGCCGCCGGTGAAGAAATAACCCTGACCAGAGATATCCAGTTGGTAAAAGATAAACTGACATCTATGGTTGATGCCTACAATCTGGCAGTCGTCTATATTCAGGAAAAGATGGATTACAATGAAACCCTGAAAACGGCGGGCGTCTTGATGAGTGATTACGTTGTTTCAACCATAAGGTCGCAACTTCGCACACCACTTATCTCCCAAGTAAGCGGATTTATTCAGGATATCGATACTTTTCTGATGGCCGGCCAGATTGGCCTTGAGCTTGATAGGGATGGAGTGTTAAGTTTGAACTCGAGCGTCTTTGACGAAGCCATAGCAGAAGATTATATGGGCGTCCTGGCTATAATCGGAGCAAACAACGCCGGCAGCAGCGATAGTAATACGATCGAGTTTTACGATGCCAGCAGCAAATATACCACAGCAGGCACTTACGATGTTGAGGTAGTTGTCGCTGGCGGATCAATCACCAGTGCCAGAATCAAACTCTCAACAGAGTCGACGTATCGCGATGCTTCTTTTAGCGGAAATATTGTCACTGGAGACAGCACATTTAACGACAATGGTGACCCTGTGTATCCTGAGAATGCTCTCCAGCTCAGCGTCGACCTAAGTCAAAACGGCACTTTCACTGCTTCCGTCAGGGTAAGGCAGGGTTTTACCGGTGCCATAGAAGATGCGCTGGATAACATGCTCAAAGTAACTACCGGTTCGATGCAAATTAACCAGGAGCATGTCGAGGACCAATTAGAAGTATTACAAGACAAGATCGAGCTTGAAGAAGAACGCCTGGAAAAAAAGGAAGAAAGACTCATAGCTCGATTTGCCCGCCTTGAAAAAACATTGGCGTTGATACAAAGCCAATTGGCTGCTTTAGGTTTCGATTATTCTGCATAAAAACAAAACGCAGTGTCATTTCTCTATCAGTCCAAATTTTCCATCGCAGTACGCATCACGCAGTACTCATAACGAATAAATTGGCTTTGAATTGGCTTTGTTTTTCCGCTCCGTCCGAGTCCGAAAATTCTCGTATTATGTTGTTATCAAAGAGCTTATGTAAATTTGGCTATTTTAAAATTGGCTTTGTTTTTTCAAATTC
>CAZQXE010000290.1:0-3140 GCA_964597115.1 uncultured Pirellulales bacterium | reverse complement strand
TTGATTTTGTGGAAGTTTTTCTGTAGTATCAATAATATCATCACGGCGGAATTGAGCTTATGAGAGATTTTGTGCGAAAGGCACTGGATTATGAGAGGAAAAAAGTTTTTTTCAGAAATCCTTAGAAGCAGGTTGTCTGACTTGTCGCTGTGCTTTGTGATCTTTTTGATTGCAGGAGCATCTTTCAGCAATGCGCAGGAACAGAATCAAGCCCTGGGAGAACTGAAATTAGAGGGTGAATATATAGAGAGTCTGATTCTGGAGCGAAAAGATGGCGCCACAGAAAAGTTTCGCATGCCGGCCGAAACTGTAAAACTTCCTCCGGGGAAATATCAATTAAAGCAGGTACGTTTGAAAGGTGGATATTCCAATAGTATCGCGACGCTTTTACTTGTTCGCGAATGGATAACGATTACCGAAGATGAGCCGGCAGTGTTGAAAGTTGGAGCTCCATTAAAGCATACTGTCGAGGTGAAAAGGCAGGGAGAACACCTTGTGTTGAATTATAAGCTGCTCGGAGTAGGGGTGAAAGCTATACTAACTCGAACAGAAGCAAGCCGCCGATTTTTACTATTTACAAGGGAGAGAAAGAAATTGCCTCTGACAAATTTGAGTTTGGCTGAGGCGGCACATTTTCGTACTCGTGGCGAGTACCTTTAACTACTTGTGGCGAGTTGAAAGTTGTCCCTTCCGCTGACATTGGTGAGTTGGGCTCAAAAGAGAACATGGCGGCAATTTACAACTGGAAATGGTATTATAATACTCCAGGTCTGTTGTTATGGATTGTTTTAATTCTTGCCATAGTGTTAGTAAAAGAAAATCATGATCCTCGTGCTTTGCTTATTATCCTACCGTTGTTAGTAGTAAATCTGCTATGGTTTGGATTTACAAAGCTTTTAAGTTTTCCTTCCTCTGTCAGGTTACATTATGATTCGATTGTTGCTTCTTATGCGATCGGCATTGCCTTACTGTGACTTTTGGCTCATAGGCTTTTGAGTCTCAATCGATTTGTCACATTCCTTTTGGCTTTCGCTTTGATGGTAATAGTCGGTCTAATAGGAGCTATATCCTATAACGGACTGGAATTTTCTCAGCAAAGCTTAGGAGTACTGGTGATGCTTGCCATCTTAATATTGGCAATGCTTCTCGGTTTTGTTCTGGCGAGCTGGCGATGTCGAAAACGCTATAGTGGTTTGCGATTTGTTTTATATCTGGCTTTTTGGACGGTGGCCGTTTGTATTGTTAGTGCGCTTTTATTCTATTTAATTTTATTTTTACGTGAGGAATTACGTACAATGATTTTAACGATATTGTGTATAGCTCTAATGGTAGGTGTGAGTTTTGGGCTTTTCTCATTTTTGGTTAACCTTCCCTTTATGATTCTGGGGCTTAACAATCCTTTTTTCCGCGAACGTTTTTATGCGTGTTTGCGTATTAAATCCATGCCTGCAATTACCGTTCAAGCCGAACCAGACGGATTTTATCAGCAAAACTCTGCGCAAGAGGTATAACAGGACGATAATTCGTCTTAAAACGGCATCGAAGGCGAGACTTTATAGAAATAAAAAACTTGCTAAAAGTACAGAAAAGCTGTGGCATTCAAGTGGAAATTGCGTCTTGTTTGTATGTAAAAGGCCGAAAAAGCGCTCTTAATCTATATAAAACAAGCTATGTTTGGAGGCCCCAACAAATGGGAAATACGAATCATATTCGACTCGCCGTAGGAATTTGCTTGTTCTTGATATTATCACAGGCGGCAGCACAGCAGGAGCAGTGGCTTCAATATCACTCGGAACGCGAGGCTCAACTAATGGGGGATGGTATCAGTATGCAGATACTGCAGGTAAGTGCTGAAAAGCCCTCAGGTGTGGAACTGCCGCAATTCGAGGGGCAGAATCTGTTTTTCATCAAGTGGTCAACTCCTATGGTCAAGAGCGGCTATCTTTGGATATCGCTGGACCGCACAAACAAATATGGTGTTCATGATTTACTCTATATCGACTCGAACGGAAACGGCCATCTTAACGACGAAGAGCCTGTCAAGGCATATCGAAAAGACCAATACAGTGCATATTTTGGTCCTGCTAAAGTGATTTTTGAAATCGAAGACGGGCCGGTGTCTTATCATCTGAACTTTCGGTTTTACGGTCGTGAAGATTACACGAGATTATACGTATCGTCGGGTGGATGGTATGAAGGTGACATAATGGTTGGCGATGCAAAAAAGCACTGTGTGCTTTTCGATTATAATGCAAACGGGACGTTTGACGATAAGTCGCTTGAAGCCGGTAATTGCGACCGTATCCGAATCGGTAAGATGGATCCTCAGGATACCCGGTTCGTGGGCAATTATATTAAAATTGACGGCACGTTGTACCGGCCTGAAATAGCCCGTGACGGCGCATTTATAAAACTCACCAAAGCAGAAGATGTCAAATTTGGAAATATTCGGCTGCCGGAATCGATTACATAATTTTCCACAGGCGGAGAGAACGGATTATTCACTTTCAATCCGGAACAAGGTGTCGGTTCGCTTCCGGTGGGTAAATATCGTGTCAATTACTGGGCTGCCGAACGCAAAGATGAAAATGGCACGAGGTGGAAAATAAGAGGCACCGGACTTGGTGGCAAGGGTGTTTTTGATATTGCCGAGGATAAAGAAGCCGAGCTTTCAATTGGCGAGCCGATTGATGCTACACTAAGGGTAAATGAAAGGCAGTCACAATTTTCCTTTAGCCAGGACCTGCGGGGACGGCTTGGTGAGCGAATTGAACTGACACGCAATAATACTCGGCCGCGGGCACCAAAGCTGCAAATCAGGAGCAAAGACGGCAGTTATAACCGAACATTCAGTTTCGAGTATGGCTGTGGCGGCACCTGTTCGCTCTCGTGGCGAGAGCCAAAAAATGTGGATAGACCTTTTGTAGCGACCGTTCAAATAGCAGGCCCGTTCAATATCTCCGCCAGTCCTTTATGGATAAAAGCTAAGGACAGAGAATCCGCTGTTACCGGCGAACAGATTTCGTCGGTTTCGGTTAAGGCCAACAATAGCGATCCAAATGCTGTTGTTGAACATGTAGAAAAACAAATCGGTGTCAGTAGAGGCTGGCGAGCCGTGTTGGTTATTGGGATTGTTGCTG
>CAZQXE010000289.1:0-3145 GCA_964597115.1 uncultured Pirellulales bacterium | reverse complement strand
ACTGGTATTTAGATTCGATTCTAATGTTCAGTTTTCTTGAATATGAAACAGAACGTCTGATTAGTCTGGTGGGACAAAAATTAAAAGGCGACTTCGACGGCCAGGGGCTAAGCGGGTATATAGAAGCTCGTCATAACTGGCGAGACCTTGATAGCTGGCTTCTCCAGCCTTTGGTGTCCTTCCAGTACTCACTTTTGGATCTGGACGGCTACATCGAAACCGGCGGTTCGAGCAGACTTATGTTCGACGATCAGAGCTATCAGTCTTATAAAGGTTCGCTGGGCATGAAAGTCACGAAAGAGCTATTCAGCGAGGATGATAACCGAAGCGCACAGGTTCAGCTTCGAGGCCGCTGGCTGCACGAGTTCGGCGATGAGAATTCGAGCGTTGACGCATCGTTTGCAAGCAATCCCGGCACGGTCTTTAAGGTGACCGATGCAGATGTTTCACGGGACAGTATCGTCCTCGGCACCGGCTTAAATTCCCGGCTCAATCAATATGTTCGATTTACAATTGATTATGACTTGAGTCTGAACGAAGATGAAACAGCCCATCTAATCAGTGCAGCCCTTCAGTTCAGGTGGTAAGCAGCGATTGTGATGATTACTCTTTGGGGATGAGCTTTATCTCGAAGAGCTTCGGCCAGAATTTGCCTGTTACCAATAAGCGCTTGTTGTTCGGGTCGTAAGCGATGCCGTTGAGAACGTCAACCTTTTCGTTGCGTTCCTGAGTTGTTAAGAGCCCTTTCATATCTATCCAGGCGATTACCTTGCATGTCAGAGGTTCGATTCTGACGATGCGGTCGTTTGGCCAGACGTTGGCATAAATATGGCCTTCGATAAATTCCAGCTCATTCAAGCCCCACACGGATTCGTCCTTATCGAATACCATCACTCTGCGGATTTGCTCAAACGTTTCAGGATCCAGGAAATAAAGCATCGGCGTGCCGTCGCTCATAATAAGATTTTTGCCGTTGTGTGTGATGCCCCAGCCCTCGGTTGGGTAACTAAATTCTCTTAAAAGCTCGAAAGTCTCTTTGTTATAGACGAATCCGATGTTGGATTGATATGTCAACTGGATGATTTTGTCCCCGAAAATTGTAATGCCTTCGCCGAAATACTCGTCAGGCAGTTCGTGTTTTTGCAGGACTTGGCCGGTTTGAAGTTCGACTTTGCGCAATTGTGAACGTCTCTTGAGTCCTGTCCCTTCGTATAGAATCCCGTTTTCGTAAACCAGGCCCTGGGTGAAAGCCTCTCGGTCGTGAGGATAGGTATTAATAACTTCGTAGGTCCAGGCCGCGGAGACATCCGGATTGTTGGAATACAGCCGGAACAGGACAGAGACCGTTATCAGCAGTGCAAAAAATCCTGCAACGAATATCATAAATGTTCGGTTCACGAGTTTTTTCTCCGGAGTTCCGTTGAATTAAATATTAAATCGGAAATTGATTATGTCACCGTCCTTGACGATGTAGTCTTTGCCTTCGAGCCGGATTTTACCGGCAGCTTTCAGGGCCTTTTCACTGCCAAACTCTTTTAGTTCGTCGAAATTAAAAGTTTCTGCTCTGATGAAACCTCGTTGAATGTCGCTATGTACTTTGCCTGCCGCATCGTGTGCCGAGGTGCCTTGTTTTATTGGCCAGGCGCGCAGCTCATGGGAGACCACCGTCAAAAAGCTGATAAGGCCCAGTGCCGAATAGCAGCTTTTAGCGAATTTACCTGTTGCCGATACGGTGACGCCCAAATCCGCCATGAACTCCGCCTTGCTCTCGGCATCTAATTGTGCAAGTTCATATTCCAGCTTGGCACAAATCGTAACCACCGGCAAAGAATCTTCAACGCGGTCGGTAAAATCGAACTTTTCTTTCAATTTGTCTTCGCCGACATTTACGGCGACCGCCATCGGCTTTTGTGTCAGGAATCCCAGCGATTTGATCATCTCGCGCTCAGCTTCAGTTTCAATTGCTGAGCTAATCGGCTTTTCGGATTCTATTGCATCCTGCAATTTTTTCTGTAGGGCCAGCTCTGCCTTGTCGTGTGCCTGTGTTTTGGTGGGCTTGTGGATTTGCTTTTCGAGCTTTTCGATACGTGTGGATACAAGCTCTAAATCGGCAAGCAGCAGTTCGGTTTTCAGTTCCGCCAAATCTCTGGCCGGATCAACCGTCGTACGGTAGGGCGGCACCGCCGGATTTTCAAACGCCCGCACGACCAACACAAGCAGGTCAACTGTTCTTATCTGGCTAATCAATCGCTTGGCGGCAGCCCGGCCGTGCTCATTTGTAAAGTCGAAGCCTGGTAGGTCGAGACAATCGATTGTTGCATGGGTTGTCTTCTTGGGCTTGTGGTATTCGGTAAGCCAGTCGAGTCTTTTGTCCGGCACCGGTATGATAGTTTCTTCAATCGCGGTCGAGCCGACCGCGGGAATTTCTCTGCCGCTAAGGCTCGCTAAAATCGTGCTCTTGCCGGATTGGAGCAAACCAACCAGTGCCACTTTCATTTTATTGCTCTTTCCGTTTGATAAACACTGTTTCCGTAACAGTCATACGCAACGATAGCGGGAAAGTCAACGACCTGAAGCTTTCTAATAGCTTCGGTTCCGAGGTCTTCGTATGCGATTATTTCCGAAGCGACGATATTTCCACTCAGTAACGCTCCCGCTCCGCCGAGAGTTGAAAGATGAATCGCCGTGTGTTTTTTCAGGGCTTCTCTGACTTCATTACCCCGGTAGCCTTTTCCTATCATGGCTTTAAGACCTTTGGCGATCAGCTTAGGGCTGAATGGGTCCATTCTTGATGAGGTAGTGGGACCAGCTGCGCCGATTACTCTGCCCGGCGGTGCAGGTGTTGGGCCCACGAAGTAAATAATCACTCCTGCAAGTTCAAACGGTAATTCGGCTCCGGAGTCTATCACCTCGCAAAGTCTTTTATGCGCCATATCCCGGGCCGTATAAATCACGCCGCTGACAAGAGCCGCATCGCCAGCTTTGAGCGAACGAATATCCGCATCACTCAAAGGTGTCTGTAGTTTCCTCGTTACACTCATATAATTCTACCCAATGTTAGCTTGGAACCGCAACGGTTTATAATATATCAGTGAACCAACAAGTTGAAAAGGCTCAAATGACAACCATTCGATAATTAGTTTTG
>CAZQXE010000288.1:0-3211 GCA_964597115.1 uncultured Pirellulales bacterium | reverse complement strand
ATGCCTGACTGAAAAAAACAAAGCCTGGGATACGAATCCGGTTTTTTCACCAGACGGAAAGACCCTGGCTTATTTGGCTATGACGAAACCCGGCTATGAATCCGACCGCTTCCGAATTATTCTGCGTTCCTGGCCTGATGGTAAGCAGCGTGTTTTAACGGAGGATTGGGACCGCAGCCCATCGGCATTCTGCTTTTCGAACGACGGCAAAACGATTTATGCAACAGCAGATAATGTCGGCCAGAGGTCACTGTTCGCCGTCAATGTAAAAAGCGGAAAAGTCAAAACCATTGTCAAAGATGGTATCATCAGTTCGCCTTCATTTGGGGCTGGCAGAATCATTTACGGCATGAATAATCTGTGCTCGCCGGTGGAACTGTATTCGGTTAAACCTGACGGAAGCGGTGTGCGAAGTGTCACCAATATTAACTCGGGAAAAATCGCCGCTGCTCGTATGGGCGAGTATGAGCAATTTTCTTTCGCCGGTTGGAACGAAGAAACGGTTTATTGCTACGTGGTCAAGCCCATCGATTTCAATCCCGATAAGAAATATCCGGTGGCTTTTCTAATCCACGGCGGTCCTCAGGGTTCTTTCAACAATATGTTCCACTATCGCTGGAATCCGCAGGTTTATGCCGGGGCGGGTTACGCTGTCGTCATGGTGGATTTTCACGGCTCGACCGGATACGGACAGGCCTTTACTGATTCTATCCGGGATGACTGGGGCGGCAAACCTCTGGAAGATTTACAAAAAGGTCTGGCTGCCGCTTTGGAACGTTATCCCTGGATGGATGGTGACAGAGTAGGTGCCCTGGGTGGTTCCTTTGGCGGTTATATGATTAACCTGATAGCCGGCAAGTGGCCGGACCGTTTCCTCTGTCTGGTCAATCACGACGGCACGCTTTGTGAGCGGATGGCTTATTTCGACACCGAAGAGCTATGGTTTCCGGAGTGGGACCATCTCGGAACACCCTGGGATAATCCTGAAGGCTATGAAAAGGACAATCCGGTTAACTTTATCAAAAACTGGAATACGCCGATGCTGGTTATCCACGGAGCGTTTGATTTTCGGGTCGCTGAGACTCAGGGGCTCGGCACATTTAATGCGCTACAGCGGCTCGGAATTCCCAGCAAGTTACTCTACTTCCCCGACGAAAACCACTGGGTGCTGAAACCACATAATTCCATCCTCTGGCACGATACGGTAATCGGATGGCTCGACCAATGGCTGAAAAATGATGATTGATTATTAGTGGTTGATAATTTAGTATCTTATCTGTATAGACCGAAAATCAAAGTTTTGTATCTGGTGTTTTGAAACAATGGTGCGTTTATGGCTAAGAAATGTGTGAGAGCGATTTTCCCGGGCTCATTTGACCCGATTACAAACGGGCATTTGGACGTTATACGTCGTGGCATGAAGCTTTTCGACGAGCTTATCATTGCTGTCGGGCGAAGTCCGGTCAAGAACCAGCTCTTTACTCCCGAAGAACGTATGGAGATGATAGCAGAATTGATAACGGATATGTCCGATGTCTCGGTAGAAACTTTCGAAGGGCTGACGGTTGAATACGCAACCAGGAAGAAAGCGGACGTTATCCTCCGTGGTCTGCGAAGCCTTACCGATGTCCAGTACGAATTTCAGCTTGCAATGACCAACCGTGCTGTGGCCGGCATAGAAACAATCTTTATCATGACCAGCGAACAATATGGTTTTACAAGCTCGACCTTGATTCGTGAGATCGCCTCGCTGGGCGGGGACCTGTCGAATTTAATTCCGAAAAATATTCAGGAACGCTTGAAAAAGCGGCTTAAAAAAGGAATAACCCCCAGTGAAACTGGGGACTAATTATTTAATTCCGCAATTCATTGCGAGATTTACCTATTATGTTTGCAGTTAGTGTCGAAACGCGCTTTCAGGCGTCGCATCAGTTAATCTTGCCGGATGGCTCAAAAGAACCTGCGCACAATCATAACTGGTCGGTTATCGCTAATGTCAGCAGTGACAGGCTAAATAATATGGGCGTTGTGATTAACTTCCAGGAACTCAAAGCGATGGTCAATAATGTGGTGGCTGGGTTTGATAATTCGGCTTTGGAAAGGATAGGCTATTTTCAGCAAAACAATCCATCGGCCGAAAACGTAGCTAAATATGTATATGAAAAACTCCATCCTAGGCTGCCTAAAGGGGTAAAGCTGCGAAATATCAGGGTTATTGAGGAACCAGGCTGCTCGGCAGAATTCGGCGAATAGTGAGTTTCAAACGGAGCGAGTTAACAAATCATCCTGTAGTAGGTATCAAATTTTGACGATTATTTGAAAGGGATTCCTGAATTCCGATTTAAGACTTGTTGTAAAATAAGTTTTCTCTGGTATAATATATAAAGACTGAAGCTCCATCTGCCAAAAGTGGACGCTTCTCGCAGGCATACTCGTAAAAGGAGAGAAAGGACAGTCAAGTTAAACATGCAGTGTCAGATTTGTCATAATAATGATGCGACGATTCACCTGACTGAAATTTCAAATGGTGTCCGTGCTGAGATGCATATTTGTGAGCACTGTGCTGCTGAGCAGGATATATCCGTCAAGACGCATATCCCGATAAATGAATTGCTCAGCAACCTGCTTGCTGTTCAGCCGACAGACGATGAGCTTTCAGATCCTTCCGAGTTAAAGCTCGCATGTCCGAATTGCGGCTTTACGCTGGACCAGTTTCGCAAGGAAGGACTCCTGGGATGTGCCCATGATTATGAAGTTTTTGAGAAACTGCTGTACCCGCTTATTGAAAAAGCTCACGATGGCAGAACGGCTCACTGTGGCAAGATACCATCGAAAACTCCAAAGGACACGAAAAGGCAGATGAAGCTTTTGAAACTGCGTCAGCAACTGGAAACTGCGGTGCATAAAGAAGATTATGAACTGGCTGCCAAGTTGAGGGATGAAATAGAACATGGCGAGAAATAAAAACTGAAATTCGGATTTCGGTTTTCCTCTCAAACGCGGGAGACAAGATGGACTTTACCAATATGAGTAATGATATCAACGAGTGGTTCAACGGCTCCGGACCGTTGGCTGATATCGTTGTATCCTCTCGGATTCGTCTGGCCAGGAACATTGCAGGCCACAAATTTTTGACCCGCTGCTCGGACGCTGAGAAATCCGAAATACTAAACAAGTTAAGAGACGTAATAATGTCGCTGGATCTTGGCGA
>CAZQXE010000287.1:1744-3284 GCA_964597115.1 uncultured Pirellulales bacterium | reverse complement strand
TTGTCGCCAACTATCAGTTCCTGAACACTACTGCCGCCGACAGGCGCGACTATCAAGCCGCCGGTGACAAGTTGACCGGCAACAGGCTCCGGTATATTCGGCACCGCAGCGGTAATCATAATCCTGTCGAAACATCCCGACGCCGGCAATCTTGACGCCGGCCAGCCACAACTGCCGTCACCGATATAGAACTCGACGTTATCGATGCCCAACCTGTTAAGAACCGCTCGAGCTGATTCAGATAACTCAGCGAATCTCTCTATCGTATAAACTTTCTTCGCCAGTCTGCTCAGAATGGCTGTCTGGTATCCGCTGCCGGTTCCAATCTCCAAAACCTCACAATCCCGATTGACTCGCAGCTCCTGAGTCATCAGGGCAACAATATATGGCTGAGAGATGGTCTGGTCCATCCCGATAGGCAGCGGGCCGTCGGCATAAGCCTGTGACCGATACGAATTCGGTATAAACTCCTCCCTCGGAACTTCAGCCATTCCGGCCAACACAGAAGGATCCCTAATATCACGTCCCTTCAGGTTCCGATTGAGCATCCGTTCCCGGGCAGCGCTAAAACTATCTTTTTTTTCCCGTCCACGCATAGTCCAAATAATCGTCGTTTGACTGAGATTTTGCAAACCAATTTTGCAGGCTTGTAATAAGACTTTGGCAATCAGAACAGAAGAGCGATAGCCGCTGCGGCAGCCAAAATCTGTACGATAGCGGTAAATGCCTTCTGTGGGATTCGTTTTAGAAAGAATATGCCCGCAACCGCGCCGGCTGCAATAAAAGGCAGCATCAGTAAATCAACTTGAACGGACTGCCATGTCATCATTTCAAGTTTCGTGCTAAACGGGACTTTCAACCAGTTTATTATGAAAAAGAACCATGCGCTGGTTCCCACGAATTTCATCTTAGGCAGACGCATCGCCATAAGGTAAATAATCATTACGGGGCCCGCAGCGTTGGCCATCATTGTCGTAATCCCGGCCATAAATCCCATCGCTGCCGCGAACCACCACTGCGTTGGTATTGGTGATTCATCACTATCGGTCCTCGTACGCCAGTAATTGATAGCGAGCATAGCCAGAACGATCCCGCCTATAATCGGTTTTAGCTGTTCCTGATTTACTATTTTAAGTCCGAAGTAGGCGGTGACGATACCAGCCAGGGCTACCGGCAGCAGGCGAAGGACATGTGACCACTTAGCGTTATGCCGGTGGTATGCTATCGCAAATAAATCCGCCAATATCAAAATACCAAGCAAAGTTCCTACCGATTTGTCTGTGGGCATAGCAAGAGCCATCAGAGGAACTACGAGGATTCCGAGTCCGGGAATTCCCGTTTTTGTGGCCCCAACCATCAGAGCACATAAAGCAACTACAATCCAGCCAAACAGGTTAAGATCCAAGGTCTTTCATCCTAAAAGCGACTTAAAGCGTCTCCAAAGGGAGCTTTTCATTTTCAGCTAAAGCACTCAACATTCGAAATCTATCTGTTTTTAACTCCCTTTGCAATTGACAATTAACAATTGATGACTGAAAAT
>CAZQXE010000287.1:0-1644 GCA_964597115.1 uncultured Pirellulales bacterium | reverse complement strand
AAAAATCTGATTTATACAGGTACAGTATTTATGGTGGAGAAATCGGAACTCAGGCGTTACCTGGTAAGCATTGATTCTATCTCTGCACACCAGCTTTTTACCGATTGCCTGGTAATAGGAGCCGGCATAGCGGGTCTTCGTGCCGCTATCGAAGCAGCCGAGCAGCCCCGGCACGCAGGGGTAACTATCGTCTGCAAGGGTACTCTTGAAGACAGCAACACATTCAAAGCCCAGGGCGGCATTGCCTCAGTACTTGATAAAGCGGACACATTTGAATCACACATATCCGATACGCTCAACACCGGCTGCGGGATATGTGACGAAGCTGTAGTTGACCTGGTCGTTCATCAGGGGCCGGAACTGATAGAGCAACTGCTCCGCTGGGGTACCCAATTTGATTTGACCGACAGCAATATCGCCGCTACGCTCGAAGGCGGCCATAGCTACCCTCGTGTCGCTCACGCCCACGGCGACGAAACCGGTCGCATAATTGCAGAAGCGCTAATAAAAAAAGTCAGGCAGAATTCGAATATAAGAATACTGGAGAATTTCTTCGCTATCGATTTGCTCACAAACGATGACGACAACACGTGCGTTGGAATAATCGGACACG
The DNA here is from genome assembly GCA_964597115.1 of uncultured Pirellulales bacterium. Lineage (GTDB taxonomy): Bacteria > Planctomycetota > Phycisphaerae > Sedimentisphaerales > Anaerobacaceae > CAZQXE01. Next base: position 1,031 of record CAZQXE010000287.1, on the reverse strand, counting down.
ACAAGCAGAGGGGTCTGCAGATAATCTGGGCCGCAAATACAATCCTGGCAACCGGTGGTGCCGGCCAGCTATACCGTGAAACTACGAATCCGGACGTCGCTACCGGTGACGGCATCGCAATAGCTTACCGGGCCGGTGCTGTGTTGAGAGATTTGGAATTCATGCAATTCCACCCGACTACACTCTACATTGCAGGTGCCACGCGGGCCTTGATTACCGAGACACTCCGCGGCGAAGGGGCGATCCTTGTGGATAACAAGGGCAACCGTTTTATGAAGGACTATCACGAAGCGGCCGAGCTTGCACCGCGTGACATCGTGAGCCGAGCCATCCTGGATAAGATGCGAAAGACAGAATCAACGCACGTTCATCTGGACGTTCGACACTTCGATAGAGCATATTTTGCAAAGAGATTCCCCTGGATAAACGAACTGCTCGAAAGCTTCGATATAGACATCAGTCGCGACCTTATTCCCGTCCGACCCAGCGCACACTACATGATCGGCGGCGTTAAGACCGATATGTCGGGCAAAACAAACATCGAAAATCTTTATGCCTGCGGTGAAATAGCCTCGACCGGTCTGCATGGCGCAAATCGACTCGGAAGTAACTCGCTTCTCGAAGGGCTGGTATTCGGCAAAATAGCCGGGCATGTTGTTTCGCAAGGCACAAAAACAAACGCCACACAGCTACAACACCCTCTGATAAAACATCATATCCCACATTCAGACCGCACTCGTCTGGATGCTATCGATGTCAGAAACGCGCTGCGATCCCTGATGTGGCGAAACGTCGGCATCAATCGAAGCAACCAGCCGCTCGTAGAGGCACAGGAGATTATCAGGTTCTGGCAGCGGTATGTGACGGATAAAATTTTCGATTCAGCCGAAGGCTGGGAGTGCCAGAATATGCTCACGGTCTGCTTGCTGATGGCTCGTTCGGCCGAAGAGCGAAAAGAAAGCCGGGGAGTTCACTACAGAAGAGACTTCCCGGAGACCGACGATAAAAACTTCAAAAAACACATCGAAATC
>CAZQXE010000286.1:0-3363 GCA_964597115.1 uncultured Pirellulales bacterium | reverse complement strand
TATAACCTGTGAATTATAGCAATAATTTGGATCATGAGAGAGGAATATACCACGATGTATATTTTGTTAATCAAAGCATTAGCCAGACAAAACACAAAGCTCTACCGGCGCATCAAAAAGACCTGAAACTATCTTCAAATCTTAATAGCGGGGGCAGGATTCGAACCTGCGACCTCCGGGTTATGGGCAAAAAGAGTCGGTTTTCCAGAAGCCCTGTATTTTCCATAACTTATAGAATTAGCAACATCTTAGAGACAACTTTTTATATCAACATGATGAACATGTTGATTACAAATTTCGTTGCATTATTTTAGTGCCATTTGATTCTGTTGCTATTTGGCCTGGAGAATTCACTTCCCTGTGTCATCCACGCTCACGGTGAATTCCTTCATTGGTTTATCTTCACTGTCGAGAAACCGTGCGCAGAAGTCGGTGGCTCCGCCGCCATTGATAACGGCACAGCGCACGATGTTTGGCCCCTTTTTGAGCGTGAGTCGTTTTGAGACGCCATCGTTTATGACGGTCTGGCGGTCGTTGTAAATGCTGATGACTTCCTTACCGTTGACCCACCAGACAGAGGCCGCGTTGGAGCCGATGGCAAGACGAACACCGGACATCTCCTGCGGGCAGTTGACGATAGTGACGCCCCAAAACAGAACGTTGGACGTCGGTTTGCCGAGATTGTAGGCAAAGTAATAGAGATTAACGTTATATTCGTTCGTGTCGACGGCATGCCATGTGAGTTCCGTGCCACCGACCGTCACTTTATCGCCGTCGTGAGGTATGACAGTGAACTGATTAGGAAAGTACTCATTTCTCACGGCCGCCTGAACGACGCTGTCTGTGAGTCCGTTGGCGCGGATTGGCTCGAGAATTAGCCATTGTTGTATGAAGTCGTCGGCATCAGGAGCCCTTTCGGCGGAGGCTTGACGCGTGAGGTAGGATACAGGACCGCGAGCAGCACAACCGGCTGCAGCGGCAATCGCAAAAAAAACCGAGGTGGCTAAGACAGCGAGTGCCGATATGAGAATATTGCGAAGCATAATCATAAGAGTTCCTTTGCTAAATTTTCGTTTTCTGATTATTTATTTCCGATCTTCATTTTTTTGTCAGGGCGTCTTGAAGAGCCATCGTTGTTTGTCACTGTTGGGATCAAACTCGGCCAGTGTTGCGAAACTGCTGCCGATGGCTGAAAGAGCCAGTGATTCCTTGGCAGTCGAGGCGAATTTGGGCATGATGCGCCAGGTGCCATCGGAGAGCTGGTCGAGACGCCAGAGCTGTTCGTGCCCGCCTGTAAAGGCAGGCAGTGCGACCAGTTCGCCATCCTCACCCACGACCAGCGTACGGTCAGTGCTGGCGATGGTGATCTTGAAATACGGTGATCCGGGATAGCCACCGGTGTCGGCAACAGGTGTAACAGTCCACTTCTGCTGGGCCTGGCACATGTAGTTGGACATGCGGATATCTATATTGCCGGCAGGCCAGTTCATCGAGACCTGTGAGGCATCCTGTAGCGGAATTACACCGCCGACACCGCCGAACATTCCTCGCGCACCCCTGCGGCGTCTGCCGCCGACCGGCACGCCCTCCACGGCCAGCTCAAGGGCCGTGCCGGTACGCACGGATTCTATTTCATATGTGCCTTCCTTGAAGTTGTCGCCAGCAACGGGCCAGCCGTCTTTCCATAGCACCGGGCGGATGTCGAGTACGCTGGCGCCTCCCCTGTCGAGGTCGGCTTCATAATGGCAGGAGAATTTCTGCACACCATCGCCAAGATCAAGCAGACCGAAGTGGCCGGGGCCGATGACACGGCCGCCGGAGCCGACGAAGAGCTTGCCACCACCCTGGATCATATCGATACCCATGTGGTCGATGTAGGGACCAGTCACTTTCTTAGCGCGACCCACGCGAATATTGTAGCCGGAGTCAGCACTACGACAGCAACTGCCGTGGGTGGCTAACAAATAATACCAGCCGTCGTGATAGATCATTTCCGGCGCTTCGCAATTGATCGCGATGTTTACGGGCTTGTCGTTCGGGTCGATTCGCTGACCGGTCTTGGGATTGAGTTCGACCAGCCGGATATAGCCGAAATAGGAACCGTAGACCAGCCACAACCTCCCGTCGATGGGATCAAGAAAAATCCCCGGATCTATGGCATTGCAGAACTCAACCCCATCAGACGAGGCGACGATGCCCCCGTCTTCCCATTTGAAATCGGGGGAGTTGGGGTCGAGCGTCTTGCTCCATATCATGTGCACGTCGGCTCTGGGCTGCCCGCTGGACGTGGCATAATACAGGTAGTAGCGATCACCGATGTGGATCACGTCGGGGGCCACTCCGCCACCGCTACGCGAGGCCCCACCGTTCCATGTCCAGCCATCGTTGGAGATCAAGCCTCCGCCGCCGGTGCCGAAAGTGTAGTACTTGCCATCGCATTGGATGATGGTCGAGGGGTCGTGAATCCGGACCTGGCCGTCAAGTGCGAATGTGGGCAAGACCATCGAGACAATGACTGCTATCAGGAAACAGAATTTCAAAGCCCAAATAGGTACATATCCCATTAGAAGTATCATCTGTCTAATAAAGATGAAGGGACAGCGTTTATTGGTGAAAAATGACTGGGAATGATGAATGAGATTCATGGTTCGGTTCTCCTTAATAGTTTCTTTGTCACTGCGATAACCAGGCCGAGACATATAGTGGCGAGGCCATGGACTCGGTAGGATTGTACCAAATCGTACCGGGAATAGTCCAGCGAAAAAGAGAGGTTGAAAAAGTGTAAAGCGTGAGACACAAAGTGATACGTTGGAACTAAATTTGACACTTGGCGGAAATTCAAAGGCTGCCAGGTATTCGTCAAGTCGAGCGCGCAATCGCACGACAAAGCAATGCAACGCCGCCCTTGGGCTATCTCGGAAGAACAGAGCAGAATCAACTTTTTCGTGTGATCCGCGTTTCTGGTAAATCAATTCCGAGCAACTTAACATATGAATCATTTCCAAGTACCTTAGTCCAGCTTGATGTCCACTTTCCAGTGTTCTGCGATGGCTTTCAATTCATCCAATGTCAGGTGCGTTACCGCACCGTGCTTTGGGTTGGTGAAGTTGGTGGTTTATCACCCGCAGACCAACGGCAAGATAGAAAGATACCATCGTCCTGTTAAGAAATATATCTTTTTGAATTTCTGGGGAAGCGCTTCAGAATTGGAAAAGGAAATTACCATGTTTGTAGTCTGATATAGCAGTTGGCGGTATCATGAGGCCATAGGTAATGTCACCCCCAAAGATATTTACTATGGGTATCGTGAGACTATATTAAAGAAACGGACCGAATTGAAACAAAAAAAATTGTTGAAAGAAA
>CAZQXE010000285.1:0-3387 GCA_964597115.1 uncultured Pirellulales bacterium | reverse complement strand
GAGATTGTAGCAGATGGAGCCGGCGAAAAAACAAAGCCAATCAAAGCCAATTCCAATTCGTCGCTCGTCGCTCGTGAAGCGTATCTCGTGTTGGGCAAAGGGACTGAGGAATATGGAAAACAGAAGGCAATCCAGAGAATATCGAATATCGAACAAGGAATGGTGAGTTTTGAAGTGGAAATGCGAGATTCGGTTGACAGTGGCGGTGCTGAGAGGTATGGTATCGCTGAATTCGGACTTCTGGTCCTTGACTTTGCTTTGTAATTTCTTGATGGTACTTTTGTTATGAAAATTTCATTAAATTGGCTAAACGATTATATCGAAACAGGACTGAGTCCCGAACAGATTGCAGGAATCTTAAGTGATTTGGGTTTTCCATGCGAAGGGATTGAATATCTTGACGGCGATACGGTAATCGATGTCGAGGTAACGAGTAACCGTGGCGATTGTTTAGGCTATATCGGCATCGCTCGCGAACTGGCTGCGGCGACAGGCCGGGAACTGAAAATACCAACTGTTGAGCTGGATGAGTTGGAAAAAGATGTTTCGAAGTTTGCCGATGTTCAGATAGACGAGCCTGAATTATGCGGTCGATACACAGCCCGTATTATTGAGGCAATCAAAGTTGGCCCATCGCCGGATTGGCTCATAAAACGACTTGAGGCTGTGGGATTGCGGAGTGTAAATAACGTAGTTGATGCGACTAATTACGCAATGATGGAAACAGGACAACCACCGCATGCCTTTGACTATATGAAAATAGAGCAAGGTAAAATTATAGTTAGAAAGGCTCTGGCTGGTGAACGTTTGGTAAGTATAGATGGTACGCAATGCGATCTCAAAACCGATATGCTGGTTATTGCCGATGCAAAGGGGCCTGTGGCTATAGCCGGTGTTATGGGCGGGCTGGACACCGAGGTTAGCGAAACAACTACGTCGATTCTTTTAGAAGACGCCCACTTTGATCCGGTCAGTGTTCGCACGACGTCCCGCGGGCTTGGTCTGCCTTCGGAGGCTGCTTTTAGATTCGAGCGCATCGTGGATATCGAAACAGTGGACTGGGCTTCCAGGCGTACTGCACAACTGATAACTCAGGTGGCAGGCGGCAAAGTAGCCAAAGGCGTAGTTGACGTGTATCCTCAAAAGACGGAGCAGAAAAAAGTCACGCTGCGGCTTTCCCGCTTAAGCAAATTGCTTGGTATCGATATTCCTGCTGAAGAAGCCAAAGGAATTCTATCGGCTTTAAGTTTCCAGCCGAACTTTAAGGACGATTCGATAGTCTGTTCAGTACCATCATGGCGCAGTGACATTTATCGTGAGGTGGACTTAATCGAAGAGGTCGCACGTGTGCACGGATACAACAAAATACACACGGAGCGGAAGATTAAAATCGAAGTTGTGCCGGTCGATGCACGTCAAAAGCTGGTTGAATTAATCGGAACATACCTCAACGGTTGCAGCTTTTATGAAACGATTAGTGTTGGCTTTATTGACGATTCTGTCGCCGAGCTCTTCACAGAGATAAATATTGAGGAACATTTGGCAGTTAAGGATGTATCCAGAAAAAGTGCGAATCTGCTTCGACAAACCCTTATCGGCTCTCTTTTAGGGATTTTGAAAACAAACATTAACGCTAAGAATCTGCCGTGCAGGATTTTTGAAATCGCTGATACTTTTGTGAGTGAGCCCAAGCAGGGTGATGGTTTGCCTGTCGAGAAAAATAAACTTGCCTTAGCTTGTGACAGCGATTTTAGAGCCTTGCGGGGAGCGATTGAAGGGCTGATAAGAAGTATTAGTAGAGATGCGGAAATAGTTTTTGCCCCTGCTGATCTTATATGGGCGGAAACCGGTGCCCGGGTAATAGTAAATTCTCAGGAGATCGGTACTGCGGGGATTGTGTCGCAGGCGGTGAAAGAAAAGTACGACTTCAAAGAAATCCAGCCCTGTGCCGCGGAAATAGATTTTGAGATGCTGTCGGTATTACAGAAAGGTATTATAAAAGTCAAGCCGCTCCCAAGATTTCCTGCTATACAACGTGACCTTTCAATTATTGGGGATGAAGCGATTCGATGGGCGGATATTATTGATGTGGTTAAAAGTAAAGCATCCGATGAACTGGAAGAAGTTCAATTTGTCGGGATATACCGTGGCAAAGGTGTACCCTCCGGCAAAAAGAGCGTTACGCTGTCATTGTGTTTCAGAGATGAGGATGGCACTTTAACCCATGAAACTGTTAACGGTTTTCAGGATGATATTGTTAATGGCCTGACTGAGTCCCTCGGAACTATGCTGCGAGACTCATAAGCGATTATTTCCTATCTGCTTTTTTCCATTATAATCAGAGAGACGCCGTGCCGGGGCAGGTCGAATTTTAAGTTGATTTTCCGGTTCTTAACTGCTACTGTTTTAGCCGGTTCCAACATTTGAAGTTGCATAGCTTCTTTTAGTTGCTCGATTTGTTTCGGGCTCGGATTTTGCGGACTGCCCAGTTCAATCCATTTCGTATGAGCATTACTGTAAGTAGAATCTACTCGGTAATGGGTGACTTTTACCCGTTTGCCAAAGTCAGCGGGAAGATTAACTTTTAGCTCAACGCCGTTTGGCTCTACTGGAATTAAATCATCGTGGTAGTTCCACAGGATGATTCGAACAGCTTTGTCGTCTATTGCTGCCAAACCATTAATGTCAGATTTGTGCCTGAAGCCTTTATTGACGAGTTCATCCAGCTTGGATGAACCGGTACTTGTTAGAGGTAATTCATTGCCGGTTAGCTGTCCCAACATTTTGAAGACATTTAGAACAGGCTTGTGAACGCCATTGGTCGAGAGTGTCCTGAAGCCGTGGAACCAGGGCTGGTCGGAAAACATAAAAGCCCAGGTGACTACACCTTTGAGATTGACCCGATATTGTTCTGCCAGATCCATGCTGTATTTCATCATAGCTGCTGCGTAAGCTCCGTAGGCTGGACTGTTTCTATAGCCTCTTTCCGGGAACTTTTCACTGGGACAAGCGGCGCAACCGTCAGGATCGGCCTCGCCAATAATGATAGGAGTATTTTTGAACTTCGGAAATTCTGCTATAGTGGAAAATCCGTACCTGTGTAATCGCAACTGGTTTCCAAGGTTCATCCGAACATGTCCGTCAACCAGTCGAGTGCCTCCTTTGGCATGAAAACCGATGTAATCGAGTCGCGTACCGGTCTTGCCGGTTACATTATTTGTTCCGCTGTCACAGTGTTTTAGAAAATTCCTTAAAAAGGGATTCCGAATTCCCGCAATATGAGGCCCGCCGAGAACCACTTCCGGCATAATCTCATGCAGTGACTGTTCGGTATAATCGAAGAGCTTAATGTATTCCTGTTGTGTGCCGCGCCAGTAACTGATATCG
>CAZQXE010000284.1:0-3389 GCA_964597115.1 uncultured Pirellulales bacterium | reverse complement strand
CTTCGGATTCATCCTGCTGGTCCTGAACGACCTCGACATCCGCAATGTCACTCATCAGATCATCAATATTGTAGTCGATTTCTTTTTCTTCAACGAAGGCATCACAGACTTTGTCTATGTCTTCTTCCAGACATACGACTGTCTCGACGTTCATCTGCGTCTGCCTTTTTACGTCTTCGATGACAAAAAGGTCAGAGGGTCGGCTTGTCGCCACTACGAGGATTTCGTCTTGAACGGCTACAGGTATAATGTGGTTGCTTTTAATATAACTCAGTTCGAGTTTGTTAAATGCTTCCCTGTTGACTTGCTCGGGCTCGATCCTGCGAAACTCATATCCGTACAAGCCTGCCCTTGCCTGTGAAATCTCTGCTTTATCTGCAAAGTTTAGTTCCGCAATTATTTGGCAGACGTCGCAATCCGTTCTTTTTTCCTGTATCCGTCTTATCTCAGAAAGTTGCTCGGCGTTAATTATCTCCATCTCGTGGAGAATAACAGCGACATCCCGGACCTGAACAGCACTGTTGCGCTCCGGGCAATACAGTTGCGACAGTCCATTGATTTCCTCATTGCTGCCATTATCTGAATAGCTGCTGATGTTATCCGTATCGGACCGCTTTTCTTTAAAACCAAAAAACCGTGCCATGATTTCGACTATACCCTCAACTCAAGTAGTTTCATTCCGTACTAAGTCAGGTACTCACGTTCCATCAAGTTAACAAAGGAGCGTTCAAAAACGAAACCATGCACCATAACTGGGGGCAGGTGTATAGAACTCTCCATGAGAACCATCATTTAAAATATAAGTAATAATATTCAATCAATCAAATCGGCTTACAAAGACGAGGACTGTACCTTTTTTTCGTCTGATAAGATAACGGCCCAGAGTACAAGATTTAGAACTGAGATATTGAATTGTTTATCGGAAGTATTTAAATGGGGCTTATTCGGAACTTTTTTTCTCGGCGTTAATTGAGATTACACTTGAGCGCAATTAGCATTTGGCTGCTGATTTTGGACGCACTATGTTGTTAAAATTCCACCAGGATTTTTCGTGTGTGGTTTTTCGGAGTCTTCCGGGAAGATTTCGTCCGCTAAGTCCTGACCCACTTGGCTGGCATAATATTGCCTGATGACTTTTTGGCCTTTGGTCTGGAACTTGTCCATAGAGGTAAAAATACCGATCTTCATGAGTATGACAATCACGATACATGCTGTTAAACTCGTCGCGGTATATGCGCATTTCCTCCATCCAACGGCCGGTATTGGCTCAAGTTTAATTGTTTTGAGTTTTTGTGCTTTCGGTACATGGCGGAGGCTGTGTTTTAGGACACCAATGGCCTGTGTATTCGCGCGCAACAGCAAATCGAGCTGATGAGGTTGGGATTTCATTAACGACAGCGCAAGATTAACTTTGCCGTAAGAAACGATTCGACGCTGACATCTGGGACAATTCATGATGTGTTTTTGCAGCCAATGTGCTTCCGGACCGAAATACCTGTTCATTGCGGTATATAACCAGGCTCTGATTTGCCTGCACTTGTTATTTACTTTTGTACTTATCATAGTTGTTTTTCTTTACACATCCACACCGTTAGTAATCGAATTGCTTTACATCTGTAAACTCTCGCCGTCCCTGCTGAAATGTCCAGTATCCTGCCTATTTGATCGTAAGAAAGCTCCGCCAGGTCGCGCATCGTTATGACGTTCCTTAAATGTTCGGGCAGTTGAGCTATACAACTCCTTAGATTCTCCTGCAGGTCTTTTGAATCGAATTCTTCAGCTGGTGAGTTGAAAGTGTCCCTGGCTGTGATGGGTTTGAGCAAATTCTTTCTCTCGATAATTCTGCGTCTTAACATTGAAATAGCCACATTGTTTGCCACCCGGTAGACATAAGCTTTTACATTTTCAGGCTTCTGTCCCCCTTCATGGTGAGCAAGCTGCAGAAAGGTATTCTGGTAAGCATCACAGACATCCTGCTCGTTGGCGAGTATTCGCCAGAGCATAGTAACCAGTCCCTGTCCGTGCTTTTGCATTGCAGACAGAATCCACCGCTGGTTTTCCGTGACCGATTCCGAAGCGATAAAATCCCAGTGCGATTCGTAGCTTAATGCCTTACCGAACATAGAAACAAATTCCAATTTTCTTATTATCGTACTATCTGTTAAGACGCATCGCTGAATAATATGTTAACATAAAACCAAATAAAAATGGGCAAAAAAATCTTTTTCTCAGATAACGTTTCTGATGCTGTTGCGTCTTAGTTTTTAAGAACGGAATTATGAAAAATACAATAATCATCATAATAGAGCCGCAGGAAAATGGCTGTAAGTGATTCAAAAAACAGTTCTTATGAACAAAATACCCAGGCCCTGGACGTTGTGGCTTTGGTTGACAATTTACTGGCAAAAGCCGTGAATTATGGTGCAAGCGACGTTCACTTCGAACCTACAGGGGCAGAATTGGCGGTGAAATTTCGGCTTGACGGGGTCTTAAACACGATTGAAAAGCTGCCGAAATCTCTTTCGGACAATGTTATTGCACGTCTTAAGGTATTAGGTGGGCTTTTGACTTATCGCAATGACATACCACAGGAAGGCCGGATTGAAATCGACAAGGGGCAGGCTGACCGAGTTATGGACAAGCGACTGTCAGTTTTTCCGACGATACATGGTCAACGAGCTGTCGTGCGGTTGTTTTACAGCAATATTGAGCTTACGGAATTAGAGCAGTTGGGATTTTCAGAGCAGATATACACGGCTCTGAAGAAAATTGCCGCTCAAAGCCAGGGCGTTCTTTTACTGACCGGCCCGGCGGGAAGTGGAAAGAGCACAACGCTGGCTGCTCTTTTACGGCATATTTTAAAATGCTTTCCGGGCAAGAGTATTGTTAGTCTCGAAGATCCTGTGGAAATCAGGATTGATGGTGTTACGCAGGTGCAGATAACGCCGCATGGCCAGATGACATTTCCAACGGCTTTGCGGTCGCTGTTGAGACAAGACCCGCAGGTTTTGATGATCGGAGAGATACGGGATGCGGAGACCGCAAAAATAGCTATCGAGGCAGGTCTCACGGGACATCTACTGATGAGCACGATGCACAGCGGCTCACCCGCAGGCGGATTACTGCGCTTGCTGGAGATGGGTATCGAGCCTTACCAGGTAACCTCAAGTGTCTCGGCAGTTCTTAACCAGAGACTTGTTAGAAAACTTTGCGAAAAATGTAAACAAACAGATGAGAATACGGGCCTGCCCAAACCGACCGGATGTGACGACTGTTTTCATACCGGCTACAAAGGGCGCGTACTCATAGCGGAGATGGCTCAACTGGATAGTCAGTTGCGAAAGGCCATTTTGGCCAAGGCTGACCTGGATGAACTTGAAAAACTGCTC
>CAZQXE010000283.1:1298-3392 GCA_964597115.1 uncultured Pirellulales bacterium | reverse complement strand
ATGAGCGTCTTTAGCGTATCGGTAGTTGTAATTTGCCTGCCTGCCGGGATGATAATGCTGCCGTTGTCCGAGAGCATCTCGATTTTAATTGTAAGTGCCGGGGCTGATGTTAGCTTCTGTGTAGTCGGTTCAGGTTTCTTTGTCAGGTCCAGGCTAAATGCGAATATGATAATGGCAGCGGCGGCGGCAATTTTCAATAAACTCGCCCAGCGGAATCGTTGTTGTCTGTTTTTTTGGAATTTCTGACCGGCGAAGTGCTGATTCGCACGATCCATGATAGCCCTGTCTACCTCAGGGAGCACGGGAAACTGTGGCTTGAAAAGGGTATTCAAATCTGCTGTGAATTTAGGGGAAATTTTCCGGTCTAAATCATTATCAAAATGTTCTTTTTTTTCGGTCATAATATTAGCTCCAATATGTTAAGCAGATAAGTGGGCCGAAAAGTTTGAAAATTCTGAGATTTTTTTACTTTTTTTTTCTCCGTAAGTAACTTGGTGAGTTTGATAATGGTAAGTAACGGACATCTTTTGCCGAAAAACGGGGATTTCGCTTGTATTTTGGCGGTTTTTTGTTAAATTGTATTCAACAATTTAATAGTGAATCGTGAATCGTCGATAGCACATCAAATAATCAATTCAGATGGGTGAGAAAATCATAGCCGCAAAAAAGCTTTTTCGTTATTTCGAGATGATAAGTACGAGATACGATCGACGAGATGCGAGCGACGAGAGAATAGTTCGACATTTGTCGAAAGTATTCGACAAATTCACCTTACTTTATGCAAAACGAACCCAATTTATTCGTAATGTGTACTGCGTAATGCGTATTGCGAAAAGGAATTTGAAAAAACAAAGCCAATTATAAAATAGGCAAATTGACGCAATGTTAGCAATAACAATGATTTATGGAGATTTTGGCGGGTGAAGACAGCAAAAAAACAAAGCCAATTCAAACCCAATTTATAACGGATGACGGAAGACAGATGACGGAGGACAGGATACGACAGTTTTTTAGCCCCAAATCCTGTGCTTGGGGTTGGCGTGGGGATTTAGAATTGTTTCAGCAGACTGACGACCATCCCGGAATTACTGCCGGTAGCCATTTTCGGCAGAATTCTGAAGCCTGCGACTTCGAGCTTTTTGTGCTTGCCCGCAACGGTATGGCCGACAATCCAGCCGAGAGTCGCTCCGAAGACGATATCACTTGCCCAGTGGTCGCCTGTGTCCATCATCCTGTAGGCTACGAGAGATGCAATTGCGTAAGCGGGAATGCCGACCTTCGGCCCGTAAAATTCGTCCAGTACGGAAGCGACTGTAAACGAGCTGGAGGTGTGGCCGCTCGGCCATGCGAAGCTTTTACCGTTCGGCGTTTCATTGTGTCTGGCAAATTTCAGCGTACCTGTTGCCGACCATGTCAACAAAAGCGTATTCATCATCGTCCATGCTCGCCGGTTATTGAAATCGTCCTGATTTTCGGCACTGAGAGCATACCAGATACCGGCGATTGCGAAGTGAGCTCCCGGGTGGCCGATTACATAAAGGCTTTCATCTCTGAAGTTGCGAAAAGACCGATGCCTTTCGTAATGTTCTGCGATATCCTTGTCGGCACCCTGGTTCATAACAACACTTGCCCCACCTGCCAGCGAAAGGGCTATCATGTTATCTGTTGCTAAAAATGTATCCTTTGAATTTTCGAGAAAAGAGGTCCGTAAATTTGAAAAATCTGCCTTAGCGGATTTGAGGAAAAGGCCCTTTTCGGAATTGTTATCCGTGTTATTTGCCGGTTGCTTTGGCGTTTCGGATTGGTTGTTAGAGGTATTTTGCTGGTTAGCGGTTTGTATATTTTTAGCGCAGCCGGCAGCAAAAAACAAACATGCACAAATCAATCTAAGCCAGAATTCATTCCGGCGAGGAAATTTCAACTGCCAGACTCCTTATTGGTTTTATCACGATGTCCCGATTGACTACTTTCGGGATCGGGATTTTAATCTTCGAAAGGTACGGCTGCCGAGTAGTTCGGTGCTTCCTTGGTTATCTGAATATCGTGCGGGTGCGATTCGCTCACGGAAGCTGCACTTATGCGAACGAATTGGCC
>CAZQXE010000283.1:0-1198 GCA_964597115.1 uncultured Pirellulales bacterium | reverse complement strand
TTGGCCGGGGCTTTCTTTCAGGCCGGCAAACAATGAGCCGATCATTACGCTCGAAGCACCGGCGGCAATTGCCTTGGTTATATCGCCGGAATGCCGTATTCCGCCGTCGGCGATAACAGGAATTTTATGCTTATGTGCAGCTTTAACGCAGTTAATTATCGCGGATACCTGCGGCACTCCCACGCCGGAAATAATTCTTGTGGTGCAGATTGCGCCGGGCCCGATGCCGACCTTGACTGCGTTGGCGCCGGCTGCTATCAAATCCTCGGTAGCCTCGGAGGTCGCGATATTGCCCGCAATCACGTCGATATCATAATCGGCTTTTATTTTCTTTACGGTGTCGATAACGTTCTGAGAATGGCCGTGTGCGGTATCGACTACGATAATATCCGCATCGGCTGCTATAAGAGCCTCGATTCTTTCATAGTCTTGAACACCTACTGCGGCACCAACACGCAGTCGGCCTCGATGGTCCCTGGCGGATATTGGATATTGCTGGACGCGGTCAATATCTCTCATAGTAATCAAGCCAGCCAACTCGTCTTTGCCGTTAACCAGCAGCAACTTCTCGACCTTGTGCTTTTGTAGAATTTCCTTTGCCTGTTCAAGAGTTGTTCCGGCCGGGCCTGTAATGAGATTACTCTTTACCATTACAGAACTTATCTCAACGTCATAATCCTTGAGAAACTTCAAATCGCGGCGCGTCAAAATGCCCACGAGTTTTTTGCCATCAACGATGGGGATGCCTGAGACATTTTGTTCATTCATTAGCTCTTTAGCTTTTCTGACCGGTTCATTAGGTGATAATGTTACTGGATCGATTATCACCCCGTGCTCGGAACGTTTCACCTTGGCGACCTCTCGCTTTTGTGCCTCGATTGAAAGATTCTTGTGGATAATGCCGATCCCGCCTTCCTGGGCCAGTGCTATCGCAAGGGCTGCTTCGGTAACGGTATCCATGGCAGCGGAAATAATCGGGATATTTATCTCGATATTGTTGGTTAATTGTGTACGGGTGTCTGCCTGGCTAGGTACAAAATCGCTTTTAGCCGGTATCAGTAACACATCGTCGAAGGTTATACCTTCAGCAACAGTTTTACTCTTGTCCATTATTCGCTCCAAACAATAACTGCCGTTTCACCTCTAATCAGGTGTGTCAGTATAATGCTCCAGCAAAATATCGTCAAAACTAATTTTC
>CAZQXE010000282.1:0-3427 GCA_964597115.1 uncultured Pirellulales bacterium | reverse complement strand
CATTAGATATCAACGGGAATCCCACCGATCGTTACGCCGACAAAAACGCCTTTGATCAACTCTATGCACTGTTAGGGATTTCCGCTTATTATGAAGCGACTGCTGATGCCGGAGACTGGCAGTGGCTAATGAATGGATACGCTCATAATGAAAACTTGTATTGGGATAACCGTCCATCCTATCTGGGATATTACGACACTGCCGATTACGACGGCTTGAACGGCCGGGACAAAAGTTTTAATGCCACGGTCGATGCTATTACTACACATATTTTGTATCTCTATCTATTAACCGAAGATGAAACTTATAAAAGCCGCCTGGAACAACTGGCCGATCAAATTATCAATCATCTGGTAGCCAGTATGGATTCCCAGGCGATTGGATTTGTGGAAATATATGATTCGGACTGGAATTGGAACGACGATGAAACCATGACCATCATGGGGCATGTCTTAAAAGCTGCCTGGTGTTTAGCACGCATTTATCATATCGATCCGAATAACGCATACATTCCCACGGCCGAGAAATTAGTCTCTGATGTTTTGCAAAAAGGCTATGATCATGAATTTGGCGGCCCTTATAAGGATTTTAACCGAATAACCGGCGAAATGTTGATGTGGGGGAATCCGGATATTTTAAAAACAGAGTGGGCAATGGAACAAGCGGTAACATCAGGGCTGCAGTTGTATGGAATCACCGGTGACGCCCTCTATCTGCAAATGGCGGATGAGAGTTTGGATTTTTTCATGAAATACTTTGTAGACCATGAATATGGCGAAGTGTATATGGATAGAACTCGTACCGGTGGTTTCGCCTGGAATGAAGATAAGGGAAATGAATGGAAGGCGGCTTATCACTCGATCGAACTGGGATATTATGCGTATTTATATGGTAATTTATTCGTTAAACACGAGCCGGTGACGTTGCATTACAATTTTGTCCAGTCATCTGAAGACAGAAATATTCTTCTTACCCCGCTGGCAATCGCTGATTCTCAACTGAGAATTCAGCAGGTTTTATGGGAAGGACAACCGTACGCTAATTATGATCCTGATGACCGAATTTTGGAGTTACCCGCCGATGTGAATGGTCATTTTGAAGTGACATATGAACCAGTAATAACACCGGTCGTCACCGATAATGTAATTTTCAACGTTACCGTTCCATCGTCGACACCTGCTTCAGACACTATTTATATTGCCGGAACTTTCAATTTTTGGGACCCCGGCCCCGGACAATCAGGTATTGATGGTTTAGACCACGATTTGCCGTTAACTGTTATGCGAGATAACAATTGGCAAATTACGCTGCCATCTTTAGCTGGTGGCACTGTCGAATATAAATATACTCGTGGTAGCTGGCAGACGGTGGAAAAAGATACGGAAGGCCAGGAGATTCCCAATCGACTACTTAGTGTGCCCCCTGGTCATTATATCCAAAATGATACAGTGGCTAACTGGGCGGACATTCCTGCCTCCAATTAAGCTGAAAATTCCAAATCGCCATACTACAACTATTCGGGGAAGTTTGGACATGCGAACTTGCCGTGACATTTTATGGCGGCGTTATCGTAGGCCCTGGCTGCATCGTGTTCACTTTTAAAAGAGCCGAGATATGTTTTTCGGCCGTTGAGTTGAATTCTGGCTTTCCATTTTCTTTGAGTTTTGTCCCATTCGAGACCTTTGTATTTCGATCGCGTTTTTGTTCTTCTCTTTTGACGGTTACAGAGGTTTTGCGAGACCGTTGCAGGACGCAGATTTGCCTTTCGATTATCCAGGCCGATGTGGTTAATGTGGTCACAGACCATATATGCGGGGACATCAATAACCTGGCGGTGCATCCATATCCTCCTTCTGTTTTTACCTGGCAGGCGCTGCCAGCGAGCGGCATACATACCGGTCGGGCTTTTGACCAGATGCCATTTATATTTTGCCAGGCGGTCGTAATCTTCCGGATCGACGATAGCGAATCTGCCCTGTGTCAGCGGGATTCTCCTGAACGCATAGCTGTAACGCAGCCGGCGATATAAAAGCAGCAGAAAAACCGATCCGCGTCTAATCCAAATCGAGATATCAAAAACGATTCGTATAATCCCCTCCGCCGTTTTGAGTTGATCAGCGAATTAGGCCTTTTGGCCGAGGCAAAAAAAGTTGTGCCTCTATAATTGGAGCTACATGCGCTTTTTTGACGAAATTTCGTTAATTTTATAGCAGTGCCATAGGCGTAAGCACCTGTTATCAAAGGAGTAAAAAAAATATTCATTTTTTCCATTTTTGCTCCGAGGTACCTGCGCTTTTTTGACGAACTTTGTAGCGCCAGAGGGGGTGAGCCAAATCGCAGAAAGACACCAAATCCGGTGTTAAATCGTCCGCATAACTTCATCCGGGGCAACTAATGCCGAGGTCTTTAAATGCCGATATTAATGGAAGCGCACAAACCATTTCACCCCACGGGCAATGGGAGGTTTAACGATATGAACAGGTGGTTAAAAAATATATTGATACTGTGCCAGATTGGCGGCGGAATCGTAGGATTTAGCCTCATCGGACGAGCCCTTCTGGAAGGACAGATTACACAGTCGTCGGTGTTAGTTCACGCCGGGTTTTTCTTTATTTTTTCGTTCGGGATTGTAGCGGGCGTAGCCCTCATAAAAAAGCAAACGTTGGGTTTGTTCCTGAGCGCGATATTCCAGGCTATTCAAATACCGACTATCTTAACATCCGTTGTTTCTTACAACATGTTCTGCGGAGCAACCTTCAGCGTGTACTGGCACGAGACAGGATACGGAAGCAATTTCTTTTTTGGAAGCCGCTATCACTTTTACCTAAACAGCGGCATGCCGTGGTTGCTTGGCATCAACATTATAGCTTTAATTTTGTTCTTTCTGCTGATTAGAGAAATCCTGTATGAAGCATCGGTTGCAAAACTCAGTCAGCCCCGGCAATACAGGGTGCACCCAGCCCATCATTTTACGCAGATGCAGGACAGTCGAGCCGATAGCAGTCCCATTCGACATAGCGTCCCCGGGAGTAGCTGAATGAATTAATGACAAGTTCACAAAGGCCGAATTTTAACAGAATTCGGCTTTTTTCCTTGCGCTTTCGAATACGCAAATTCATTGGCGACACCAGAGATAAATACGCAATAACAACGCGTTTTCACCTTAATTTATTGATTTTGCACTTCATGTATGGTAAGATAGATAAAATTATTAAGGGGCTTTTACTATGAGAATATTACGGCTTTCATTAGTACTTATCACATTTTGCGTTGGTTCTGCAGCCGCCGGTCAGGCCGTTGCATTTAACAGCATCACCGCTGTTTCTGCCATTTGGGCTACTCAAAATATTCCGCTTGCAATCAACGAGTTCATGGCTTCCAACAGCAGTGTCGAACCGGACCCACAGGGCCAGTATGACGACTGGAT
>CAZQXE010000281.1:0-3489 GCA_964597115.1 uncultured Pirellulales bacterium | reverse complement strand
AAGAAAAAGCAGGGACAAATAAAATCGCTGCAAGAGTATCACGCTGATATAAAGTGACGGAAAGCAAAATTCCGGAGACCGAATTTTGCTCCTGCTGTCCGTTGTTTTTCGTTCGTACAAATTTAATAGCGTGCCTTAGAACGTTGGAACCGGAATGTCGTTCAGCATATATGACATTTGATCGACATAGGAATCAACGGCAAACTTGAATTGAATAGTTGTAACACTACCGCAAGCATCACAGGAACCACTTCCCGAGAAGGTGTAGTCGCTGTCGGAACCGCTGCCACCGGAAGAAAATCCACCTGAACCAGAAGAGCTTCTGACATTAACGCCATTTTCATTCAGAAATGTCATACCCAAATCTATATATTGCGGTATAGGTTTGTTGCTTCTCGTATGGCCACTGGGACGCGAGTCCGGACCTTCGTACTTTGCTTTGATACGATAGTTGAACTTACCCTCTTCGATTACAGCTTGTTCGATTAAAATGCTGTAATCGGGCAGGATTTCGATCCACTGATCTGATGTCTGAAATGGAATTTTGACCGTTCGGATTGCATGGGCGAAAAGGCCGTTAAAGCTCAAACTTACTTGACTGAGCCTTACGGGGTAGCCTGCGTTTGGATCCATGGGAAAATTGATACTAACATGTGCCGGCCTATCTGGAGCAATCGAATATGACGGTGTCGTATCGATGAGTAACGAGGTGGATGGAGCCTCATAGGTGTAAACATTATTCTGGTCGTCGACGGCCTTGGCTTCGGTGGTGTATAGATGATCCGTACTAGAGATTAGGTTTCGGATGTCAGCTTTGTAGAAATTAAAGCTTATTGAAAGGTTTTGGGTGGAATTATATCCGCTGGCGGTGCTGACTTCATCGGGATTAGATAACTTGGTAGATAACGTTACTTTTTCCCACGCCGGTACGAAACAATTCGACGGTGTCCAGTTGGGATCGTTGGGCTCCACAACAACAACTGTTACATCCGGCTCTATAGCAGCGAAACAAAGCGATTCCATGATTAAAAACGTCGTAATCGCTAACAATCCTCTCATTTTTTTGACTCGCATTTTATACCTCCTTAAAAAGAATTTTAGTAAATAGAGTTCTGTTAGTTTCTGGCAAAACACTCAGAAATTCCATCTCCAATTAAATAAATCGAGAAATAAAAGCCGGCCATCTGTGAAATCTTCGCCATACCTCATTATCGATATATTAGACGTTAAGGCTAATCCTGCTGTTTTTTAGCATATTTAGCCTTTCTATTTATACATAGACGTTACAGAGCGAAAAATTAACGGAGAAAAATAAAAAAAGTAGGAAAGTGTAGTTTTTTCCCTCTCGGTAGAAAGTAGGAATCCAAGATTTTCATTTTTCCTGAGTTTCTTGACAGGCGAAATTATTTAGTTCCAGAAATTTCAGGTTTTCTCGGCAGCCAAACCGCCATTTCTCCCGGCCCGCGGTGTGACCATGCGTAGTAAGGAATGGCGGATAATTTTCTTTTGTTGCCGGATTTATCCAGGACGTTTCCTGTAATTACAGTGACGCCATTAAATAAATCCTTTTTGTATTCGGTTTTAAATTCAGCATTGTCGGGTATCACCATATTGAGCACTTTATTATCGTTATCCACCCATTCGGCGCAGTAAACAATCGGGCCGCGAACCAGCGCCGTCTTGCCAACATCGTCTTTAACTTTCTCGTCCGCTATAACCCGGCGAATCGGCATGGGCAGAGCCAGTTCAATTGTGTCGCCTTTCGACCATTTCCGCTCGATTACAGCATATCCCTTAACCATATTGACATCGATTGACTTGCCGTTTAATTTGAGTGTGACTTTTTCGGGATTCTCATTCAAATAACTATATAAGCTACTCGGCACGGGTTTGCCTGAAGCCCATCCGGGGATGCGGATATTAACCGCAAACTTTTTGCTGCTTTTCGGATTTACTTTTATAACCACTTTTCCGTCCCAGGGATAATCTGTTTCCTGGCTGAGCTCGATGTTTGTTTTATCCATCTCGACGTTGGCCTTGCCGGCAATAAAAAGATTTACATATAAACAATCGTCTCGATGGGCATAAATATAATCCGGCACCGAAGGGACAAAACGTATTACATTTGACGGACAGCAGGAGCAATCGAACCACGGCTGTCGCGTTAACGAACCCCTGTTAAACTTGTATTTCCCGTCTGATTCCAGGCAGTTCGGATAGAAAAATAAATCGCCGCTTAAAGAAACACCCGAAATCATACCGTTGTAAAGTGTGCGTTCCAGAACATCGATGTATTTGGCGTCACCGCTAAGCAAAAACATTCGATGGTTCCAGTAAACATTTCCAATCGCCGCGCAGGTTTCATTATAAGATGTCATGTTTGGCAATTCGTAATTATCACCAAATGCCTCTCCCTCATGCCGGGCCCCGATGCCTCCGGTAATATATATTTTCTTCGAAACCACATTCTCCCAAATTTTGTCGACCGCGTTATGGTAAGCCGAATCATTCATAATCCCGGCAATATCTGTCATTGCTGCATACATATAGACGGCTCGAACAGCGTGCCCGACAGCTTCGTCCTGTTCAATTACCGGCTTATGGTCCTGGTTATAAGCGCCGTAAAGTCTGTGACCGGCCGCGTTGCCTCTCTGGTCTAAAAAGAATTTGGACAAATCGAGGTACTTTATTTCATTCGTTGCCCGATATAATTTTATCAGGCCGGTTTCGATAATCTGATGTCCGGGGACCTCGAGTTTTTTTCCCGGGCCGAACGTCTCGGCGATAAAGTCTGCATTTTTCAGGGCTATGTTTAGGAAGTTCTTCTTGCCGGTAGCCCGGTAATGAGCGTACGCTGCTTCGTACATGTGGCCTGCGTTATATAACTCGTGGCTTGCCGCTAAATGATGCCATCGCGGCCCCGGCCTGACCCATCGCGCCGGAGTTGTTTTGGGATTTAACGTCTTCCATGTAGTAAGATATCCATCGTCCTCCTGAGCTGCTGCTATTTTCTCGATAATATCGTCGATATATTTTTCCAGCTCTTTGTCCGGATGAATTGTCAGGGAATACGAGGCACCTTCGATTATTTTATATACATCGGTATCATCGAAAGGCATTTCTCCTTCGTATTCGCCTTCCATTAATCCGCCCGCCTTGGCGAAATTTCTTATTCTGCCTTCTTCTTCGCATTTCTTAAAACCGAACGGGATTGTAACGGTCCGGTTGGTTTCAATGCGCCCTGCCCAGAAATCGTCCGTTAACGTTACTTTGGTGAATGGGACCGCTGTAATCGGATAGCCTTTTATTACTTGCTTTTGTCCCATAGTTTTGCAGGAAGTCGCTGCGATTGTGATAAGAATCAATGATACTTTTAACAGATTTTTGACGTTCGAATTGTTCATTTTGTCCCTCATATTTTCGGTTTCTTAAATTCACCATAACTTATATTTAGAGAGTAAATATATAAGAACAATAATAAATAGTAAA
>CAZQXE010000280.1:0-3529 GCA_964597115.1 uncultured Pirellulales bacterium | reverse complement strand
GTCGAATTCACCGGTGCTGCTGAAGACGCTGCTCGAAGAGATTTCACAATCAATGGAATGTTTTACGATCCTTTAACAGAGCGGGTGATTGATTATGTCAACGGACAAGCCGACCTCAAGAAAGAGATAATACGGACTATCGGCAAGCCGGCGGAACGGTTTGGTGAAGATTATCTGCGGATGCTCCGAGCGGTGCGATTTTCCACGCAACTTGGCTTTGAGATTGAGCCGTCGACATGGTCGGCGATTTGCAGCAACGCAGGCAAAATTAAGAAAATAAGCGGCGAACGCATCGCAATGGAGCTGGAAGGTATCCTTGCCGGCCCGAATCGAGAGGCGGGTGCGTTAATGCTGAATAAAAGTGGATTAGCAGAAAAGATATTCCCCGGCTTTGTCGGCCGGCAGGCACAGTATGCAGTGACAGTTCTTGGTCAACTGCGAAAGAAGGTTGATTTTGCCCTTGCATTAGCCGGTTTGTTTGCCGGATGCGAGATAAAATTTGCAGTTGAGAAATTGCGAATTCTAAAGCTTAGCAGAAATAGAATCAAACATATAAAATTTCTGCTGAGCAACAGGGACACGCTGCTCGATGAGCGGATGTCTCTGTCGCAGTTGAAAAAGCTCCTTGTCGAACCGTATTTCCGTGATTTGTACGAGCTGCAAAGGGCGATTCAAAAAACCAAAGGCGACGTCAGGAAAAGCCTTGCTGCATTAATAAACTTACGCAAAAGAATAAAGGCACTTGGTGACGTTGAGTTGCGGCCGAAGCCACTGCTCAATGGCCACGATTTGATTCGTTTGGGTGCCGTGCCGGGACCCGGTCTGGGCCAGTTGGCAGAAGAACTGTATATAGCTCAATTAGAGGGACAATTAAAAACGTCGCAACAGGCCGAAAACTGGGTACAGAAATGGCTGCAAAAGCACAGAATGGTTTAGAAATAGAAAATTAATCTTTTTTCTTGGATTTGAATATACCCGTAACGCCCTCTATAATGTCCTTGCCCGTATCGGCCCCTTCTTCCAGCAGCTTTTGACCTTCTTTGGCAGCGGCCTTTCCCAGCTCAGCAGTCTTGCCTAAAGATGTTTTCATGGCGTTAGTTAAATCGTCAGGTAAAACTCCGGCGCCCTGTTCTGCAACGCCCGTGACAATAGCCATAAGAATTTTACCTGTTAATTTGGCCGTATCCAGCTTGTTGTCGCTGCCCAGATTAGTCATTTTAATCGGATTCAATTTTAGAGTGATAGTGTCTTTTTTGCCCGGAATAGGCAGAAGTTTGGCATTGACTACTATGTTGGTAAGTTCCAGTTTATCAATGCGAAGTTTTTTCGTGGCTTTCTTTGTTTCGTCCTGCGGTTCTTCCTCTCCCTGAGGAATTGAATTTATAATGTCCTGCAGGTTGTTGCTTGTAACGCCTTTTTGTTCAAGCACGACATTGACGCCATCGAACATGATTTCTTTTATATTTACCGTATCTTCCAGCAGCGAGCCGATATTAACCGCAATTCGGGCATCGCCCACTTCGAGCAGTTTTTCATGTTTGTAGCCCGGCGGATTATCGATTACGAGATTTTGGAAGCCGACCTTTCCGCCAAAAATCGAAAAGTCCATGTCGCCGATGTTTACCGCAACGTTTAACGTTTTGCTTGCCGCGGTTTCGATTCCTGATTTCAGAAGGTTGTTGCCGAAAAGCTGAACGACAAGTGTAATGCAAACGACCAAACCTACAATAATGCAAAGGATGATTAGTAAAATTTTACGTGAAGTTTTCATTGTACTTTTCTCCTAAAGTGATTATTTCCAGTTTTACTCTTTTGTCATTGT
This sequence comes from uncultured Pirellulales bacterium, assembly GCA_964597115.1. Lineage (GTDB taxonomy): Bacteria > Planctomycetota > Phycisphaerae > Sedimentisphaerales > Anaerobacaceae > CAZQXE01. The sequence goes on along the minus strand of CAZQXE010000280.1, from coordinate 1,707 downwards.
TTTGATGAACACATCGGCCTCAGCGATGGAAGCTTCCATTTCCTTAATAAGTGATGCGATATCTGCTTCGACCGAAGTGAGTTCGTTTTGCAGTGATGCTATTGCCTGAGCATTTAGATTGTGCTTCAAGAATAATACCTGGTCTCTGAAGGCCGAAAGGACAGGTTCGATTTTGGATTCGGCACGCTTCATAGCACCTATAAGAAGTCCGTATTGCTCTCGGGTCTGTTCTAGTTTTTGTTCACTTACACGTCGCAGATTGGCGTTGCTGTATTGATTCAATTCGGATTCCCATTCTTTAAATAAAGCCTTTGCGACGTTTTGCACATCGCTGATTCGCTTTCGAACAGTTCTCGCTTTCGACTCACTTGTTTCAAGTTCGTTATTAAGTTGTTTGTACTTGTCTTCGAGTTCGCCGCCTTGAAACTCAACAACGGCTGTAAATTTCTCCAGAGCTGATTGAAACTGCTCTTTGGCGTCTTCCTGAGCGTCACGGGCATTCTGGACACGGCTCACTAATAAATCTCTTTTGTGGTAGCCGAACGTTTCCATTGTTTTGTAATAAGCGTTTTGACAACCGGCCCCTATCAATGTACAGGTGATAATGGTTGAAAATAAGAAAGTTTTCATTCTTATACCTTTCAAAAGTTTACAAGAATATGCCGGATAAAATTGTATGATTGCCGGGCAATATTTCAAGGGAAAATAAAAAACACCAGGCGCACGGGGGTGTTTTAAGGATTATCGTGTTATTTCGAATCGTTTTGAACGCTGCTGTCAGCATACTCATAGCACGGAACAGTTTGTTCTTTACCAGAAAAAGCCTGGAGAGTTTCCATAGCGAGGTACTGCAACACCGTTTTCAATATCCGGGTTGAATATCCTCCATTCGCCGTGACCATCTAAAAAGCCGATATTTCCGCCGGGAGGATTGCCATCGCTCATCAAATGGTTTGTCCGGTCATACACTCCATCTTGAGCAAAAATACCAGCAGCAATCTCAGCGAAGTTTCGACCATAGCGAGTACCTGCTTCCGGCACACCCATTATTGAATCGACGCACAATTCCCGTGTGGCCGGAGAACTCTCGTGGTTTGTTCTTAACCATATCTTTTTCTCGGTGTCCTTTTCATAAGCTACGATAGGAGGCCGGGTTGTTCCATTAGGCTGATTAAAAGTAGCGAGTTCCAAAATGTGGCTGTAACCGGACACAACAAAGCCGGATTCATGTGTAAATTTTTCCTCATTCCATGTTTTATTATTGAACATCCAGAACAGGTCGTTGTGCATTTGGTGTGTGGCGTTTGACGGACAGTAGAACATCTTTCGTGTAAGGCCGGTCTCGAGCATAAAGTTAACTGTTTTAATCTCAAAATCCTGCAGCCAGCCACCGGCTGTTCTGGGCAGTGGCAGTATTCCATCGTTTTCATCTGCATACAAGTTGTACGCTGCGGTTAGCTGTTTTATATTGGAAAGACAAACGATGCGTTTGGCACGCTCTCGCCCCCTATGTTCAACTGCGGCGAGGTTCATTAGCAAAAAAACTACACTACCGAGAATAACAATCGTATCTTTTTTAGTAAGAATTATTCCTGATTTCATAGTATTACCTCAACGTGACAATTTACCAATCGCGTACAATTATGCCGTCCTGGCCTACGAAATAGCGGTCCGTGCCTTTGATTTTCAAATTGTAGCATTTACCCA
>CAZQXE010000279.1:0-3538 GCA_964597115.1 uncultured Pirellulales bacterium | reverse complement strand
GCGTCGGCTTCGGTAAGGAAAATAGCCTCGCCCTGTGAACTTAGGCCAAAGCCTGCACCTTCGTTAGAGCATTGAAACACAACGAAGCCGCGGGGAGCCACCCTCGTGTCGCCGTCAATCCGGTATTTCCTAAGATCATCGGCGCTGTCCGAAAGCCACATACCACTTAGGTCCAGTTCGATATCGGTTGGATTGAAAAATTCCAAAAAATCCACGTTTGATTCATGACTAGACAGCACTTCGTTGACGAGAAGTTGCCGCCGCAGGTCCTCCGGATTCGGTTCCAGCTCAAACGTAGCGGTCAATACAGGGGCAAGTACGAAATCTGAGCTTCTGCTCAGGCCGACATTATGGCCTTGAATCGCCAGGACATTCTGTCCTGATACGAGTAAATCAATACTCGAAGTGAGGTCAACGGCTTCGGGCGGATAATCGCTGCCTGCTAAGGACGTCTGGTCGTACGCCGGTGGGTCTCCAATCACTCCGGTAGCTGCCATGCGCACACCGTTCAGATAAACGACAAAGCTGTCGTCATAAAACATCGTGAGCGATAGACTTGACATCGCTTCGATTTCTGACTGGCTGATTTGGAAAGGGATGCGCACGTACACTGAGACATAACCATCCCGCATGTCTGAGAGTACGGTGGAAATGGGATCAAGCTCTGACTGTGAATTGCTGTAGCCGTAACCGCTCGGGCCAGTTAACCAATCGTTATCCATAACAAAATCAGGTTGCGCCCATGCCGTCGTACCGCCGCTTGGCTCGCGCACGCCTTTAAAATAATGTCCCGACGAGCCTTTCTCAACGAGTTCAATCGTCAGGTCTCCGGATGCGAAAGGATTATCCGCAGCACCGGGTGACCCTCCCATTTCGTGGCTGGACATCCAGTCGCGTGCGCGGTCAAGGTCACCACCCAAATCCGGAAATACCAAAGAGTGACCCGTGCCGTCCGGGGCGGCCGGCCAGTCACCGTGTGTTCCGTACTTGAATGAGAAAACTATCTGTGCGTTCGGATATAAAAGACGCACTGTTTCGCCGCTGTTACTCAGAGCGCCCTCATACGGTCCGAAGACATCAACGATACCGTGTTGGTTCCGGATTGCCTGAGGGTCTTTGGCCACCACCACGTAAGAGCGAGCCTGGACTGTAGAACCTGCAGGAAACATAAACGTGATGCCGCGATCAAAGGCGTAATCGCTAAGGTCCAGGGGCTGATCTGCCGAATTGTAGAGTTCGATGAATTCGCCCGGTTCGCCTCCGTTTGTATAGGCTGGTTCGGCGGGGTGATACATGATCTCGGTTGCAATGATATCTCCCCGTGCCGAATCCATACAGATCGCGATCAGCAGGATGAACACTAATACGATGCTCCAGAATCGGCTTCCACAGCGTGCGATTCCATTTCTCACGCCTGAGGGAACATTCTCAACATTCGTTCCGTTGTCCAGACTGCGTACATTTACTATGGATTTCAAAATAATGAGTACGTAATACATTCCACCCGCCACCTCTTTCTGGAGACGCTTGCTTCGAAGGCCGAAACTAACGCGAGAAGCGGACGATTTATCATGCGTAAGCTCGGTAATAATTGTTAATATATTTAATTGCTAATACGTTAGTATACCATAAAAAGGCGGACAGGTCAAGAAGTCGGAAAAGCCAGGGGGCCGATATCGACATAAAAAATAATAACGGCTTGACACCACTGCACCTTGCTGTCAGAAACGGTTAAAAAGACATTGTAGAACTGCTTCTTAATTAAAGGAGACGATTTGAATGCAAGGAACAATGCAGGTAGTACTCCTCTTGATCTTGCGACCAACCGAGGCCATACTGAAATCGTTGAACTGCTGAAGAAGCACGGAGCAAAGGAATAACAAGCTCAAAATATGGCCTTCTTTTCATTCGCAAACTACTACAACTGCCTTACAACTTTACAATCCGTTATCTCCAGATTATGCGAAATTCCAATTTCATAAGCCTTTGAATATCAGAATACTAGAGAATACTAGGGACGTTGGGGCTGTTGAAAAAGCTGATGTTTTTTCTTTATCTTGCTTATTAGTCGTCCGGCTTTTCTCCACACAAGGAGAATACTATGGACATTTACCTGTTTGAATATTCTATTTGTCACAAAGCTTTTCACTATAGAGTGTAGATTTCAGACTTCCAATCTCTTAATTCACTAATTCTCTAATTTACTGCACTCCGAGTTCTTGAGCTGCTCGTAGAAGACCATTGCTGGTGAGACGTAATATTGGTAGGATTATTTCCTGAAAAATTGGTGCGCTTTTAAAGTTGAGTGCATTTATATAAGAAAGTTTCAAAAAGTTACCGATAATATATGTTTGAAGAATTAGAAAATATTAACACTCGCCCTAAGCCGTTTGAGTTCTACACAGCAAGTGATTTATGGACGGATGAGCATACGTCAAAGATGATGCTCTCGAACCATCTGAACGGGGATATAGACGTTTCATCCCGAAACTCGAAATTCGTTAGCCGCTCAGTCGGTTGGATAGCAGCCCACTTCAACGTCGGAAGGGGGACGAAAATTGCGGACTTCGGATGCGGCCCGGGATTATATACGACGAAACTTGCTCGAATTGGGGCTGATGTAACCGGAATAGATTTTTCTAAAAGGTCGATTCAGTATGCACAGGAACTCGCACCGCAGGAGGGGCTGTCTATCCAATATGAAAATCAGGACTACCTGAATTTTAAAACCGATGACCGATTTAATCTCATCCTGATGATAATGTGTGATTTCTGTGCCCTAAGTCCGTCCCAGAGAAAAAAGATGCTGAAGATGTTCTATAAAATTTTGGAAGTGGGCGGTTCTGTTCTGCTTGATGTATATTCACTAACGGCTTTCGACCAACGAGAGGAGAGTGCTATGTATGAAGCCAATCTTCTCAATGGTTTCTGGTCCCCCAATGAGTACTACGGATTTCTCAATACGTTCAAGTACGAAAAAGAAAAAGTAATACTTGATAAATATACGATTGTCGAAGCGACCCGCACGAGAGTCATCTATAACTGGCTTCAGTATTTCAACCCTGGAGAGTTGGAGAAAGAATTTGTGGAGTGCGGATTTACTATTGAAGAGCTTTATTCAGATGTTGCAGGCGCTCCATACGACTCACAAGCTGGAGAATTTGCAATAGTTGCCCAAAAAAAATAAGAGGTTCACATCTCCCGCACCGGCGTCTGTTAAAAACTGCCTTGGCAGATAGTGTGGACGGCCCTGTTATTTATTGTTGGTACGAATTCCTTCTCGTAAAATGCGTGCCTTCCTAATTCTTACCGAGTCTCATGGATCACCTCCACGGTCGGGGGCGAGATGTGGCGCCAGGGGAATCGAAGGTAGACGCACACGCCTCGGAGAGATACAATGCCATCATAAATGATATTGATAAGAAGGAGTGTACCATGCGTATCGTAACGAGTGTTTTCACGATCCTGCTCATGGCGAGTGTTTATGTCCATGCCCAAACCGATATTCCGACCGACTGGATCGACCCGGATACCGGAC
>CAZQXE010000278.1:1977-3589 GCA_964597115.1 uncultured Pirellulales bacterium | reverse complement strand
ATATTAACGGCTCACCCGGATCATAAGACCCGGCAGTATCGGCAAAGACAACCATTGGTTTGACGATAATAAACACCGAAAATCGATCAAGTTGAAATTCTTTTTTCGTTTAGCCCCCAACTTTACGTTGGTGGTGTTTTTCTCTACATACCAAATGACCTTTTCACTTGAATTGAAATATATATTTCGTTAACTTTATTCCGTAAGTTTTGCTATCGAAGGATTGTTTCGAATGAAAGGGCGGTTTTTATGACTACTAATCGAAGGACATTTAAACTTTTAACACTGCTGTTTTGTCTTTTTGTTATTTGCGGCTGTCAATCGCCCAGGGCTACGGAATCAGCAGAAAGAGATATTATCACTGACGCATCCGGCGCGAAACGTATCGTTGTGATTGACGATATCGAATACCGGTCGGGTCCGAGCAAGTCGTGGCAGCTGGATTTGGCCATGCCGGAGAACTTCGGCGATGAACGTAAACCAGCCATTGTCATTATCCACGGCGGAGGCTGGCGGGCCGGCTCCAAACAAGTCAGGCCCTACAGGACCATGCTTCTAAATTACGCCCTCCAGGGGTACGTCACTATATCGGTGGACTACCGGCTTTTGGGCGAGGCGCCGTTTCCCGCCTGTATTGAGGATGTGAAATGTGCCGTGCGCTGGTTTCGGGCACACGCGGACGAATACCACGTGGACCCGGATCGAATCGGCGCCTACGGGCACTCCGCAGGCGCACATCTGGCTATGATACTGGCACTCTGCCCAAAGCCACTTGGCATGGAAGGGGACGGAGGGTGGAACAAATACCCCAGTAGCATCACCGCAGCCGCAGGCGGCTCAACGCCGACCATCTTACCGGAGCGGTTCGGTGATACCCAGAAGTATTCGCCGCTCAATTATGTTTCTTCAGATGCGCCGCCAATCCTTCTGATACACGGCACCGAGGATAATATCGTTTCAGTTGAATCGGCTGATACCTTCGTCAACAAGCTCAAGGAAGTCGGCGCCGAAGATGTAACTTACCTTAGGATCGAAGGAGGTGACCACGGCGTCGCTTATGAGCATTACACCGAAAGAAGCGCAGACGCCCTGGACAAATTCTTCTGGCGAACTCTTAAAAAGAAATAATACAATCCGGTCATCGTTTTTTAGACCCCCAATAAGAAATTGGGAGTTAACCAAAGTTTAGCCCCCCAAATGTTTAGCCACCAAGTTTACCTTGGGGGTATTAAATCAAAGATTCATCTTGAAACAATCCCCGGAAATGGTACAATGATTATGTCTAAAAACAAGCATACGAGGAACCAATGCTTAAATACAAAACATTTACCAAGGTAAAATTCATCTTGTTGTGCTTTTTTCTCTGCATTCTCCCCGCACAATGCGCATACAGCGGCTATCGTCTGCAACCGATTTCCGGTGCCGATGGTGTTCTTGAGACTGTCAATATTGACAGAGTCACTGTGTATCGCACCACCAAAAACAACGGTTCGTACCACCCATATATGTATTTTCGTTGTGCTCAGGAAGTACGTCGCCAAACCGCTTACCTGGAATTGACCTATAAAGATATCGGCTACGGTATGATTGGGGTGCAATATAATTCAACCAC
>CAZQXE010000278.1:0-1877 GCA_964597115.1 uncultured Pirellulales bacterium | reverse complement strand
CTCTGACCGGCAAAGTAATATGCGGCTACCAGGGTTGGTTCCGTGCCGGCGGCGATCCGAGCGGACAAGGCTGGGGGCATTATGTACATGGTGACTTTTCCGATTTAACCGTCGAAATGTGGCCGGACATGTCGGAATATTCGGATGCGGAGAAATACCCGGTGCCCGGATGGACGCATGAAAACGGCGACCAGGCCTATCTTTTCAGCTCAGCTAACAAGAAAACCGTCATACGTCATTTTCAATGGATGGAAACTTACGGAATCGACGGTGTCGCTGTGCAGCGATTTGTCAGCGGCCTTAATTTCAGCCACCCGCGTGAGTCCTTCCGGATACCGGGTTATGCAAGGGAAGCCGCCAATAGAACCGGACGTACATATTTTATTATGTACGACATGTCTGGAAACGAAAACGTGCAAAAGATAAGAGACGATTGGCGCTACCTTGTTGATGTTATGAAAATCACCGAGGACGACAGGTATCTACATCACAACGGCAAGCCGGTCGTCGGCATCTTTGGCTTTTTTGCTGAACGATTTGCTGCTTCTCTCGGCAACCAGATCCTGGACATCTTCCAGAATGAAGGACAATATCAGGCCTTCGTTGTTGGCTCCGGTCAATGGTGGTTTCGTTCTGAAAACGCTGCGGGCTGGCCGGAAGTCTTTCGCCGCATGGATGCGTGGATTCCCTGGAATGTTGGCAATTACTCAGGGGACTATGCCACAACAAACTATTGGCAAGGTGATAAAAACACACTGTTTTCCTCCGGCGTTATGTATATGCCGCTGGTTTATCCCGGGTTTGGCTGGGATAATCTGATGAACAAACATCCCGGGACAACTAATAAGCCCCGGCTCAGGGGTGATTTTCTCTGGCGGCAATTTATCGCAGCAAAGAATATCAATGCGGCTGCGGTATATGTAGCCATGTTCGATGAAATCGACGAAGCCACCGCAATTTTCAAAGTGACCAACGATGTCCCTGTCAATCATTACTTCCTGACACTGGAAGGACTGCCATCCGATTTCTATTTACTTTTGACCGGCTTCGGAACGAAAATCATCAACCGCCAGATTAATGTACCGTACAACATGCCGGATTTTGCCGCCCAATCGCAACCTCCCATTCCGGATATTCTTTCGCCGGCTTACGGAGATACTTTAGATAATCCGGTCTCAATCTCCTGGACGGCAGTTCAACACTCATCCGGAATCAACGGATATGAACTGATAATTGACGAGCAGGTAATAAGCGAAACTACAACTGAAAGGATCGTTGATCTGGAAGAAGGACAGCATACGCTCCGCGTGCGGGCAATCAACGGATTAAACATAAAAGGCGGATTATCAGAAGCAGTGGTCTTTACAGTCATTGATGAATAATAACAAATGTTTAGCCCTCAACTTTACGTTGGGGGTATTTACCCTGGGGGTCATGGGGACCGACAGGAGAAGTATGATGAGAGCACCAAAGCTTATTCATATTATCGTTCTACTACTTAGTACATCGATTCACGCTCAATATACAATAAAATCACCTCACCTGCAAAACCCGGAAAAAGCAATAGAATTCGTCGATAGCTGCGCAACATTCTGGCTCGACACATACGATGACACAAGGAATGGATTTTTTACCTATGTCGACAGATACGGAAACGTGACAGGAACGAACAAGAACATGCTTACCCAAACAAGAAACGCCTATGGCTTTGTCAGGGCCTATATGTTAACCGGTAATATGTCTTATTTGTCAATGGCGAGAAAGGCGCTTGATTTCATGTATCAACATGCATGGGACAATGTATATGGTGGATGGTACAGAGCATTAGATATCAACGGGAATCCCACCGATCGTTACGCCGACAAAAACGCCTTTGA
>CAZQXE010000277.1:2142-3601 GCA_964597115.1 uncultured Pirellulales bacterium | reverse complement strand
TTCTCACGGATTAGCAATCTTGCTACGGTACGCAGCGATGTTTTTACCGCCTATATTCTCGTTCGCATCGGCATCGATGGCCCCCAGAAAAGATTTATAGCCATACTCGACAGAAGCCAGGTTTCATCTCCAGGCGATAAAGTGAAAATCCTCGCTTTACACCCTGTCCCCGACCCAAGGTAAAAGATACATTTTCAATCTTTTAACATTTCGATGATTTGTGGGTGCACTTTTTTGTTGGCTGCTATTAAGCGGAATTTTTGTCCATCGTAGCTGTCCAAATCGACGGGGAAGACTTTCTTTCCTTGCCAATCGGTTATTAAAGCTCCCGCAGTTTCAGCGATTAGTGCCCCTGCTGCTATATCCCAAAGCTTCGGCGTATTGACAATCGTTGCTACGAAGCTGCCCTTTGCTACGTATGCTAATTGGATGGCGGTTGTTCCAAGATTTCGGAATCTTGTACGCTGTATAATTTCGATGACCCAGTCGGGCACACCGTTTTCAAAATGGCTTTCCAGACCAATGCTTGAGAATCTGTCTATGTTCTCTTCACTTGCAGCAATTCGTCGGCCGTTCAGTTGGGCCTCGCCGCCTTTGACAGCGGTGAACATTGAATCGGTGGCGGGTTCGAAGACCACACCTACAATAGGTTTGCCCTCGTGCATTACCGCAATGCTTACGCTAAAGAAAAGAATACGGTGTGCAAAATTGTTCGTTCCGTCTATCGGGTCGATTACCCACCAGGTTTGCTCATCACCTCGTGGAGGCTGCTTGAAAATCTTGCCTTCATTGCCTTCCTCTGCGATAAAGCCGTGGTCGGAGTAATTCTCTTTGATACGGTCGATAATTATTTTCTGACAGCGAGTATCGGCCTGTGTAACCAACTCAGAATCATTTTTTATCGAGGTTTTGATGAAGTGGATTTCTTCCATTGCCCGCTGACCGGCCAATCGTGCTGCTACGATAGCTGTTTCCAGCAATCTGCTTAAATGTCTCTGCTCTAATACCATATTCTTCAAACCGTCTCCAAACTTGACATAATTGGTGTTCTTCACTATTCTAACGTTGTTATGCGTACAAGCCAACAGCTAAATAAGCCGAAATTTTACTACCGGGCATCGGCACGACAAAGGCTGATAGCGACGATTATTTGCCTGGCGATAATTTCATTCTTCGGTTTTTTTGCAGCGGCGGGACATTTCGAAATCGACACGGGCAGATGGCTCGGCTACTGTGGGTTCAAGCAACGAACAGGTCTGCCGTGCCCAACGTGCGGGATGACCACGGCGACATTTACTTTCGCTCAGGGTAAAATCTTCGAGGCGTTCTATATTCAGCCGGCATGTGCTTTGTTATGTTCTGCAATGGTTATCGCAGCAATGTTGGCTTTTGTCATAGCTGTTTTTGGAATTTATTTTCGTTTTATCGAGCGTTTTTTCGCAGAGGTCAAGGTTAGGTA
>CAZQXE010000277.1:0-2042 GCA_964597115.1 uncultured Pirellulales bacterium | reverse complement strand
ATCCGGACATACTATGGAGCGGTCGCATGAGCCATCATGAGTAAAATCCAGGGGGCCAAGGTATAAAATACCTTCTACAACAAGAGTTTCACTGTTAAGAACTGGTGAGCCAGAGTTGCCGCTGAATGCGTCCAGATTGGCTAAAAAGAAGCTCGATGCAGAGTTATCGCGAACTGTTGCACCTGCTGAATATTTTCTTGGGATACCGTACGGATAACCAATCATCACCAGTGGTTCATCATCAGAGATAACGTCCGAATGTCTTAATGGCAGCGGTTTGTGGTCAGTTACTTCCCTATCCAGACGGATAAGCCCCCAGTCCGGATTCCCACTCTGGTGGGCAATAATTTCAGTGCAGTAATATACTTCCGATTCATCTACAGTTATCGTCGGAGTGTTAGCATCGAGCATAACAAAACCAAACACTACAGCCGTATCGAGGCAATCTTGTGTCCCTACACAATGACCTGCGGTGGCTATTATGTCGGGAGCAACGAGGAACGCCGAGCATCTGCCCGGACTAGGCTGATCTTGAAAAGGTTCGTTAGGGCATAAAGGATTGCCGGTGCCTATTGGATCAATAATCCGGTACCAATCAGCGAAAGTCTTGAGATCTATGGAGAATGTTCCATCCTGATTGTCAGACAAAAGATATCGCGAGGTGATAATCGCTGTACTATCACCTGATGCCAATATATTATCGTTTGTGACTTCGTATTCCTCGATGCGATTATCTTTTCCGAAGATAGTTTTTAGCATAGTAGTGTTTTTCAGCAATGCCATGATGGTCTTGTTGTTCTCTTCTTGGTTTATTTGAGGCGGGCAGCAATTCCATGACAAGGTAGCCTTGGCCGGCGCATTGATAGAACCGTCTGCCGGGCTTGGTCTACATGGCGCATAAGAGTGAATGGGAGGGATGCTGTTTACGGTGAGCGTATAATCACCCATGTCTCCAGCAAATCCAGCTATGCGAATAAGGTAGGTTTTTCCTTCGGTCATAAGCAATGTAACTTCCGATTGATAGTAAGTGGAATCATCATTACACACTAGCTCATTGCCGTCGCAGACATCGAAAACAGCCAGAGTAGTATCAAACTCGCTGCCTTCGAGACTTATTGTCACCATACCTGTACTTGTGGCTGTATATGAATGCCACACATCTGCGTAATCGTTGTAGCTACAACTGCTCTGGTAATTTTCATTAGCCCCTGTCGCACTAAAAGTGCTGCCCGTATAGGGCTCTGCCTCTGAGACGGGTATTGCTGCACTACAATCGTCGTTAGGTGGTGACGATGGTGGTGTCGTTTCTGAGTCGTAATACACCTTGATCCACCAATAGTCGATATATCCCGTATCCGTAGGCCACCAATCTGCTGCCCACAACAGCCATGTCTGGTTTACCCTCTTGCCGTTGCACAGTGTGATTCCAGTCCTGGTCTGATTGATATTGCTCAGACAACCACCATCTTCACTCCACAAGTCAACTTCACAACTCAGGTTTTCGTCGGTCAGGTCAACCTCCAGGTCACTCCTGCAGGGATGGGTAATTTCATAGTGCACGTCCAGGCATTCGACGGTGGCATTTGCCGGGGCGCCTGAGATGAAAATATCACTTATGGTCCACTCCCACTCGGGTATTGGAATATCAGTGTCATTCTCTCCTTCACGAAAAGGTCCGGTGCAAGCTTCAAGTGTAGCTACATTTGCGTTTTGACTGCTAGCCTGACTTTTAGAACTTTCAAAAAGGACGAATTTTCTAAGTACGGTGGCATCAACTCCTTTATCAAAAAGGGCTTTAATCTCACTGACTGGAAGTTGAACTATAACCCGTTCGGGATTGTCCAGAATCTGCAAATTGCTTCCCGGTGCCCTTGGCAAAGCGGAAACATCGTTCAAATTGAGTTCTTCACTCAACAGAATCTCAACCTCAGCAAACTTCGCAGATGATTTCTCGGTGCTATTGAATTTACCGTTCGTCTTGATTAGTGTATTAGCTTTTGTTGGTTTTACTTGATCAGTAATAGTTGATTTGTCCTGTCCAA
>CAZQXE010000276.1:0-3660 GCA_964597115.1 uncultured Pirellulales bacterium | reverse complement strand
AATCGAGATGAGTGGCCAGTGCGACTATAGCCTCATGATAATTCCTCGGCCCCGGCTCGTAATAATCCTGATGTGCACCTTCGCAGTCGGCGTATTCGATAATGCAATGAGTAAAGCGACTGTCTGCCGCCTCGACGAACATAATCTGCTTCCATGTTGTGTCGCCTTCATAGCGAGTGAAACGAATCGGCTCTGCTTCGTTACCATCGGCTATGAGCTGTCCGTAAACGATTAGCGAAACAGAATCCATCATTGAAACTATGGTCCCCGGCTCAATATTCAAAACCTTCCCGGCCGCGACTGTGACGGTCTCTTCGAGAACGACGGTTCCGGACCATGTTGTATCCTGTGTTAACTCTCCACCAACAAAAATTTCGCCGCTTACTGTTCCGATTGTTGTCAGTATAAGAATTACTGTTGCGATCAAGTTGTAAAGTTTTTTTCTGTTCTTCATCTTGAGAATCCTTCTTCTGAAATTTGGTTATAAGAAATATTAGCTTTTGCTATTGCCTCATCGAGCAGGGACGGCGTTTGCCAATCATGCCAGTTGGCTCCGAGAATGGCAAAATCGCAGTAGTCGACAGTACCATTCCTATCTAAATCTTCAGCTAATAAGGTCTCTATGTCAAGCCAACGTTTTGCGAACAGTTCCAAATCAGCGTAACCAATAAAACTATCGCAATCCAAATCTGCAATATTCCCGATAGTATTCGGTGACATACTCGCTTGCGGCGTACCGCCGTATGCGCCCATGTTTATTCGTCTACCATGAGGCCATAATTCCGCAGTCCAGTCTGAATTTGGATCGCCTGTATCAATACAGGGGCTGGTGACGTCATTGATGGCCCAACTTTCGCTTTCTGGGTCCCATCTTCCAACTTCGGATTTTAAATGATAATCGCCATTTTCAGCATCAGCAAATAAAGGGTTGGCACCAATATTACCAATACCGCCAAGACTGCCCGTCCAACCTTGAATACAACTGTAATTAATAATTGGCGTCCCGCTGTAAATCTGTGCTGACTGGTCGACGCCACGTTCATCAGTGTTACTCCAGAATATGCAGTTTCTCAGTACAGGACTTGGAGGCGGCTCGCTGGATCCATTGCATATCCCACCGCCCCATATACTTGCAAAATTATCAGATAACGTGCAGTTGGTCAAGTTGGGATTGCTGTTGCTGTTTTCATTGTGCATCCCGCCCCCGAATTCAGCTGAGTTTGCAGTAAACAAACAGTTGTTAAACCGTGGACTACTGGTATGGTTGCGAATACCACCTCCAACCCAGGTTGCCGAATTATTAATGAAAGTACAATTAATCAGTGTCGGATTGCTATACTCATTTTCTATCCCACCTCCTCCCCTGGCCGTATTATCTGCAAAAACACAATTGGCAATCGTAGGGGAAGAACTTAGACATATAATCGCCCCACCCCAGTTCGCATAACCACGAGTAATGGTAAAGCCGGCAAGAACAGAATTTGCATCTTCATCGTTATGGAAACGGAAGGCACGATGAGGTTCAGATTCAGTTCCCTGGCAGTCAATAATCGTTGCGGCTATTATATCTGGATCATTCGGGTCGATGCTACGAACAGTAATTGCTTTTCCCTCAAAGTCCAGGTCACGGTTTCCCTCGCCCAAGTATATGCCGGGATAAATGATAACTGTATCACCGTCTTCTGCCGCGTCGATTGAATCCTGAATAGTTTGTGCATTTGGATCACTTACATATAATGTAATCGAAACAATCTGCGGATTGTTTATCGCACTGGGATCGGAGATTGTTAATTGATATGTATGTGCACCGAGAGGGAGTTCTATAATGCTTAGTGTAACTGCATTAATATCATCTTCTCCGGTTGAGCTGCCGCTGTTTGGAATGACCTGGAGCCAGTCACATGTTTCGTTAATTGTCCAATTGAGTGTTCCTAAAAGGCCGTTGCTAATGAGCAAGGTCTGGGAGTCCGGATTATGAACACTTGAATCAGTATAGAAAACAAATTCTTCAGCATTTAGCCGAATCGCAGGACTGTTCGCTTCTAAAAGGTTAATAAAAGCTGGAGGATTGATAATTCGAGCCCCATCCGGATTTACATAAGCTGTCCGAAAGAGTAAATCTACCATTTTTTCTTTGCTTAATTCAGGCCGAATTTGCCAGCCCATCGCCAGCACGCCGGCAGTATAAGGTATCGACCAGCTTTGGCCGTTGCGACCATATATATAACCGAAATCGCCCTGGAGATTCTCCTCAGCTACCGTTCGGGGCCAGGAAGGGGCGAGAATATATTCAGGAGGGAAATATGGCTCTTCGTCTGGTTCGCCGGGCGTGCACTTGGCAACATTTTCAGGATCGTTCACATCGTACCAGCATCTTTGGATAAATCCATGCGCGATTGTGCAATCGAGTACTAAAATCCCAGTAGTTTCGGCTTGGGAACGAGCGTCACTCCACTTTGGCTCACTCATCTCGGACGGGTAGCCTGCGACACCGGGTGCGGCGGAAACAGATACAACACGAATCTTTTCCGATTCCGGCAGAGACTCGTTTTGTTGGACAATCCAGTTGAGCGCCTGTGCATAATCGACCTCATAGACCCAGCTTCTTACAGCACAGTAGTAAACTTGCGCACCGGGTGCAGTTCCACAGTTTTCACCTGCGAGTAGACTCGTAACAGCCGGACCGTGCATACTGCTTTGCTCACCGGAGGCTAAATCGTAGTACTCGACAATCTTTCCTGCAAATTCGGGATGATCGAGATACATCGCTTGGTCGATTATTGCAACGTTAACTCCTGCACCGGTAATCCCTCGTTGGTGTAGTGCACGAACGCCAAGACCGGGATTCATTGCATCGGTCAGTATCTGATTCGGGTCGCGTCCAGTTGGCATCTTATCTGGTGCCGGCCATATTGTGTCGAGGTTAAACTGCAATGTAGCCGGAAGAGAGGGCCTGTCCGACAGGTCAAGCCGGCTCATATTTTTACAACGGACATCGTCGTACGACTCGACTGATGTTATAAGTTCAATACCTCCCTTACAGACGGCTTTGGTGTTATTTGGCAACACTCCTGCAGGCAGGACTAAAAACAGTAAAATTGCAATTATTTTTTGATTTAATTCTCGCATTTTCAATCTCCTGCCGTAAAGCCCATTTGGAACCCCTTGGCGGGGCATCCCTAAGGGTCTTTCAAAGACTAATATAACAAATTAGGGGGGTAAAAACAAGGGTGCAGAGGATAGAGGACAGAAGACGGAGGGCGGATGACAGAGAATTAGGGAGGAAAAGGGGGCAGGAGCATTTTTACGTGAGATTATGAATCGTTGGCCAGATGTTTCGACTTCGCTAAACATGACAATGGTAAGGAATGGACAATTTTGCCTAAAAACGGGGATTTTGCTTGTATTATGGCGGATTTTTATTATAATACTTCTCTACAATAGAATAACGAATATAGAACACACCGAAAACTTGGGAGAGAAGCAGAGGGAGCAATTCATGACTAGACAAGCCCAAAATAATGTTTTTCAACACCTGTCATTCTGAACGGAGCATAGCGCAGTGAAGAATCTCATTTTTACGTCCAAATTCGAGATGCTTCACTTTCCCTCAGGGACGCCTCACGGTGCGCTCAGCATGACAAAATGAGGCAAAATAGA
>CAZQXE010000275.1:0-3691 GCA_964597115.1 uncultured Pirellulales bacterium | reverse complement strand
CGATTAACGTGCCGCAAACGGTCCCGTTTACGTTGTAGGCATTTTGAAAAAAGCCGGTATCGCGAAAGCCTTCGGTCCTGTTCAGGCACCAGTCGAAGAATCTTTCCGGTATATCCCTTAATCCCAGCAGGTCTGCTGACATGCATACATACGCTGCATCCCGCACCCAGACGAATCTGTAATCCTGGACGTCAGGCGGGTAAACTGATTTGTCGCAGTTGCCGGCAACGATAGCGCCATTTTCCAGCGAGCTGTCTTCAATTACTTCTTTGCTGATGCGAATCAGCTTTTTGATATTCGACTTTTTCATCCTGTTCGACTTTCAATCATTTTCTTATTTGCTCAAACTGACCGATTCGACTTGTCATACCTGCGGAAGCAGGTATCCAGAAATGATTTAAATAATCTGGATTCCCGCTTGCGCGGGAATGACATATTGGAATTGTTGAAAAACTCACGAAGCAATCCCAAGTTTTTCAACAGGCCCATAGTAACGTTATTTGGGCAGCTAATCTACATTTTTTATCAAAGTTAAGCCGATTGTCAAAAAATTACTGTCTTGTGTCTGTTTATAAAAATGGTACACTAAAAGCAATAAATTCCCGCGTGCATGTATAAGTATGAATGAGAGAAATAGAAAGAGTCGCGGCGATGGAAAAAACTAATCTTAAAGAGGCGGTGCTTTGGGAGCCGGCTGAGGAAAGACAAGTCCGGTGCAAGCTGTGCAATCATCGGTGTGTGATTGATGATGGTAAATTGGGCCGGTGCTGTGTGCGAAAGAATATCAACGGCACGTTATATTCGCTGACATACGATAAAGTATGTTCGGCTAATCCGGACCCGATTGAAAAGAAGCCGTTGTTTCATTTTCAGCCGGGCTCGCGCAGCTTTTCCGTTGCGACGATGGGCTGCAATTTTCGATGCGAATTTTGTCAGAACTGGCAGATAAGCCAGGCCGCTATAGAGAATGGGCGAATTGACGGCGAGCCGCTAACGCCGGAACATATTGTCGAGGCTGCTGTGCGCAGCGGATGCAAGAGCATCGCTTACACCTATACCGAGCCGACCGTGTTTATGGAACTTTGTAACGACTGCGGGCGTTTGGCGCAAGAGCGAGGCCTGACGAATGTTTTTGTCAGCAACGGCTACGAGACGATTGAGGCGATTGATTTTGCCGCTGATTGGCTCGACGGGATAAACGTTGACTTAAAAGCGTTCAGCGAGGATTACTACAAGCGGCTGTGCAAAGCGAAATTGCAGCCGGTGCTCGATACGATTAGTTATATCGCGAATCAGACAAATATATGGCTTGAGATTACGACGCTGCTGGTGCCGGATGAAAATGATTCCGACGATGAGCTGAAAAAGCTCGCCGAGTTTATCGTCGCAAAGGCCGGCCCCGATGTCCCGTGGCATATCAGCAGATTCCATCCGCAGTATAAACATTTGGATTCGTTACCCACACCTCTTAGCAGTTTGGAGCGGGCTTACGAGATCGGCAAGTCGGCGGGGCTGCGTTATGTTTACCTCGGCAACGTGCCGGGCTCGGAAGCCGAGAGCACTTTTTGCTATAATTGCGGCCGAATGTTGATTGAACGAATCGGCTATAGCATAGCTACTAATAGTATAAAGGATTCGAAATGTCCCGATTGCGGGACGCAGATTGCGGGCTTTGAACTTTCGTAATATCAAGCGATATGTGAGATACGAAATATAATGAAGATAATTGCAGATGCGAATATTCCGTTTGTGGCCGAATGTTTTTCTTCCATCGGCGAGGTTCAAGTTATTGGCGGACGGGAAATGACGCCATGGATTGTCGCGGATGCCGACATTCTTCTGGTGCGCAGTATCACGCCCGTCGGCGTTGACCTTCTGGCTGGCAGCAAGGTGCGTTTCGTCGCTACGGCAACAATCGGCTTCGACCATATCGACACTGATTTTCTTCGCCGCAGCAATATCGGTTTCGCATCGGCCCCGGGCTCCAATGCCAACTCCGCCGCCGAGTATGTAATTGCCGGACTGCTCGAAGTGACACGTAAATATGGTATCGATTTAGAGGGCAAATCGATAGGCATCATAGGCGTTGGCAATGTCGGTAGCAGGGTGGCGAAAAAGTGTGCAGCTTTGGGGATGGAAGTTTATCTGAACGACCCACCTTTGCAAAGGCAAACCGGCGATCCGAAATATCTGCCGCTAAAAGAGCTTTTCGATTGCGATTTTATAACGTTGCACACACCGTTGACATTTGAGGGGCAGGATAAGACGTATCATTTAGCTGATGAGGGATTTTTCGAATCGTTGAAGCAAGGGTGTGTGTTCGTAAATGCTTCGCGAGGAGGCGTGGTAGACGGCGGAGCTTTGGAAGCGGCAATACAGTCGGGGAAGTTGAGGGCTGTCGTGCTCGATGTTTGGGAAAACGAGCCGAATATTGATGCGGAGCTTTTAAAGATGGTCGATATCGGCACGCCGCACATTGCCGGCTATTCGCTGGACGGCAAAATTGCGGGTATGATTATGATATACGAATCTACCTGTGAATATTTTGGGTTGCAACCGGAATTTAAGATTGAGGATTTCCTGCCCGAACCGGCCGTCCCCGAGCTGAAAATAGATTCGGATAGTGAAAGTGAGCAGGAAGTAATATTAGGCGCTGTGCAGAAGATTTATTCAATCGACCAGGATGACAAGAGACTGCGACGGATTTTAGAAGAGCCGAAAGAGAAGCAAGGTATGTTCTTTGATAATCTGCGAAAGAATTATCCTGTCCGAAGGGAATTTCAAAATACGACGATTGTTGTCGAGGATAAAGACTCAAATTTAGCAAAAAAACTGGAAGGAATTGGTTTGAAGGTAAAAAGTGAAAAGTAAGAAGGAAAAAGTGGAAGTTTACGGCGAAAATGTTATTGAGTGGCCGCGCGGCAGGCTGGATTTTTCAGCGGGTTGCGTCCTGATGGGGATCTTAAATGTCACGCCGGATTCCTTCAGTGACGGCGGTGAGTTTCTCGATACCGAAAGGGCTCTCGAGCATGGTTTGCAAATGGCAGCCGATGGTGCTGCGATAATCGATGTCGGCGGCGAGTCCACTCGACCGGGTTCGGCACCGGTTTCAGATGATGAGCAGATAAAACGCGTCGTTCCCGTGATAGAAGCGCTTGCCGAAAAGATAGATGTGCCGATAAGTGTCGATACGTATAAGTTTGAAGTTGCCAAAGCAGCTCTGGATGCAGGAGCGGGGATGATAAATGATATTACCGCTTTGGGTGATGAGCGGATTGCTGAATTAGCTGTCGAGCACGAGGTACCGGTTGTTTTGATGCACATGCAGGGAACGCCTGCGTCGATGCAGATTGAGCCGCAGTATGATGATGTCGTTAGCGAAGTTCTGGAATTTCTGCTGAGCCGGGCAGAACGAGCGGAGAAATTCGGCATACCAAAAAAGAGAATCTTCATAGACCCCGGCATCGGCTTTGGCAAAACATTGGAGCATAATCTTTTGCTTTTAAGAAATATTAGTAAATTTGTCGCTGCCGGCTATCGCGTTCTGGTAGGGACGAGCCGGAAAAGTTTCATCGGCAAACTTACAGGCAGGGACAATACTGCTGAGCGGATGTTCGGCACGGCTGCAACGGTTGCCCTGTGTGCTGCTGCGGGAGTATCAATTGTCCGCGTCCACGATGTGGCCGAAATG
>CAZQXE010000274.1:0-3713 GCA_964597115.1 uncultured Pirellulales bacterium | reverse complement strand
GCCACCCATTTACGATGACAGAAACGGACTTAAGGTAGTGTGGTACATTATTAGTTGTTAGTTGCTGGTCGATAGTTGTCGATTCATTGTTCTTGAGGATTATCCCGCATGTTAAGTGCGGGGCTAAACCGGTCTCAGTACATCGCCCGCGTACTGCCGGCGAGCTTGAAGATCATAAAGATAAGCATAATGCAAATTAGGAGATAAACGAAGCGGGGGAACCAGCGAGTGAACTCGGCAAACCAAAATTCCGCCCGTTCGGAATAGTTGTCCGCGAGGCGCTTTGAAACATCATCGAGCCGGCCGGTCTCCTCGCCGGTTTTCCACATTTCCACAAGGTCGAGGGGAAGCTTGGTCGAAAATCCCTTAGACATCAACTGACCTGCCCTGACACTTTCGGCGGACGGCCGAAACAGATCAGCCACTATGAGGTTACCTGCTACCGAAACCGCCATATCGACTGATTCACTAAAAGGCACGCCCGCCTTGCAGAGCATGTGAAAAGCCCAGCAAAAACGGCTGATCGCCAGCTTGTGGATTGCAGAGCCCAGGATGGGGATGCGCAGCACTACGCGGTCCAGCAATCTTCGAAGAGAGCCTGTTCTGGGCGTCGTGCGAACGATTAAAACAATAATCCCTGCCGGTACCCAAAACAGCAGAAGAATTCCCACAACTTTAAGCAGATAAGTTTTTACGTCCCACCCGCCAAGGACGAAACCGGGAAGCGGGAAAATGAACGCGGCGATGGTAAGAACAAGGATGGGCAAGAGCAGCCCTGAGATCATTCTTTTAAGCATCCGGTGAGACATTTCGTGCCACCTGGATAAAAGCCCGATTAAATCCGGAAGATTGCCTGACTTTTCGCCGACTTCGACGAGCATTATATCGACCGGGCAAAAAACCTCGGGATGCACAATCATTTTTTCAGCCAGAGGATTGCCTTGCGCGACGCCGTCAGCCAAGGTAAGAAATGCTTTACGCATCCTCGGGTTCAATCCCGGAATGACAGTATTCAGCGAGCGCAGCAACGGCACGCCGGCTTCGAGCATATTGGAAAGATTGTGATAAGCGATGGCAAGGCTGTTAGACATCGTTGGCCTCTGCAAGAAAAGTTTACAAAGAATATAAACTCAATCAAAAGTAAAACTCTCGGCGTTTAAGAATACTCAGATCAGCCGAACATGTCAAACGACGGTCCACATTCATCGAGTGGAAAATCATATTGATACGCCCGGAGCATTCTCTGAGCGTAGCCGAAAGGGCTCACCTGTGGCTGATTTTTCCTGGTGTCTTAGAGTCTTCGTGGCGATTCAGCGTCAAGGCTTCGTCGTGTCTGTCCTGCGCTGCCGGGCAGCGCGTTCTCTACGGTCACGAATCCTGGAATTGTTGGGTGTTATACGTCCTGCCTTTTGCAGATAATCCAGAGCTTCTTTCTTATTGCCGGTTCGGATCAGGCACGTGGCCATCAGATAAAGCGATTCAGCATGATCAGGCTGTTCATCCAGGGCAAGCATTAGTTCGTCGATGGCCTGTGCGTACTGACGATTTACCACGAACATAGCTCCAGCTCGAAAATGTGTATAGTAGTCTGCAAACTCCTGGCGAATTTTTGCGAACTGCTCCGGCCGGACGTTGACGAATTCCGGGATGTTTGCTGCACGGTCGGCCGCGGTAAAATTCTCCAGCAATACGGGCGGCGTGTCGTTACCCTCGGCGTCGATGTTCGTCAGCCAAAGCTGCGTAAACGGACCGCCGGCCTTGGAGGCGAAGACCAGCCACTTGCCGTTGGGCGACCAACTGTGCCACGAGTTCATCTTGCCGGAAAAATTGCATCGCATTTTCTTGGGCGTGCCACCGCTCGACGGCATGATATAAAGTTCGCTGTCAGGCCTAAGCAACATAAATGAGTCACTCTGGCAGAACATAATCCATTTCCCGTCCGGAGAGAAGCGCGGGAAATAATTGCTCTTTCCGTTGCCGGACGCCCCTGAGACCGGTACGGGAGTGCCGCCCTTGCCGTCGTTGAAAGGGACACTGTAGATGTCGAAGCGGAACTTCTTGCCGCCTTCGAAAAACTCCGACACTTCCTCGCGTTTCAGTAGCGCCGAAGATGGATTTTTGAGGTTGGGAAGCTTGTATACCTCGGCACGAGCGAACAGGATTGTCTTGCCGTCGGGGCTCCAAACGGGATTACTTTGTACGTACTGAGGGTCGTCGGCTCCGGGCAGTGAAAAGAACTCTTGAGTTTTTCGGTCATAGACTACCAGAATTCCTGCGATGGGGAAGAAGCGCTGGGAGTAAAACAAATCATCCACAGATAAAAACACGGAGCGATCCTTAACCGTACTAATGGCGTAACGGCCATCCGGTGATATTTGACTCAATAGCCCAAAGGTAGGCTCTCTGTCTTTGCTCTTATAATCGCTCCAGGAGATCACCTTTTCTTTTTGCAGAACGGTTTGGTGCTCGACCTCGGTAATAACGTAGGAGCCTTTGTCGTTGCCGTAATCGACGTCCATAGCCATAGTTTTACCGTCAGACGAAAATGAATGGCAATTGCCGCAGACCATCATATCCGTTAGCAGCGTAGGCGGCGGTTCGTACGAAGAGATGTCTCCCAAACGCCAGCGGATAGAATCCGGTTTTTTAAGAACATAGGAGAATGGCAGCGGAACGTCGCGATAGAAAATAGGCGCTCCGACCGGATCTTCCGAAGTAGTGAGTTTAAAACTTCCGCCTGACAAGCTCTTTTCCATATTTTCACAATCGAAGCCAATGATCGTGACATTAGCGGCCCGGCTGCGTGATATGCTCTTGATATGCTCCCAGGTTTCCCTGCTCGGCATCCATCGTCGGCGCGGGACATCCGTCGTTGGCGGCCTGTAGGCTGCCGCCTCTTTGGAAGCGGTCCTCGGGTCGCTGTCGCGTTCCGGCGGCGGTGTCGCTCCCTGTGTCAGAACATAAAGGTGGCCGCTGCCATCGCCGGAAGCCACATCGATCAACCAGGTATCGGCCTTATCGGCAGGGTCACTCCAGACGAACCTCGGAGCTGAAATATCCGACGGGAATACAGCTTCATCCAGAGGGTAGTCAATTTTAAGGGGGATTAGATACTTGCTTGTCGAAGCGGCCCTGACGGCTTGAAGAATCAGCCTTTGGAGATTCTTCTCGGGAGTTGAAAGAGCAGGTTCCGAAGGAGCCAGGACTACGGCATTGCGTTGACCAAGAATGGTATGGTCTGCCGGCCAGGCCGGGCTGGTTAATAATGTGATCCCTATAACAGCTAAAACGACACTTCGTATCATACTGGTTTACCGAGTTGTTAAACCCTGGTTAAATTATAGCCTGGGTTGCGTTTTATCAGAAAAATCCATCTGACATTCAAACCGATACTATGTTCATTTCTCCCCGAACCGGAAATTCGAATCGATTTAATTATACGCCTCAGCCTGCATTTTTCAAGGAAAAACGCCTCCTCAGGGCCTTTGGTGACCAGAGGGAACCGCTTTTTTTTTAAGATTTATCTTGACGGCAGAGGATTTATTGTTAGTTTTGAACGGTAAGAAAGGGGGGCTTTTCGAGATTAAGGTTAAGTGATTACAAATTAAACCGTTTTAAGAAAGGAGAAACAAAATGAAAACTTTAGTGAAGTTGGTAATGTTGTTGGCTGTACTGGCAGTTTGCATGCCGGCGCAGGGGGAAATCCTCATCTA
>CAZQXE010000273.1:0-3717 GCA_964597115.1 uncultured Pirellulales bacterium | reverse complement strand
CCTTTTGCTTTACCTTCAATGAGCCGGCAAAAACTCTAACATAACATATCACTCCTCTGTACTGGTCGCAATGGCTATCAAAAATCAGCGCTGCAGTTGGTTGATCGCTTTTATCCTCCGGCGCAGGAAGAAATGTCACGATCGCCTCAAGTAGCTCTTTAACACCCAATCCGCTTTTTGCGCTTACCTTGAAACATTCATTAGCACCGACCCCGATAATATGATTTATTTCTTCGGCTGCCGAATCCGGATCCGCTGCGAGCAAATCAATCTTGTTGATTACACTTAAAAGTTCAACATTGTTTTCGATCGCCAGATAACTATTCGCCACAGTCTGCGCCTCAACGCCCTGGCTGGCGTCAACCACAAGCAGTCCACCTTCACATGCAGCCAATGCTCGTGAAACCTCATAATGAAAATCAACATGTCCGGGCGTATCGATCAGGTTCAGCATATAGGTTTTACCTTCGTGCTGATAATCCATCGTTACCGCTGAAGCCTTGATGGTTATTCCACGTTCGCGCTCAAGATCCATATTATCAAGAATCTGTTCAGCCTTTTGACGGTCAGAAATCGTGCCGGTCAACTCAATCATACGGTCGGCCAGCGTGCTCTTGCCGTGATCAATATGTGCTATAATCGAAAAATTTCGTATATATTTCGTATCCATCTAACATATTCCCAAAAGTCATCAGAGTCTGGTTTCGTTTATAAAACAATAACTCATCCAGAACAATATATTACTAACATATTACTAACGGTTTTTACGTTCGTGACGCCGTCTATTGGCCCTTGACAACCACACATTGAACCACTATCCTTGTAAGCGGAAGGAGAGGGAGAGGATGAATAGTAATAGTATATGGTTTTATTTGCTTATATCGATAATTTAGGCCCCATTACTTTTGCTAAATCACAAAGGGCAAAATATCAACGAATTACTGTCCATCCTGACAAAACCATCACCGTTACCATACCAAAAAATGGTTCTCTGGATGAAGCCAAACAATTCCTGCAATCAAGGATTTCCTGGGTTCTAAAACAGCTAAGGAAAATCGACCAGCATGCAAAATTACAAGATGCACCTGATTCAAATATCGACCTTGAAAATGCCAAGAAAGACTTGTTTCGCCGTCTTGAACATTTCTCTGAAAAACACAATCTGCCGTATATCAGAGCAGCTTTCCGTCGTCAGAAAACAAGATGGGGAAGTTGTTCGGGTAAAAATAACATCAACTTGAATGTAAAGATTGCTTTTTTACCAGAAGAACTGCAGAATTATGTTCTTCTGCATGAGTTAGTTCATACAAAGGTCAAAAACCATAGCAAGAGTTTTTGGACTGAATTGGACAAATACACAGAAGGCCAAGCCAAAGAGTTGTCAAAGGAGTTGAAGAAGTATCGGATAAGATTGAGGGTGTAATACAGCATGGAAGAAAAACATATACTCAAAATAGCTGATGAATTGAATGTAACCGCAAAACAGATCGGGGCCGTCGTTGGGCTATTGGATGAAAACGCCACCGTTCCGTTTATTGCCAGATATCGTAAAGAAGCGACAGGAAGCCTTGATGAGGTTGCGATAACCAATATTCGCGACCGGCTCGAACAGCTTGCTGAACTGGACAAAAGGCGAGAGGCAATACTTGGGTCGCTTGAAAAACAGGGCAATCTCACCGCTGAGCTTAAAGACAAAGTAATGGCAGCGGAGATGATGGCTGTGCTGGAGGATATTTACCTGCCCTTCAGGCCGAAAAGGCGAACACGGGCTACCATGGCAAAGGAAAAGGGACTTGAGCCGTTGGCAAAAATGCTGTTCGAGCAGGGAAATATCGACGTGATAAAAGAAGCGGAGAAGTTTGTAAACGCTGAGAAAGAGGTGGATTCAACTGAAACCGCACTTGCGGGGGCACGCGACATAATCGCCGAGTGGGTAAGTGAAGACCAGCAGGCAAGAGCGGATATAAGGTTGCTCTACCAGAAAAAAGGCCAATACATTTGTAAGGTGATATCGGGCAAGGAAGCCGAGGCGATAAAGTATAAGGACTACTACGACTGGGCCGAATTGGTCGCTTCGGCTCCATCACACCGGGTACTTGCGATGCGTCGGGGAGCAAAGGAAAAATTCCTGCTATTACGGGTAACAGTAGATGAGGATCAGGCGATATCAATCCTTGATTCGCTGTTTATCAAAAGTGAAAATGCCGCCGGTGACCAGGTCAAACTTGCGATTAGAGATAGCTATAAGAGACTAATAATGCCCTCTATGGAAACAGAGATTCGACTTGAGAGCAAAAACAAGGCGGACGAAGAAGCTATAAAGGTCTTTGCGGAAAATATCAGGCAGCTGTTGTTAAGTTCACCGTTGGGTGAAAAAAGCACATTAGCTATCGACCCGGCCTTTCGGACTGGGTGTAAGGTGGTGTGCCTGGACAGGCAGGGCAAGCTGCTGTACAACGATGTGATATATCCACTGGCTTCCGAAGCGACCGCCAAACGTGAAGGCACTAAGGTGATGGCCTGGTGCCGGGAGTACAATATCGAAGCGATTGCGATAGGTAACGGAACCGCCAGCAGAGAAACTGAGGCATTTGTACGCGGGATTGGCCTGCCGGAAGATATACACATCGTAATGGTAAACGAAAGCGGAGCAAGCGTTTATTCGGCTTCGCAAGCTGCCAGGGAAGAATTTCCCGACTATGACATTACGGTCAGGGGAGCGGTATCAATTGGAAGACGACTAATGGATCCGCTGGCGGAACTGGTAAAGATCGACCCTAAATCCATTGGGGTCGGCCAGTATCAACACGATGTCGACCAGGCACTTCTTAAACGCAGTCTCGATGATACGGTTAGTAGTTGTGTGAACGCTGTCGGTGTTGAGGTCAATACGGCAAGTAAGCAGCTCTTAACCTACGTTTCCGGAGTAGGGCCTAAGTTGGCTGAAAGGATGGTGGTATACAGGGACGAAAACGGCCCATTCAAGTCCAGAGCAAATGTGAAGAAAGTTTCCGGGCTGGGCGATAAGACATTTGAACAGTGCGCAGGTTTTCTCAGGATTCGCAACGCCAAAAACCCGCTCGATGCAAGTGCTGTACATCCCGAAAGCTATTCGATAGTAAATTCTATGGCCAGGGATTTAGATTGTTCGGTGGCAGATTTGATAAGTAATTCCGCGTTGCGTGAAAAGATGAAGCTGGAAAACTACGTTACCGATACTGTTGGTCTGCCGACGCTGATGGACATTAAAGCTGAGCTTAGCAAGCCCGGCCGAGACCCGCGAAAGCAGTTCGAGCTGTTCAGTTTCGCCGAAGGAATCAATGCGATCGGCGATTTGGAAGTTGGAGCCGAATTGCCGGGGATTGTAACGAATATCACTGCGTTCGGTGTGTTCGTCGATGTTGGGGTTCATCAGGATGGGCTTGTGCATATCAGCGAGCTTTCAGACCATTTTGTAAAAGACCCTGCTGATGTTGTCAAAGTGCACCAGAAGGTAAAAGTACGCGTGCTGGAGATAGACATCGCCAGAAAGCGAATATCAATGAGCATGAAAAAAGAACATAAGCAGAGCGAAAAACCAGCCCGCAACGAAAAACATCGATTTTAATAGGATTTTAATAGGGAATTTTAATAGAATTTTAATAGGGACGTGTACTGCTCTGTATAGAACATTGAAAAACAAGATTTTAATAGGGACGTGTACCTATTTTACCTTAC
>CAZQXE010000272.1:0-3752 GCA_964597115.1 uncultured Pirellulales bacterium | reverse complement strand
GCCTGGATTTTTTTCACGTAAGCGTCGGCGTCGAATTTTCTTTTCAGTCCTGCGGCATTCATGTAGCGAATCTTGCCGAAAACGGATCTTTCCGCCCAGGCCCTGTCGTGTTTGCCGAAACACCAGGCAACACCGGCAAAGGCATTCGGATCTCGGCCGTCAAGTTCGTATTTATTATTAAGGGACAACGCTATTTTGAATCCGGCTCGCGGATTATTGCTCCATTCGAGAATCTTTTTGCCCCAGTACATTCTCATATAGCCGTGCATTTTACCCGTTATGACCATTTCTTTTTGTGCAGCGTTCCAGTACGGGTCGTGAGTTTGCGCTTTCTCAAACTGCTCATGCGAATATACATATTGCCTCTTATCCCTGCGGTGGAAATTTAAAGTCCTTACAGCCCAGGGCGGCAAAGAATCAAATGTGTCGTATTTATCGTTATAAAAAATAAAATTGTGACTAAGCTCTCTGCGGACAATGAGTTCCTCAAGAAAAGCATCTTTGCCGGGGCTGGAGGTTTTAAGAACGTTCAGAGCGATATATAGTGGTGAAATCTGCCCGAAATGCAGATAGGGACTCATATTCGAAAGGCAATCTGCGTTCGGATCGTTTCGTAATTGAGCGAAGCGATTCAGTTTGTTTCGCACGAAGTCACTCAGTAGACGTTTTGCATTACTGGTACCGCCGCGGAAGCTCTCGACTTTCCTTATACTTTTATCGATATTGAGTTTCAGCAGGGCTTTATCGATGTCGTCAATATTGAATATGGGAAATTTCAAGCTAAGCGAGTTTAACTTAGGCTTTCTGTGATTTAGCGGCACAAGATATTTGTCGATTTTTTTTGTTATCCTTGGCCGAAACGTACCGGCGGAGAAATTCTCTTTGGATGAAGCCTCTTCGACGGGAACGATTAGATTTGTCTCGACTTCGTAAAAAGCACAATCGATTTTTTTCGCAACGCGAGTTCGCCATTTCTTCTGGATTCGCAAGTGCCCTGCGTCAACGACAACTAAAGCTGCTTTCTTTGCCAATTCCACCGCACCTGTATCAGGAGACTGGCACCGAATTACCATCCTGATACCTTTGGCTTCGAGGCTTTTGCGAACCTCTTTGAGTCCTTCCAGCATGAAATAGTAATGGCGTTGATTTGCTTCGGGCCAGTTGTCGGTGATGCCGAAAAAAACTATGACAGATTTTCTTAGCTTGTTGGCAATTCTAATCGAGTATTCCAGCGCGTGGTTATATTCGGTTCGCTGCGCAGCCTGCATCCAGTAGAGCACGTATTTTCCATCGCCTATTGGTTTTGTATTAAGAGTCTTAATTCGTTCCGGCTGGATCATTCCAATTCCACGTAAAAATTAGCCGCAAAATTTAATCTTCCATTGATGATATACCTGAAATTTTCGGAAAAATCAATTCATTTGACATGATCGTTCGTTATACTATATTTTGTTTTAATTTCATAAAGAGAACCTTGGAAATCAGGAGGCTGCACTATGAAAGTAATCAAGGCCACAACAAAAGTACAAATTGTCGGATTTTTTTTATCATTAAGGTGTTTCGTAACGCTTACGGTTTTTGCAGCGTTTGTACTGGTAACAAGTTCCTGTTCCCTCGGCGACAAATCTATCGCATCTCAAAAAAACAGGATACCCGTAATATTCGATACAGACATTTGTGACGATATTGACGATACGTGGGCGCTGGCCCTGCTGGTTCAATCGCCGGAATTCGAGGTTAAATTGATTACAACAGCAATAGGTAATACTTCATCGAAAGCGAAAACCATTGCCAAGTTCCTTCAAAAAGTCGGCAGGACGGATATACCAATCGGCATCGGAGTCCAACAGAGCAAAGGCCGACACAGACAGGATGCTTGGGCCGAAGATTACAAACTGTCGTCTTATCCGGGTACGATTTACGAAGATGGCGTGCAGGCTTTAATCGATACCATAATGAATTCTCCAAGGCCGCTGAAGTTGATCGCTGTCGGACCGTTGCCGAATATTGCGGCTGCTCTTGAGCGAGAACCGAAGATAGTCGAGAAAGCGGAATTTGTCGGAATGCACGGTAGTGTTTACCAAGGCTGCGGCGACAAGTCCGAACCGGAGGCCGAATATAACGTCAAGGCTTTTGTCAAAGAAGCACAGAAGGTTTTTTCGGCACCATGGAATATGACAATAACTCCATTGGACACGTGCGGCATAGTCCAGCTCAAGGATCAAAAGTATCAAAAAATCGCACAAAAGAACAGCCCTTTAACTATGGCATTAATGGAAAACTACCGGGCATGGTACAAACAGGGAATACTTAACGAGCACAAGGACCTCAGTGAGGCCAAAGTTAACGAAAGAGTCGAACAAAAGCTCAGTTCGAGCAGCACAACCCTGTTCGATACGGTGGGTATCTATTTAGCTATGTCGACAGAACTGGTTAAGATCGAAAAGCTAAAACTAATCGTTACCGACGATGGATTCACAAGAATTAACGAAAACGGCAAGTCAGTTGACTGTGCCGTCGAATGGAAAGACTTGGGCGCTTTCGAGGATTTTCTTGTTGATCGATTGACAAAATAACGGATTTGCATCGCTCCGGGAGTAAAAACTTCAAATCCGTGTTTCAAGCGAATATCCAACAGTGTAAATCCCATTATTTTTTGCATTTTCCCGACTAAAACCGAGTTTTCCGTGTAAAAACAAGTCTCTTATGACAGTTCGCTTGACAAACTACGCTAAATCCTGTATAATTTTAGAGTTAGCAATGATGAACAGGTTGTCGGGAGAAAAACTATGCGCGTGCTTGTCAGACAAAAGGACGGCAGCTCTAAGGAGTTTCAATTTATCAAGGGGCCTATTTCAATAGGCAGGGGAACTAACAGCCACGTTTTTCTGCCGGATAAGGGTGTATCCCGAAAGCATGCAGTGATCCACAACACGGATGATGGAAAATGGGTTATTGAGGACCTGGGCTCTTCGAACAAAACGTTTCTGAATGATAAGGAAATCAGTAAAGCGGAAATCAAGCACGGTGATTGTCTTCGCATAATTGATTTTAATCTCGAAATAATTCTACAGGAACAGGCGGATGCTGAGGTTCCGTCTCAAATGGAAGATACGCTTCATCTCGAAGCAGCCCTTACGACGCCCAAGCACGAGACGGTAGTAAGAAAGCCGGATGCCCAGCACGCTCCCGCTATGAGACTGGCGGCGAGAAGATTGACGGATTTTTCCGAGGCTGCCGAGAAAATATTCCTGACCAAGAGCCTCGACGATCTGCTGTTGACTTTGTTGAATGTTACGTCAGAGCAGTTTAGTGCATATCACGTTTGGTCTGCTTTGCGAACGCAACCCGGCGGTCCGATGATTTGTCATGCGGGCAAAAGACGGGATGGTAAAGCCGTCCAATTAGACCAATTACAACTCAGTGATAAAATAACTCAGGCGGTTGAGAAAGGGCAGTTTCTTGTTTTGCCGCGGGTTTCAGCACAAATGGAATCTAAGGACAGAATACGCTCGGCATTGATTGCAACTATTATACGTCCGACAGGTTGCTTCGGGGTTTTATATGTTGACAACGCTATGGCAAACGAGCATTACAGCCTCAGCGACCTTGATTATCTAATGCTCATCGCAATGCACACGGCTGCAATATTAAATAAGTTTATCGATTAATGCCTTAGGTTCCAGATAGCCGATTGGTTCCTGCAGCTTGATTTTCCATCTGAAGTTTCGTTATCAGTAAAACCAGACTAC
>CAZQXE010000271.1:0-3764 GCA_964597115.1 uncultured Pirellulales bacterium | reverse complement strand
ATCATTCAAGAAAGAGCACAATATCAATGTAAACGAGAAATGGCACAGATATTTTGTTGAGACTGATTCTACACCAATAAACCAGTGGGAGAATTTGCCTCATTATACCAATCTTATAATCCGAGAGGATCTTACTGAAATTCGAATTATAGAAAAATCATAACCTCGCTGCTTCAAGGGACCTCGTGGGGGATTAAA
This sequence comes from uncultured Pirellulales bacterium, assembly GCA_964597115.1. Taxonomy (GTDB): domain Bacteria; phylum Planctomycetota; class Phycisphaerae; order Sedimentisphaerales; family Anaerobacaceae; genus CAZQXE01. Next base: position 3,566 of record CAZQXE010000271.1, on the reverse strand, counting down.
GGTGCCCGCCTGTCCCATAGGGGGTACATTTTTTGCTCCCACGATATTACAAATACGCCCTTTCCTATACCAATCAAAGATCACCAATAATCAGTAGTAAATCTCGATAAATCGGGATAGTCAATTCAAGATGCTGGGCCTAATTTGTGGCCGGGGCCGACGGTGTACAGTCGTTTCTTCGGTTCGGCGTTGATGTGGGAGCAGACTATTTCGCCGACAAAGATTATATGGTCGCCGGCGGGCATATGCGATTCGAGCGTGCATTCGAAGTTGGCAACGGCGTCGGATAAAAGAAGCGAATCAATTTCCTTGGCCGGTTCATTCGGGCATTGGGCCTGGCCATGCTGCGCATCGAACTCGGCGAACTTGTCGGCATCCCGGCCGGATTTGGAGCCGAAGAACAAAGCTGCATCGGCCATCTCCGAGGACGGAAACACAATGGTAAAGCATTCTGAGTGCGTGATCGCTTCAATCGAATAATGTGTTTTGGCAACTGCGATTGCCATCATTGGCGGTTTCCCGGATACAATCATCGTCCAGCCTAATGTAATCGGATTAGCCATGCCCTTTCTGTCCTTAGCGATAGCTATTACGACCTGCTCGGGATATTTGGTTTTGACTGCATCGGAATATTCAACTTGTTTTTGCATTGCCTTTCTCCATGATTAGCTCTATATTTACCGTGTTAAAACTACTCGTGAAATTATAAGTTCTAAGATTACCACTAACAAGGAGAAAGAATGAGCAGAATCGGATTTATCGGCAGCGGGAACATGGCCGAGGCTCTGATAAAGGGCGTTATATCAGCAGATGTCTATGCGCCTGAGGACGTCTTCGTAAGTGATATCAGAACTGACCGGCTTGAGTTCCTCGTTGAGAAATATGGCGTTGTTCCAGCAAAGAGCAATGCCGAACTGGCCTCTAAGGTTGAAACTGTCGTCTTAAGCATCAAGCCGCAGAATATGACCGATGCTCTGGAGAATGTCAAAGACGCCATTAGCACCGAGACACTTGTCATATCCATCGCCGCAGGGATAAAGGTCGCGAATATTACCGCCGTCCTGGGTGATATGGCAATAGTGCGAGTGATGCCTAATACACCTGCTTTGATTGCCGAAGGGGCCAGCGCATTGTTCGCCAACGAGATGGCAAAACCGATGTTAGAGAAAGCAATGACAATTTTCTCATCGGTCGGCAAAGCAGTTGTCGTCGATGACGAAGATTTGATAGACACCGTGACAGCGGTCAGCGGCAGCGGGCCTGCTTATTATTTCCTTCTAATGGAAGAAATGATAAAAGCGGGCGTTGAGTTGGGTCTGCCCGAAGACGTGGCGAAAGACCTCGTTCTACAAACCGCCAAGGGAGCCGGCCTGCTCGCGGTCGAAGCTGATAAAAACGGCGAAAGTCCCGCTGTTCTTCGTCAAAAAGTAACCTCGCCCGGCGGAACAACCGAAGCAGCGCTTAAGGTTTTCACCGAAGGACAAATCAGCGAACTGATATCCGCAGCCATCACCAGGGCACGCGACCGGGGACGGGAGCTTGCAAAATAGAAAACACTCGGCTTATTTGTTCAAAGGATAAGGCTCCATGATTAAAGCCGACAATTTAAAGAAGCGATATGGGGACACCATTGCAGTTGACGGTGTAAGCTTCGAGGTCCAAAATGGAGAAACATTCGGATTACTTGGTCCTAACGGAGCCGGCAAGACGACCACGATAAAATTGCTCTGTGGTCTTTTGAAGCCTGAAAGCGGTACAGTAACGCTCGATGGAAAAATGGATCCGGGTTTGATTGAGGTTCGTTTGTCTTTGGGAGTGGTACCACAGGCGCTGGCGTTATATGAGGAGCTTTCAGCAGAGGGAAATTTGCATTTCTTCGGCAGGATATATGGGCTGAGCGGTCGAAGGTTGAAAGAACGTGTCAGGGATTGTCTTAAGATAGCAGGATTGGAACAACGCAGAAAAGAGCGGGTCTCGAAATACAGCGGCGGGATGAAACGCCGGCTTAATATGGTGTGCTCTCTGTTGCATGAGCCGCCGCTTCTGCTGCTCGATGAGCCGACGGTTGGAGTGGACCCGCAGTCTCGCAATTTGATATTCGATACTATAGAGGGAATGAAAAAACAGGGGCGAACGATTATTTATACTACCCATTATATGGAAGAGGCCCAGCGTTTATGTGAGAGAGTGGCGATTATGGACCACGGCAAAATTTTAGACATGGACACCGTTGAGAATCTTATTGTCAGGCACGGAGGCCCATCCCATATCGAGGCTGAGTTCGAGGAAAGTACGTCAGATTCAAATCAAATAAAGAAATTCATTGACGATAAGAATATGCAGTTTGAAGAAACGAAAATAAGATTCCAGACCACCGAGCCAATGGAATCTTTGGCGAAGCTTAACCGCAGCGGCGTGCGTTTTCGTTCTTTGAAAGTCCAAACAGCCAGTCTCGAGGACGTTTTTCTTAACCTTACGGGTCGGAGGCTTAGAGACTAATGAAAAAGGTATTACTTCTTGCCGTTAAAGACTTCCACGTATTGCTAAGTGACAAGGGCAATATTTTCTTTGTATTCGGTTTTCCGGTATTGTTTGCCCTGTTTTTCGGCGCAATATTTTCCAGCGCCGGCGACGGCCCTTCGGGAATGGAAATCGCCATAGTGGACGAGGATAAGTCTGAGTTTTCAAGCTCGTATATATCAAGGCTCGAGTCCGACGAAGCACTACAAATATCCCACCTGAGCAGAGACGAGGCGATTGAGCAGGTCAGAAAAGGTAAAGTGGCAGCGGCGGTCGTTCTAAACAAGGGTTTCGGAGAAGGATTTGAGGCGATGTTCAACAGCGAAGAGCCTAAATTAGAAATAGCATCGGATCCTTCACGTAAAATGGAAAGCGGCTATCTTCAGGGACTTCTGGCCAAGGCACAATTTGAGGCCCTGGGCGATAAATTCGCTGACCGGGATTGGATGAGAAATCAGACTAAGCTCTGGCGAGATGATATTGAAGAAGCTAACGACCTTGATACGGAGCAGGCGAAACTATTTCTGGATTTTTTCGATTCTTTCGACACCCTGCTAAACGACGTAAACGAGGAGGACTTTACGGCAGGCCTTGAAGGAGACATGTTAAATTTTGCCAAACTGGATGTCAGCAGAGAATACGAAGGCCCTATCGCACCGTTTCAGATTACGTTTCCACAGGTTCTGCTATGGGGTTTTATGGGGTGCACGGCTACATTTGCAATCTCGATAGTAAAAGAACGCACAGGCGGCACGTTTGAGCGTCTGCGGGTCGGGCCGATTGAGCGCGCCCATATTCTCGGAGGAAAGGGTCTGGCGTGTTTCTTCACGTGCATCCTCATAATGTGCATCCTGTCTATCGGTGCAAAGGCAATCTTCAAGATGCCTATGGGTAATTGGTTGATGTTTGTCCCGGCGGTGCTTTGCACGATACTGTGTTTCGTAGGTATTATGATGTTTATATGCACACTGGGGCGCACCGAGCAAAGTGCCGGCGCAGCAGGATGGGCAATACTTATGATTATGGGCATGCTTGGTGGAGCTATG
>CAZQXE010000270.1:0-3777 GCA_964597115.1 uncultured Pirellulales bacterium | reverse complement strand
TGAACGGCTTGATACAAGGTCAACATTAGCTCCAAGTAATTTCTCGATTTTTTCCGCTAATGTGACGAAATCCAGACCTATAGAGGGATCAACCTCAACGAGTATATCTACATCGCTGTCTGATTGCTGCTCTCCTCTGGCATAAGAGCCGAATAATGCCATACTGTGGACCTTAAACTGTCTTTGCAGCTCGGATTTATCTTTAGCAAGGATACTGAGTATTTCTTCTCTCGTTATCATAGTATCATTCCCGGTTTTTCGGTAAATTCAATGACATTATAAATTACCCGCCATCCCCGGTCAATCGTCTGATCTAAAAGTTTTACCGTTTCTAACGCCAGCGTCTCGTCGTCCTTCTGCACCAACCGGCAGGTGAGCCTACCGGTTCGTGAAGGGACTTGTGCAGACCGAAGCCTGCCCTAAGGATAGTGAAAGATTTTTACACAGGTACTACCCGAAGCAAGAAAGCTGGTGGATAATTATTCATGTAAATCTGGGACCACTTCGTACCGCAAAAAACTCAACTCCGCAATACTCTCGTCTGGTTCATTACAGGTTTAGGATAACGCTGGGAGAGCCGATACGTTCAAATTGGCGCCTGAAGATTCTTCGTCGTCGATCTTGCGTCTGAGCAACAGCTTTAGCGAATAGTTCATCTTTTCTGCATCAGGCAGGGCAGTAAGGTAGTCGTGTATTTTTGTGCAGCCTTCAAGAACGTCACAGTACAAGGCATACGAATTGATGAATACCTGTCCGTTACACCCATATAATATCGTATCACTCCGTTGTGCGGAGATGCCTGCATTCTTTGGATAGAGCTGATGCATAACCCCGCACCGAATTATGCCATAAAACACAGCCTCGTTATGGTATTTTGCCTTATTGAAGAAGCGAGCATCGTTAATCAACTCATTAAAGAGGGCCTTATTATTTTTCCTAAGGCCGAAGGATTGATAAAGGATCCATGCAAATGCATCGAAGGCTGCCATGGCAGTACATATCATTGCGAAGCCAAGTTTTCCAGGTAAGGCAGAGTTATCAAACACATTCTCAAAAGAAGCCTTGTCATTGCGGAGATATTCGATAGTATGCTTTGCAAACTCAACAACATCATTAGGATTCATAGAAATCTCCCTACAATCTTCTTTGACAGGATCAGAATTGGTCGAGGAAGCGGAGGTCATTCTCGAAGAACAAGCGGATGTCGGTGATACCGTACTTTCGCATGGCGAGTCGTTCTATTCCGAAGCCAAACGCCCAGCCGGTATACTTCTCGCTATCTATCCCGACAGCGTCAAAAACATTCGGGTCAACCATGCCGCAGCCACCCATCTCTACCCAGCTTTCCTGGCCGCTTTTATCTTTCAGGAGCAAATCAACTTCAGCGCTGGGTTCGGTGAACGGGAAAAAGCTTGGCCGAAATCTCCACTGCGTCTCGGGACCAAAAAAGACGTGGATGAACTGTTCTATTGTGGTCTTCATGTCCACCATGCTGACACCCTCGTCAACAACGAGGGCCTCAAGCTGATGAAACATATACATGTGCGTCGCATCAACGGTGTCCGGGCGATAGACACGTCCCGGCGCAACGACCCGAATGGGCGGCTTCTGATTTTCCATAACACGAATCTGAATCGTGGATGTCTGGCTACGCAACAAGGTATTATCATCAATGTAGAAATTATCTGATGGATCCCGTGCCGGGTGTTCAGGGCCGATGTTCAACGCGATAAAATTATGCCACTCATTTTCAACTTCAGGACCATAGGCTACGGCAAAACCCATTCGGCCAAATATCTCAAGTAACTCATTCATGGTTTGCGTGATAACATGTGTTTTGCCGATTCTGACCGGTTCGCCCGGCAAAGTAACGTCTATCAGCTCTTCCGATTGCTTCTGCTGGGATTGTAACAGATTGCTTTTTAGCTTTTCAAACGCTTGAGTGACATCATTTTTGACCTTGTTTGCAAGCTGGCCTGCCTTCGGTTTTTGTTCGGAGGACAGCTTTCCTATTTGACTGAGCATTTGGATAATCTGCCCTTTTCGAGACAGGTATTTTATGCGGAACTGCTCCAGAGCGCTGAGGTCAGTGACTTTTCGCAGCTCAGCAAGGGCATCTCTTCCAATTTTTTCAAATTGCTCAAGCATTTTATCGTATGTAGTATCGCGTATGTTGTGGCTCGTAACATGAGTTCCGCGTTACGATCTTACGACTCTGATGCAGCCCTGACTGCTTCGACGATAGCATCAAAGCCCGCCGGGTCATCAATAGCAATTTCGCTCAGCATCTTCCTATTCAGGGCGATATTAGCTTTCTTACAACCGTTAATGAACTGGCTGTATCTTATCGCTCGCTGCCGACAGGCTGCGCTCAAACGTGTTATCCACAAACCACGGAAATCCCGTTTTCTGCGTCTGCGGCCAATTCGAGCATTAACTTCTGCGCGTACGCCGGCCTCTTTCGCTAAACGATACAGCCTACCTGCGGAACCACGATGCCCCCGAACTGCTTTGAGAATTCGTTTCTTTGCCTGATGTCTTGCGGCGCCTTTTCTTACTCTTGGCATATCAGCTTTCCTTTGAAAATTTTTGATTCTTCAGGCTTGCTGGCGGCAGCTGAATGGGAGCCGAGAAGCAAGTCTGCATCGTTGATTATTGACTATTTCCTACTGATTATTTTCTCACAGTATCTATTTGCAGAGTTTAATCCTGACTGTATCAGCTATTTTACTGGTCACAATAGCCGTGCTGCTGACACGCCTTCGGCGTTTTGCGTTTTTACCGCTCATCAGATGCCCGCCGCCGGTGCGATGACGCTTAACCTTGCCTGTAGCGGTAATCTTGACTCTTTTGCTTAATCCCTTATGGGTCTTCTGTTTCGGCATTTAGCTATTTCCTTTAAAACAATCTAATCGAAATCCTGCATCGAAAAGGCAATTTATTGCCATCTTCTCCGGTGCAAAGAAAATGTAAGTTCAGTAGTTTACGCTATTTTGCTCCATAGGTCAATATCGTAACCAGCAGTTTCTCGAAAAAAATCCGGAAAATCCTTCCCCGGCTCTTTTTGCCCCAACCGGCTAACCGGCAACCGTCCAGGCCAAATCGCCCCCCGGTGCCGTTTCGAAGTTGGCTTTGTTTTGAAAAAGACTGTTACAAAGGTGCATAGGCACAAAGTGAACAATTTAAAATCTGAAATCGAAAAGTGCCATCCTTCACTGATTATCCCCTCCGGATTGACCATTCACGATTGACGATTTGCGATTGACTATGAACAATGAACCATCCATTTCTAAATTCTGCATTGTTAATCGTATCTCACGAGAGCAAACCACAAGCAAAAAAACACCGCAGACAGTTAATTCCCCTCTAAGAAACTTTTAATCTCACCCCTTTTCATATCTCTTTTCAAGACTTTCCTCATATTACGCATGACTGTAGTTTTCAAATATCGAGCGAAAATGGAATCCACAAATGGCGAGCGTAACAGCCAAATGGAGATATCGCGGCCTCCTGAGTGACCAAAAAATGAGTTTCCAATAGGACAGCTTGCCTTCGCCTATTATTCCAAGATGCCAGATAGATTTCAGGAATGCCTTGATATCACAATATCGATATCTCCGCTTGTTATTGTTACCAGGTTTATAGTTCCTGAGAAATGTCAGAATCCTTTCATAGTAATTTCTGGGTGAATAGATCGTGTTTACAACTTTTTTATATCCTTGGAGAAGATTATCGATCCCCATCTTAGGCACAAAGTTTATTGAGAAATCCGTGTTA
>CAZQXE010000269.1:0-3803 GCA_964597115.1 uncultured Pirellulales bacterium | reverse complement strand
CATGATACAATCGCAATTGACCACCCGCAGTGGTGCAAGCAAACAAACGCACTATACTTCAACCTCTTGATGAAAGCCGCTGCAAAGAAGGCTTCCCGTATAATATCAGTTTCAGAAAGTTCGGCTAATGATATAAAACGCAATTTCAACATACCTTGTTCCAAAATCCGGACCATTTATTCCGGGATCGATAACATTTTCAGAGCCGAAACAAAATCGTCTCGCTGCTCCGAGGTTAGAGCCCGCTATGATTTACCTGAGAAGTACATTCTGTATGTTGGAAATATTGAGCCTAAAAAAAACATACGAACGCTTTTACATGTTCTAAAGAAGCTGCGAGAGAAAGACCTGCCCTATAAGCTCGTTATCGTCGGAAAAAGATCATGGGCAGCCAAAGCGGAACTTGAAGAAATATCCCGCGAAAACGCTTCCGGCAACGTGGTATGTCCCGGCTACGTTGACAGAAATGACCTTCCTTATGTGTACAAAATGGCGGATGTTTTTGTCTTTCCGTCACTGTACGAAGGCTTCGGATTTCCGCCGCTCGAAGCTATGGCGTGTGGTACACCGGTTATTTCAACCCGTAGCGGCGCGCTCGCTGAAACCGTAAGCGATGCGGCACTGATCGTTGAACCACACGATATAAAACAAATCACTCAGGCAATTTTTTCAATGATTAAAGACCCTTCTTTAAGAGAAAGGCATACACGGATGGGCTTTAAACAAAGCGGCATGTTCAATTGGGACAGGGCCGCAGAGCAAACGCTTTCAGTATACAAGGAGGTATCAGCAACAAATGGTCAACAACACAAGAACTGAACAATATTCAAATTATTTGGACAGTCGGACCAAACGGTGCTTTGATATTATCATCTGCGCGTTGTTGCTACCACCTGCCTTAATCATCATGGGACTGGCCGGTCTGAGTATTTTAATTCGAGAAGGACGACCGGTTCTTTTCATTCAACGCAGAGCAGGTAAAAACGGCAGACTATTCTGGCTGCCGAAACTCAGAACGCTACTTGTAAATGCAGACCCATACAAACTTTCAACAGAATTCGACAAAGAGCCTTTAGTTACCGTCACGGGTAAATCCCTGCGAAAACACAGGCTCGATGAGTTGCCGCAGCTATTTTCTGTTTTGCGAGGGCGCATGAGTCTGGTCGGACCCAGACCGGAAATTCCGAATGTCGTTGCAGCATACAGACATCTTGACAGAAAGCGACTACTAGTAAAGCCCGGCATAACTGGTTTGTGGCAGGTAATGGCGGACCGCAACGTCGGGGTGAACCACGATATAAAATACGATCTCTATTATTTACGCAAGGCAAGTTTGTGGCTTGATATGAAAATTCTATTCATAACTATTCCCTTTGTACTGAATCCAAAATGAAAAAGCCGGTCATGAAAATCGGATATATACTTACGACTTTTCCCTGCCGGAGCGAAACTTTCGCTCTCAGAGAAATTGAAGGACTGCGTATGCTGGGTTTCGATATCAGTATCTTTGCCGCTACAGGAGAGAAGAACGCAAGCGAATCGAACACAATCGTAAAAGTCTTTTACAGGCCTTCTTTGTTTTCCGCAAAGGCGGCTTTGTCAATCTTGTATATGTTGGTTAAGTATCCTTTGGCTTATAGTAAACTGGTCTGGCTGATACTGCAACTAACCATCTCCTGTCCTCGAGAAGCAGTGTCCTTGGCAGGTAATCTTCATACTATCGCTTTTTTCGCAAGGCATCTCGACCACGAGAAAATTACTCACATCCACGCCTATTTTCTGAGCTGGCCGGCAACTATGGGATTGGCTCTCTCAATAGCCACTGGTCGGCCATTCAGCATTTCCGCACATGCTCGAGATATCTTCGTGGAGCACGGCGCTGTCAACCTTAAGATCTCCCGCGCTAAGTTTGTTACAACTTGCACACAGCAGGGTTTAGGGCATATCAAAAACAATTTGCCTGCTCAATATCACCATAAGTTACACTTGTGCCACCACGGAATAAAAGTAAATTCCGAAAGCTCTGAGCCGCATGGAAAAAATACTTCGGAATCGAATAATAGTGACACAGTTGTCGCTGTCGGACGCCTGGTCCCGAAAAAGGGCTTCAGTTATCTGCTGAGGGCCTTCGCCTCAATTGTAAAAAAAAGGCCACAATATAAGCTTAAAATTGTGGGGGATGGTCCCGAACGAACACGGTTGAATGAATTGATCCAGCAACTGTCCCTCGAAAACAACGTTGAACTTTTAGGATGGCGAGGAGCCAATGAGACACTGCAACTGATAAACAGGGCCACTATTTTAGTCGCACCGTCGGTGATAGCAGATGATGGTGACAGAGACGGGATAGCAAACGTAATTTTGGAGGCTTTTGCAAATCGCACGCCTGTTATAGCAAGCAGATTGGAGGGTATAAGCGAAGCTGCAGAACACCGCAGAACCGGCCTGCTTGTTAAGCCGGGTGATGTCACGGAGCTTGCCAAAGCCATCAAAGAGCTGCTCAATAACAAGGCTTTACAGAGCAGGCTATCTCAAAAAGCATACGAAACAGCAAAAAAACATTTCGACTCTGCAAAAAACACTAGGCAACTGGCAAAGTTATTCATAAACGCAAACTAATGTCTGAAAGAAAAATAAAAGTCGTTCACATATTGGAAGGATTCTTAGGAGGTACGAGCACTTATGTGTGTACAGTACTACCACAATTGGTCCGGAAAGGTTTTGACGTAACGTTAATAGGTTCGACAAATCGTTGCAGCCCTGACGCAGCCGCACGGTTATCCGAGCTCAGACAAAATGGAGTAACAGTTCATATCATACCGATGCACAGAGAGATTAATCCGCTTCGAGATACACGCTCTTTCATCAGTATCTATCACCTACTGTTAAAGAACAATTTCGATATAATCCACACGCATTGTTCAAAGGCCGGCGCATTAGGTCGACTTGCAGGATTTCTTACCGGAAAGAATGTCAGGCTCCATACTCCTCATTGCTTTGCGTTCACACGATGCAACAGTCGATCCAGGAAAAAGCTATATCTCATTTTAGAAAAACTGCTCGGAAGATTAACTACAAAGTTGGTTGCCGTAGCACAAACAGAAGCAACTATTGCGATAAACTCACGAATTGTCCCTAACTACAGGTGCGTTAGAGTAACAAATGGTCTTTCTAACGGCCAACTTCTCTCGGAAAATGCTCCGTCAACAAAAGATTCTGCCGGCAAGGCTTCGTTGGGAATTGACAGAGATAAACGAGTCGTAGTCACTGCCTGTAGGCTCGTGGAATATAAGGGGATTTTCAGATTACTTAAAGCAGCAGAACTCTCTCGTGCACAAAACACGGTTTTCCTGATTGCAGGTGATGGAGAACTCAAAACATCGGTTGAAAAATTTATCAGCGAAAGAAAACTCGGCAATAAAGTAAAGCTCCTGGGGCACGTTTCAAATATGGAGCAAATATACAACATCTGTGATGTTGTTGCTCTTTGTTCTGATGCGGAAGCTCAGCCATATTTGCTTTTAGAGGCAATGCGAGCTAAATGTCCCATTGTGGCAACATCGGTGATCGGCAATAAGGAATTAATATCACACAACATGACAGGGCTATTAACAGAGCCCAATCCGGCGAGTATCGCCGAAGCGATTGACAAGTTGTTGGCAGATAGTGACAAGCGCAACAGACTTGCAGAAAACGCGTACACGTATTTTCACAAGAATCACACTTTGGACAAGCAAATATCGGAGCTGACAAATGTCTATAAAAGCCTCATGTAAAGGATAAGGAAAATTGCAACAATCCCT
>CAZQXE010000268.1:0-3821 GCA_964597115.1 uncultured Pirellulales bacterium | reverse complement strand
GGGCGAATCGCGTTCGGCAAACTCAGCCAGGCGATGGATTACGGCGCGCAAACGATTCAAATACTCGGTGACTTCGACGACTGCATGAGGCAGGTTCAGGATGTCTGCAAGGAGCTGGGGTTGTATCTGCTCAACTCGCTGAATCCCTTCCGGCTCGAAGGGCAAAAGACCATAATGTATCGAATTATCGAAAGCCTGGGTTGGGACGTGCCGGACTGGATAGTTGTGCCCGGCGGAAATCTGGGCAATTCCAGCGCATTCGGCAAGGCTTTTCAGGAGCTGAAACAATTAGGCTTGATCAAGCAGATACCGCGGATGGCGATTATTAACGCTACCGGCGCCGACACTCTGACCGACCTTGTCAATAACAAGAAGCTCATCTGGAATGACGGCAGGGTGAACCAGGCGATTATTGATGAATATTATGCTGCTTTGACGGCCAATAATTTTTCGCCGCACACCTGTGCTTCGGCGATAGAAATATCGCGACCGGTTAATCTGAAAAAATGCCTGCGGGCGATTGAAATATGCGACGGTGTTGTGCGGGCGGTGACGGATGAAGAGATTGTCGATGCCAAGGCAATTATTGGTAAGTACGGTCTGGGCTGTGAGCCAGCTTCGGCGGCAACAATAGCCGGCCTTAAAAATCTCAGAGCCGAAGGAGTGATCGGTGCCAAAGAGCGGGTTGCCTGCGTGCTGACGGGCCATCCGTTAAAGGACCCGGATGTCACCGTAAATTACCATAAGGAAAAACAAGGCGAATTCAGCAATATGCCTATAGAAGCGCCGAACGACCTCGATGCGATTATTAAACTGATAGAATGAGTAGAATTTGGAGGCCGGGAATTAATATGGTTTGGGATTCCGTTTGGCGGAGACGGCGTCTGAGTACTTTTTTACCTGCGATGCGAGAGTATTGATGTCACCATCCCAGTCATCACCTGCGTAGGATTCAATAAATGAGCGCTTTAATTCTTCATCGAAATACTTATCCACCATGCTGTGGTGCAGCCTGCCGAGATTTTTTATTTGGGTGTTCTTGTTCGTTACATTACGTGACATCCTGTGCAGGTCAATGACTGCAAAATCATAATCTTTTGTATCTGAATTTTCTTTGAGGAATATATGCCAAACGTACAAATCGGGCAGGCTGATATTCAGAGTGTGTATTTTGCGGATGAATTTCGCCATGCCGGCGATAATTTTTTCTTTCTGTTGTTTTTGGAGATTATGCCATTTCTGCCGAACAAAATCGGTCAGTGCATGGCCGGGCAATTTTTCGGTGACAATAAAGGATTTAGCTTCGATGCCACATTTTGTTTTTTCGCCGTAGCAAACGGGCCTATACGTTTCGATGCCGCCCTCGAGCAGCAGTTTGGCATTTTCCCACTCGCATTGGGCCTGCGAGCATAGTCTGCCGAAACTACGCCAGGTAAAGAACATATCTTTGAAGTGGGGGTGAAAAAAACGCTTCATGAAAAATTGTTTCTTTTGCGAATCCTTGCCCAGGCTGAATGTGACTACGCTGCGTTTATTGTTTGTGCCTATCGTTTCTACAGGTGAAAACTCAAAGAAATCACCAAGCGACTTAAGGCCGTGTTGGTTGAAGAACTGTTCCCGTGAATCTGCAAAAACTACTCTTTGCACTTTATGCGTCCCCTTTATGTGCCCGGCTTTGAAAAGCTTTTATTATTTCTAAACAAACCAGGATGCTGCTTTCAGAAGCAAACGTTTCTTCATGTCCTTTGCGTAAGCAGTCGCTCTGATTGTTGCTTTGATTGCTTCGCCGACCTGGGCGTTACTGCCGGGAGTCACTATGGTATTGAGAATATTTTCATTTTCGTTGAATTCGTACTCGAAGCCTCTTATTACCGCCACGGGTATGCCCGCTCCCGCCTGGCCGAAGCAAAGGGCTGAGGCACTGGTAAGTTCATGGGCGACCAAATCGATCCCGCCGAATTTCGGTTTGCCGAACAAATCTTTCCTCCCGAATTCTTTTGAGACCGGCTCGATTCCCGAAGAGCCGACCGCAAAATCCATCGTGCCGAACGGTATCATCTCGGTATCCGCAAGTATCACAGCTACCTGTTTGCCCGAGAGCTTCTGGATTTGTTCTCTGATTTCTTTTGCCGCCCGGTCCGGGTCTTCCGGCAAAAGGCTCACTATGTCGGGCGGGTGGTTCGAGCCGTCAATGCCGGCATCGCATGTGTGAATTCTGCCGTCCCTGCCTTTGGTAATGCAGACCGCCTGCTCATGTTCGACGAGTTCTTTGCTGCATTCGTTATCTTCTGATGCCTCGAATATATGCTGCTCGATAACGCCTTTGAGCGGAATGATTGCCACAATCTCATGTCCTTCGTCGAAAATCATCTGCAGCCATTTTGCATCTTTGCCGGTTTTAGCCGAGATTGTCAAAGCTTTTTTGCCCGGCACCACTTCGCTTAGTTTTCTCATTCGACCGAGGGCCTTGGATACAATCTTGCTGGTAAGGACGATAATGTCTTTGTCTTTTAAGCCGCCGATTTCACCGTCGCAGGACTTGATAATAATCTCAGCCAGATTGTCACCCTGCTTTATTTCCGGTATCGTTTGCAGACCCAAAACTTCTATCTTCTTCATTATCTATCCTTCGACAATGGAAAGTTCTCTGATTGCTCTTTCCGTTAAGCCGCTCAGGCGGAAGTCATCGCCGAAGCGTTCGGTCTCAACGTGACGCAAGCCGATAGCCTGTGTTAATTCGGCCATGGTTGAGGTGATTTCAGCGCTGCCGGAGCCACCGAGGATTTTCGGAGCGATGTAAACGACGATTTCATCGGCAAGCTCCTCTTTCAGGAATGAAGTCAGCACTGCCGGCCCGCCTTCGACGAGTAAATGACCGATGCCGCGTTTGCTTAATTCATCGATTAAAAAGTACAGATTGGAGCGACCTTCGGTTTGTCGGTATGTAAGTATTTCGGCTCCTTTTTGGGTAATCTTTTCAGCAACTTCCGGATTTGCCTTGACCGCGTTTTCGTTTGTGTAGATTAGTACGGGACATTTCTTTGCAGTTTCGAGCAGTTTACAATCCAGTGGAATCCTGAGGTTGCTATCCAGCACGATTCTTATCGCTTTTTTGCCTTTGCCTGGCCGGGCCGTTAATAGGGGATTGTCGGCGAGCACCGTATTTATGCCCACTAATATCCCGCCGGCTCGGCGGCGTAATTTATGTGCGTCTTTTCTGCTTAGCTCGTTGGAAATCCATCTTTGCTGCTCGGAATGTTGTGTCCATGCAAGTTTGCCGTCGATGCTCTGTGCCCATTTTAGTGTCACCCAGCATTTGCCGGTGGCGGCGAATTTCATAAATGGGGCGTTCAGTAATCTCGCTTCGGTTTCGCAAATGCCGGTTTGCACTTCGATTCCTGCGTTGCGCACTTGCTCCAGCCCGGCGCCTTTGGCGTGCTCGGATGGGTCGATTGTTGCGATGAAAACTTTCGCTAATCCCGCTTCGATTATCGCCTGCGTGCATGGGCCGGTCTTGCCCTGGTGGCAGCAGGGCTCAAGCGTCACGTACATCGAAGCACCGTGAGGATTAACGCCCAGATTTTTACAATCTTCGAGAGCATTTATCTCCGCGTGAGGCCCGCCGAACTTTTTATGCCAGCCTCTGCCGATTATCTGATTGGCCTTTACGATGACGGCCCCGACAGCAGGATTCGGCTCAACCGAACCGATGCTCCGACGAGCCAGTTTCAATGCCACCTGCATATACTTTTCATCCTGAGTACTCATTTATCCTCTATCATCTCTTTAAACTGCTTTTCATCAATGACCTCAACTCCGAG
>CAZQXE010000267.1:0-3830 GCA_964597115.1 uncultured Pirellulales bacterium | reverse complement strand
GCCTCCAAACAGGCATATCCGCAGACCTGCAAGCCCGGATCGATGCCGAGTATTCTCATTTCATCCTCCAGGTGGTTCCGTCGGGCTTATCTTCCAGCACAATCCCTACTTCATCCAATTTGTCACGAAGATTGTCGGCCTTGACAAAATCCTTGTCTTCGCGAGCTTCGTTTCGCTGCTCAATCAAAACACTGACAAGCTTGTCCGTAACAACACCGTTAACAGTACCATTCTGTACGTAATCGTCTTTTACAACACCCAAAACATCTCCACCCAGTTTGCTGAACAACTCGTCAACCGCACCGAGAGTTTCCGCCGTCGCGCTGCCGTCCTCCAGCAGTGTGTTTGTCAGGCGAACCAATTCGAATATAATCGAAAGCGCAATCGAGGTATTCAAATCGTCATTCATTGCCGCCTCGAACTTTTCCTTCAATTGCTTCAATTGCTCCTGAACTTCGCTGTCAATCTCGCCTTCCTGAGCTGCGGCTATTTTTCTTCGCAACGCCTGAACCGTCTCGCTTATTTTCTTACTGCCGCTAAGAGCTGCAAATAGCGCTGCATCGGAAAAATCCAGAGGACTCCTGTAGTGGCCGTTCAGCACAAACTGTCTGACCGCTAGCGGGTCGTAGCTTTTCGTGAGCCTCTCATGGGAGCCGGAGAACGCCTGCTTGAGTGTGATGAAATTGTTGAGACTCTTACTCATCTTCTGACCGTCGAAGGTAACCATGTTGTTGTGCACCCAGAATCGAACAAACTGCACGCCATTGGCAGCTTCCGACTGCGCGATTTCGCATTCGTGATGCGGGAATTTATTATCCAAACCACCCCCGTGGATATCGATGGTCTCGCCCAGATATTTCATCGCCATCACCGAGCATTCCAGGTGCCAGCCGGGAAAGCCCATCCCCCACGGACTCGGCCACTGCATAATATGATTCGGCTCCGCCTTTTTCCACAGCGCAAAATCGGCAGGGCTTTTCTTATCCGGCGAGACCTCCACGCGGGTACCAGCTAACATTTCTTCCACTTTTCTGCCGGAAAGTTTCCCATAGTCCTCGAATTTAGAAACATCAAAATATACCGAACCGTTGACCTCATAGGCGTATTCTTTTTCCAGAAGTGTTTTAACAAGCTCTATCTGCTCGACAATGTGACCGCTGGCGCGAGGGCTTATATCCGGTCGGACGCAGTTGAGCTTGTCCATATCATCAAAGAAGCTTTTTGTATAATACTCGGCTATCGCCATCGGATGTTTCTTTTCTTTTGTCGCAGCTTCGGCAATCTTATCCTCACCTTCATCAGCATCATCAGTCAAGTGACCCACATCCGTTATGTTCTGGATATAGGTAACGTCATATTCCAGATAACGCAGGTAACGAACAAGAATATCGAAGCTCACATAGCTCTTGGCATGTCCCAAGTGAGCGTGGTCGTAAACCGTCGGCCCGCAAACATACATCCCGACTCTGCCTTTGTTTAGCGGCTTGAATTCCTCTTTATTCCTCGTCAAACTGTTATAAAGTTCCAGTCCCATAAAAACCTTTCCATTGACTATTTTCTATCGACTATTGATTATTTTTCTGTAATCCCCCGCCCTTCCGTCCGGAGCAGAATTGACGGATTTCCAAAATATTCATCTTTTTAATAGTCAATTTTCATTAGTCAATAGTCAATTATAACGTTCTTTTTCTTTTCTTTCTTAAAAGTGCTATTGCCGTAGCGGCCATCGCATCACCGGCACCGATATCGCCAAATCCCTCGTTCGTTTTTGCCTTGACGTTCACCGCTGTAAAATCAATATCCAACAGCTCTGCAATGCACCTTTTCATTTGTCCCTTGACCGGCTCAAGCTTCGGCTCTTCCGCGTGTATAATCAAATCAACATTTACAACCTCCCAGCGTTTTTCTTCGAGCTGCTCTTTCACAATCAATAAAAGCTCTTTACTGTCCGCATCCTTCCATTTCGGGTCGGTGTCGGGAAAAAATGCACCGATATCTCCCATTCCGCTTGCTCCAAGCAAAGCATCAATGAGAGCGTGCAGGCCCACATCGCCATCGCTGTGACCGTACAAGCCGGCCGGATACGGCACATAAATTCCGCAGAGCATCAAATTTCTGCCTTCGATAATTCTGTGGATATCGGTGCCGATCCCACTTCGATATTCGGCTTTAGGCTCCTCAATCACAATATCCCCTTTGTGCTTGGGACATCTGTCCCGGTAAGACTGACAGCCGTGCCCAGCGACTTACCCAATCCCTTGAAAATAGCTTCGGCAATATGATGGCTGTTCGTACCGTACGGCACGTTGATGTGTAGATTAAACTTTCCGTTATTCGAAAAGCTTCGCAGCATCTCCTCCAGACATTCGACGTCGAAGTCACCGATTTTGTCCGTTCGGTACTCAACATTATATACACAAGCTGCTCTGCCTGACAAGTCAACGGAAATATTAGCCAGAGCGTCCTCCATCGGCACAGAACAATTCCCGTACCTGGCAATTCCCTTTTTGTCGCCGAGAGCTTTGAGTAGACATTCGCCAAGGCATATTGCGATATCCTCGATCGTATGGTGTGCATCGACTTCCAAATCGCCTTTGGCTTTGACCATCATATCGATTCCGCTGTGCTTGCTGAGGTGCGTTAGCATGTGGTCCATAAAACCAATGCCGCTGTCAATTTCATATTTGCCGATGCCGTCCAGATCAAGCTCAACCGAAACATCTGTTTCTTTTGTTTGTCTGTGAATCTTTGCCGTTCTTGCTTTCATGAAAATTATCCCTGTTTTGATAAGATTTCTTTTAAGGCTGAAATGAGTATATCATTTTGTTCGGGCGTGCCGACACTAATTCTCAATTTATCTTCGAGCCCAGAATATGCGAAGTATCTGACATAGATGTTTCGCTGTGTTAATTTCTCAAATATCTCCGATGCTTTGCCATTTTTGTATTCAGCTAGAACAAAATTTGAGCTGCTGTTGGGAACGACAAAGCCCAGTTGTCTCAATTGCTCGGTGAGCCTGGCACGCTCTGCTTTTACTTTTTCAACATTTTGACGGAAATACTTCTGGTCCTCTATCGCAGCGACAGCGACGGCGACTGATACGGCATCGACATTGTAGGAATCCTTTACCTTCATAAGGCCGGCTATTAGAGCAGGCTGAGCAATTGCATACCCGAACCGCATCCCCGCAAGACCGTATCCTTTGCTCATCGACCGAAGTATAATCACATTGTCGAAATCTTTAACCAGCGCTGCGCAATTGGCCTCGGCAAAATCCACGTATGCTTCATCAATCAATAATACTCCGCTCAGCTTATCCGCCAGCGAAGCCAATTCGCCGACACCTACAAAGCTGCCGCTCGGTGCATTCGGATTGCAGACAATGGTCAAAGCCGCATCGGTGTCCGCAAGTTTCGCTGGCAGGTTGAATTTACTGTCGAACGGAACCTCAATCGTTTCGCAATTCTGCAATTTTGCTAATACCGGATAAAGCGAATACGTCGGAACCGGATAAGCGACAGGCCTATTTTCATCACAAAATGCCCGAAATGCGATAGTCAGCAGATCGTCTCCACCATTACAGCACATAATCCAATCCGGCTGAATGCCATCAACCTCCGCTGCCGCCCGGCGAAACTCATTTCCAATCGGATCAGGATAGCGGCGAAGCTGCTCAGCGGTTATCCGGCCCAGCACTTCCATTACCTGCGGCGAGGGCGGATAAGGATTTTCATTGGTGTTTAGCTTGACGACCTCCGTTTGAGAGGGCTGAAAACCCGGCTCGTAACCCTTTATCCTGTCAACGTTATCTCGAAAATATCCCATTATTA
>CAZQXE010000266.1:0-3861 GCA_964597115.1 uncultured Pirellulales bacterium | reverse complement strand
CCAGGGATTCTCCGCATCGAACAAAGGCTCACTAATCGCCCTCCAGCACAACGCTGTCAACGACAGTGACATATATTCGGTATCCAGCGCTTGGCGCACTCTTTCACAACGCTCCCTGATGTCCTGGGGCAATGTCCCCTGCTCGAAATCCCTGAAAAATGCCCAGCCCACCTCATTAGCATCAGTCGGCTGGACATCGTTGCTCACATCCTGCCCTGCGGCTAGTTCCATATAATAATGCAAAATGGCTTCGTCCAGGCGCAGAACATCCAATACACTCTCACTATGGCTGTCCACCCGGGTAAGCATGGTGGGTGTCTCCGGTTGCGCAGCCTCTGCAGCCGTGGCCTTATGCTCGCCTGCACCTAAAGCGCCCAGACATATCGCAATCCCGGCAGCAGTCTTTAATGCCCCCGGCACCTGCCAGACATCCTTAAAACATTCCGTACCCGCCTTGCGCTGCAACCAGCAGCCCCCTTTACAGGCTATGGCATAGTCGCAGTGTCCACACTTGCCCTGGGGCTGCCAGGACCGCAGTTCTTGAAAACCTGCGTTCCAGATCGTTTGCAACGTTTGTTCATAGAGGCTACCCGCACGCGTAGAGCGGTCCAGGGTTGTACAGGGCACTACCGAGCCGTCCGGCAGCACGACGCACTGCGTGCGTCCCGCACCGCAGGTCAGGGGGACATTGCGCACCAGAGGTTCGTATAAGCCCAGATAACCGATCTCATCGGCCATTTGCACATTGAAGTAGCGCCGCTTGCGCGCCACAAACCTGATCAGATGTTTAAGCTGCCTGCGGGACAGGAACAGGTCTTTCCTGAGAGCGGCCTTTCCCTCAGGCACCAGCAGATGGATGCCCCATTGATCCACTCCGCTGCTCACGGCGAGATGGAAGGTCTCATCCAGATAAGAATAGTTGCGCGTCGTTACCGTAGTCCCGGCACAAACGAGCACGCCAAGTGACTTAAAAAAGGCAATAGACTCCAGGGCCTGTTCATAGGCCCCCGCCCTGCCTCGAAAACCGTCATGCACAGCCTGCGGTCCGTCCAAACTCACGGCTACAAAGCCAGGGCGATGTTTTGCGATCGCACCGCGCAATTCCGAGGTTGGATAAGCGGCCGTATTCAAGGTCCAGTTGACATGCTTGTGTCCCAGGTAGGCAATAACCTCGGCCAGATCGTCTCTTGCCAGCGGCTCCCCGCCGGTTAGCAGGAATTCACCCACCCCAAGTTCCACCACTTCATCGATGAGGGCCTTGACCTTATCTAATGGCATGTCCGCCAGACCTGCTCGATCCCCGGCCGCCAGACAATGTTCACACTTCATTGCGCAACGCAAGGTCGCCATCCACTGCACCAGATGCGGCACTTTCAGATAACCATGCTCAGCAAAAAAGCGGCTGTCAGGTTTGTTTTGGTGACAATTAGTTAAGCTGTGCGTACTCATTTTAGTACTCCTGTTAAAGAACAGTATTCAGGACTCAGGGGGAGATGAATTTGTCATAGGATTGTTGGAATTGGAACAATCGGTTCATAGTATTACCTCTCAAACGGATTCCCTTCGCCGAAAATTACTGATTTAAATTCCGATTCCCGCCGTCGGAAATAATTATACCCTCTAATATCAAAGCAGTCAAGATCAAAATATTCCTTTGGCGAGAAAATAACCCTCCCAGACCGGTCGGGCTTGCAAATCACCGGCTGATATGCTATCATTCCAAGCCAACGAAATAACGTCTGATTGATAAATATAAGATTAACGTTGCATTAAGGAGTAGTAATATGTCTTTTAATGGTTTACGCAATTCTGTGTTTTTCGTGTTTGTTTTATCATTAGCGTGCGCTTACGGCGGTGACACCAACGTCCTGGTCAATCCCGGCTTCGAAAATGGAAGGGAAGGCTGGTTCGACCGGACCTGCTCAATTGAAGCGGTTAAATCGCCGGTTCACAGCGGCTCAAGTGCCGCCAGAGCGTTCGAAAGAGGCGCGAATTGGCAGGGAATAAAACAGTCAGTGTTCGGCAAAATGGAAGGCGGCCAGACGTACAAGGTGTCCGGGTGGATAAGGCTTGAAGACGCAGCGAGCGATTCCGTTGCTTTATCCGTCGAGCAGCAGGATGACAGCGGCACGAATTATCATAACGTAGCCAGCGCGACCGCTACGAATAGTGACTGGGTTCTACTTTCCGGCGATTTCACGCTGAGCGTAAGAGGCACGCTATCGGTGCTGGATGTTTACTTCGAAGGCCCTCAGCCGGGAGTGAATTTCTTCGTTGACGATGCGAACGCGTACGGCCCTGAGGTCATTGTTCCCAAGCCCATTCCCGCGGAGCCCACCGGGGCGTGCCAGATTGATGTAAGCACGCGCCATCAAAAAATTGAAGGCTTCGGTGCCTCCGGCGCTTATTACACCGAGAATTTGGTTGACCATAAAGATAAAACAGAGCTGTATAATGTTCTCTTCAAGGAGCTCGGCCTCGATATCTTCCGCATAAAAAACAGTCACGATATGGATCCTAAAATATTTAAGGATACGGTGGAGATAGCTAAATGTGCCGAAGCGGCTCTCGGACGTGACCTGAAGATTATGATATCCTCGTGGTCACCTCCGACCTACCTGAAAAGCGATGCGAACACAATCGGCGGAACGCTCAAACAAAAGGACGGAAAATTTATGTACGATGAGTTCGCACAGTGGTGGTGCGATTCCCTTGCTGCGTTCGCGAAAGCGGGCGTCAAAGTGGACTATATAAACATACAGAACGAGCTTGACTACGAAGCGCCGTGGGACTCGTGCCAGTTTGCTCCTACCGCGGCTTCGGATCCGAACCTGGCAGCCTATGACACCGCCTTCGAGACGGTTTGGCAGAAGCTGAATGCTGAGATGGGGCCGGCTATGCCGAAGATGCTCGCACCCGAATCGTCCGGCCTGGGAAATTGCAGGCAGTATATAGAAAATCTGGACGACTTGTCCCATGTCTACGGCTATTCGCACCATCTCTACGATTGCAGCGGCTGCGGCCATGCACCAGACCGCTTTATTCCCAGAATGCAAAGCCTGCGTGACTTAGTTTTGCAGCACGGTGACAAGCCTGTGTTCCAAACGGAGTTCGAGGAGGACCCTGGCAAGTGGCCCGACGCAATTAATACGGCGCTTACGATACATAATGCTATGACCGTGGAGCAGGTAGCTGCATATTTGTACTGGGATTTGTTCTGGGCGCCCGGAACCGCCCTTCTCAGTATGGACGATACTTTCACCTACACGATCAAGCCAACGTATTATGCTTACAAGCAATATTCGGCGTTCATCAATGCGGACTTCCAGAGAGTGGATGCATCGAGTGACAATACCGGCGTGAGAATCTCGGCGTATATCAGCCCGGACAATAAAAAGCTGACCGTGGTCATAATAAATGTCACTGCGGACACCGATATTACTCTCGGCCTTGTGTTTAAGGATTTCTCCGTCTCCAAAGGTGAAATTTATCGCTCCAGCGAAACAGAAAATTGCGTCCGCGTCGGCAGCTATAAGGGACAGGCGTTGAAACTGCCGGCAAACTCCGTAACGACTTTGTCACTTAACGCTAAATTGACCCCGTGAGATAGAATGGGAAGATATTACTATGTATATGTTCTGCAGTCGCAGAAGGACAAAAAGTTTTACGTGGGTTATACGAAGAATGTACAGAAGCGTTTTGAGGAGCATAATAATGGGCTGGTCAGGTCAACTATGAATCGACGACCTTTAAAACTCATCTACTGGGAGGGTTGTATTAATCGGCAAGATGCGACAAGAAGGGAAAAGTACCTCAAGACCACATGGGGCGAGAGATATATAAAAACAAGGGTAAGTAATT
>CAZQXE010000265.1:0-3867 GCA_964597115.1 uncultured Pirellulales bacterium | reverse complement strand
TTCGTACATTAAAGTACTCTTGGCACAAGCAAGCTCCTGACCACTATCGGCGGCCAGTACTGATATCTCGAACTGCAGATTTCTTTGGCCTTTGCGAGGGAGTACGAGCCAGTCAAGAGGTAAACTGGCGACAACAGTCCAGTCCGATAGAGTAGTGACCTGATGAAGAAGCTTACCGAGGTCGGTGTTATAACAGAACACGGGCCGAGCAGCTCCGTTTAATGCGGACTCTTTTTTAACTCTTGTTTGTACAGGTTGAGCTTTAGCTGCTCCGTCTGTAACGTCCAGGATTGAAATTCTCAGGTTTGCGCAACACGCCTCAGACTGTTCGCTCGGTGCATGGATGGTGCCGCATATTTCCACCTTAAAAGCGTCAGCATTGTTGTTTTCCTCTTGCTTTATCAGTCGAACGCAACAATTAAGAACACTCAGATCGGGCTGTTTGGAAGATTCTTTACTTTTATCAATGTCTTCTTGACGGAAAATCTGTAACCTAAGGTGATTGACTTGTTTTGCGAGCTTCAAACCAAAACTCAAACCACAGAGTTTGAATTGGTGTATTAATTCTGAAATCCTTGTGCGAGTAAGCAGTGAAAGCAAAGTCACTGCAAAAGATGCCGTAACCACAATCGTAACTGGAATCAAGAGTTTGTTCATCCGTATGCTCTAACGTATTTCTATTCGACTATGGAACCGCCAATAGCGGATGGTTGTTCAACATTATCTCCTGTTTTGTCCTCGCTCATTTCGCCATCCTGGCCCAAGCTGAGATCTACTTCAAGAATCCTGTTCGATTCGAGATCTTCGAACTTGCAGTGCATTCTTTGATTCACGTCATAGCTATAAGTGACTTTAATCGGGCAATCTGCCGGTCTGCCCGGTGGCAGCTCAAATTTGTGCGTTGCAATCCTGTTAACGTACTCGATATCGCTGTCTTCTCCCTGCGTTATGATTACCTCGAGTTTTTCCTGGCCTTCATTTAGGGTATAGAACATCTGTGATGCTTCACACGGCAAAGGTGTATTTTTCTTAAGGATGATACGATTTTCAATTACACGTCGGCCGGTTTCCTTGTCGACAGGAGCACAGATAGTGCCGTAACTATGATTGCAGACATCGGTAAGGTTAATACCTTTGAGTCCGCTGGCTATACCTGTGGGCACCGCATCGGGCTTTTCTCTGAGCATGGTCAAACCGGCGTATAGGGCAGCACCGAGCGCAACGCATTCGTCTACATTGACCGCTGTCTCCGGTGCAAATCCGAATATTTTTTCCAGACGCTGCTGGGCAATTGGTATTCGGGTGCTGCCACCAACCAGTAATACCTTGTCAATTCCAGACGGTTCGATACCGGCCTCTTCAAGGGCCACTTCAACCAGGATATCCGAACGTTCCATCAGCGAGGAAATAGCCTGTTCGAACATCTCGCGTGTTATTTCCACTCTCATATTTCCTGCCGAGCCATAGAGTATTTTCTTTGCAACATCACGCCGTGACAAAGTCCTCTTAATATCCTCAGCCTCATCTTCATATTTTGCTCTGTCCTCGTCGGAACTAATCAGCTCGGCGTTGAATTTATCTCTGTAGCTTTGTTCAAGCATCTCCAGTATTTTCCGGTCGAAATCTACTCCACCGAGTGCATGGTCGCCCTGGGAGCAAACAATATCCATTTTTTGACCTTTGACGTCTATTATAGTGACATCGAAGGTCCCTCCGCCGAGGTCATAGACCAAGACCTTTCCCGAAACCTGCTGTGTAGTGGCGTAATACAAAGCTGCGGCTACAGGTTCATTTACAATTCCGATTACGTTCAGGCCTGCCATAATACCCGCGTCCATGGTAGCTTTTCTGCGAATCTCGTCGAAGTGGGCGGGAACAGAAATGACAGCGTCACATATTTTTCCATGCTCGATTGAGCAGTCCTGTTTAAGTTTTTTCAGAATAAGAGCGGACAATTCCACAGGTGCCCAGTCTTTTGAGTTTATGCTCTTGTGATAATTGGTATCACCCATGTGTCGCTTTACCCAGCGGACGGATCTTTCGGCATTCAGGTACCGTGAATTGATCGCTTCGATACCGACTCTGATTATGTCGGGATTCTCTTCGTCAAAGAAAATAACTGAAGGCGTGAGCCTCTCTCCATCGGCGTTTGGTATTATCTCCGGTCTGCCGATAGTGTTGAGAATCGACAACGCCGAGAACGTCGTGCCGAGATCTATTCCCACTATGTTAGCCATACTATATCTCCCGTATCATCGCTCACAAATCGCCACCCGATTCACAATTCATTTTCAGGCAAATAGCCTAACCTGAGCCGGACGAATAACCTTTACAGTCTCATCGTTAATTAAATAATGATAACCTGGCCTGACGATATTAGCGATTTTGCCCGCTTGTTTCGGATCGTTGCATCGCTGCTTGCTTTTAATGACTTCTGCATATTTTTCCTGTCCGCGATATTCACTGTTGATTTCGGGTTCAAATTGTTCGACTCCACTCGACTCCAGAGCAAAGATCAGCTCATCCCTTGTTTCCTTAAGGTGTGTTGCCTCAAAATCCAGCTCAGATAACTGACTAATACGAGTATCAAGATTGTCGATGCAGCGAATAATTCGCAGACAAAAAGTCCTGATAATGTTCCAGTCGTAGCCGTCCTGAAGTTTCTCCAGTCTGTTCTGTTGAAAGGCAGTGTATTCACGGATAGCCGAGACTTGTTCGGTGAGCTCTTCGAGGGTATTATCGAGCGGCTTTTGATGTTCGGTGACATTAATACGCTTTGTTTCGCATTTGGCAGGAGCCTCAAATTCGACATGTTCCTCGTCAGAAAGCAGCACAGCAATTTTCTTGTGCTCGCAGGAAATCTCCTGTTTCTGAGCCGGTTTGCTTTCTTCGCAGTTCCCGGTTTGATCATCATCTTCGGCCGACTGGATTTCTATTGGTTCTTCTGAGCGTACGGAGCTCTTGCTATTGGAGGGTAATTCGCTCTTTGCAGACTGAACCGCTGCCTGCACATTTGCTTTGGTCTTACGTCCAATGACAAGAGGAGTATTTTCGACCGAACTGAATAGACCGTCCGAATGTCCCTCATTCTGCTCTTGTTTGGATTTAAGACGTTCGGTAATCCCGGCGAAAAATCTCCCCAGGCCTGACATAGCCCTGATAACAAGACGAGCTGTCCATAATAAAAAACACCAGGCAAGAATCGATCCTCCCATAGATGCACATACAATTGAACCTGTAAAAATAAACTCGTTCAGCTCTTGTTGCTTTTTGTATCTGCTTACTTGTTCCTGCCAGTTCTTGCCGTAAAAGTCGTCCGCAAACGGATAGTCGACCATTTCACCCGCGGCCAATCTGTCCATATCGGCTATAAGTCTTTCCTGTTGCTCTTGCCGGAGCTGTGACTTTGTTTTAGCTTTTCCATCTTTGTCCAGCACAAGGGGCAGTTGTGTTCGTTCTTCCGGTGGTAACTGCAACCACTGGTCATATTGTTTGAGGTAGTCGTCCGTCTCTGAACTATACTTCAGCTTATAGCGAGCGATATCTTGTTGATCTCTTCTTTTCTCGAAAAGAACCCATCCGAGCATACCGGTTCCGATGAGAAGTAATATCAAACCAAGGATAATAAATTTCTTCCGCATGTTTTCACGTCTCAATCATTATCCATTATCACAGACTTCCCACACCCGCAGGGCTTATGCGAATTTTAATATATGTGTGGGACATATTAGCTTTTTATTTTTAAACATTATTCTGAATTGATATTTTCGACGAAGACTTCATTTTCATTTTTGCCATACACTTCTGTTACACGCAGCACTTCTTCCATTGTCGTTAAACCCTGCCTGACTTTTACGATACCATCGT
>CAZQXE010000264.1:0-3899 GCA_964597115.1 uncultured Pirellulales bacterium | reverse complement strand
CCGGCATAGGCCCTCGTACAGCAGAGGCTGTTGTAGCTGTCATTGACGATCCTCATCGCTTCAAGAGTTACAGACAGATATCCAGTTACGCCGGTTTTACTCCCAGACGTTATCAATCCGGCCTGATGGAACGCAGCGGGAGAATAAGTAAACGCGGCAACCCGCTATTACGAGCGTTACTTGTCCAGGCGAGTTGGACTGCTTTGCGTTTTGACTGGGCCAAACATATATATAAGCGAGTTTGTCGAGGCAGCGTCAAACGCCGTAAGATAGCGATAATAGCTGTTGCCCGTCATTTACTGATGCGTTGCTGGGCGATGCTGCGTGATAATAAACCGTGGTGCTATCAAATTGATAAGGCTGCGTAAAATGGTAAGAATGTTTATTTCTTATTTTTCACCTCCTTTTTGGGTGAAGGCAAAAAACAAAAAATAAACTTTTGGGATTGAAGCTCTTTTAATGATCGAGATCGAATATAGTCGAGCCTGGCGGACCCCTTGGGCGTAATAGCCTGTAATTAAGAATAGGCCGACTACCGTAAAGTTTAATAGGACTGTGAGCAAATACAAAAATATTCACAGCAACCTGAATAGGAGTGTGAGACGACCGATCATAACCAGGCATTACTCATAAAAACATAAAAGAGTCTTGACACATCTGGCTTCATATGAAGGGGGCCGAAACGCTCTGTAGAAAAGCTCTTTGTCAAATTAGGATAATTCCTATGTTATGGGATAAAACCCTGAGCATCATTTCACGGTCAACCGAAGATGGCGAAGCACATCCTCAGCGGATGAGGAAATTCAGAAAAAGTACCCCTTTAATTTTCGCCTAAGCACAATCTCCACAAAAATGGAGTTAACAACGGTTATGAATAGCTTAATCTTAATCAAACCCGATACTTCTTAGCATCTCTTCTTTGGGGATTTTTATATCATTACTGCTCGACGGGACGGGGATAGTCTCTATGAGAATCCTGGTTTTTTGAGCGCTCTTTTTGTCCCTAGCAGCCTGTCTCGGCGTTTTATTTCCAAGAGCAGGATTGGGCTTATCCAGCCAATCTATATAATATTGGTTCATTCGATCCTGTACCGCAACTCTGACTTCCTCGGGCAAAGTTTCTTCGATAATATCTTTATTCTTTTCAGGAACTTCTTTTAACATCTCTCCAACATCTTTACTCTCGTGCTCAAGATAACGGATTCCCTCAATGGTTTCGAGCATATCAATCAAACAAGCCAATCTGTTTTCAGAGTTAGTCTCAGCTTTAATTTTGTTGTCCTGAAAAAATATCCTTGCAAGTAAGGTTGTCTCCATAGCCGAATTATCGGGATTTTCTCTGAACCATATATACACATTACAGTCTTCGTCATAGTCAATGTCATCTCTCTGCAGAAATGCATTACAGACTTTTTTCGTATTGTTACACTCAAAATAGGCTGTAATAAATTGCAACGGTTCGCCGTCTGTATTAGCCAGATTAGGCAGCGTTGAACCACTTTCAGATATCTCGTCATACAAAGCCCAAAGCCTTCCAAATATATACGCGTTTTCCCGGAGCCATCCAGTTGTAGGCTCTGGCGGCAATTTTAGCTCCAGCAGTTCATCTATCACTTCCGTTGAATTTAACGCATTGAATACCGGCCCTGCAATGTTAACAAAATGAAAATTTCCAATCGGATAAACCCAGAAAGGCACTATCCAGTCTTGCCTTGCTGTCTCGGACAGTCCTTGATCGTGAACGGTTATTGTTCTGGTCAATAGCAGGTCTTTGAGGACAATATAGCCTGTCTCTGCATTAGTTTCCATGATTTGATACAAACTCGGATATGAATTATTGAGTGATTCAAGTGATGTTCTCAGCGATTCGGGAAGAGCTTCTGAAAGCAGCTTTTCGGCATAGGTGGGTTTGTTTTTTGCTCTCCTGTATGTAAGTGCTGCCCAGGTAACATAAGTAGGCAGCGCCATCATTTTGTCATATTCATCAATATAATATTCCCAGTCTGCGTCGCCAAAGAACTTTTTAGCAGGTCCGGTTTTACGCAGGTAATCGGAATCGTGCCAGAAATTAATAAACATATTTGTCAGTACTTTCTGTACCAATTTCCAGCTCTGTAAGTCATCATCAGCCGGAACCATGGAGAGGTCAATATCAGGCATTTCAAGATGTTTGACAAAATGCTTGTCGGCAAATGCCGGTAAATCATTGGCAATACTTTCTCGAATATCTTCTGCGACAGGATGCTTCTTCTCATAGCAGATATTCATCTCTAATTGCAGTAAATCTTTTATGGCATCAAAGAATTTTTTCTCGGCAATAATAATCCTATCCGGGATGCCTACTCTCTCAGCCGTATTGTCGCCGCTGAAAACGCCAAACAAAACATCCAGGGCCTGGCCGGTATCCATTGGAACAATATCCGCGTGCAAAATATAATGACTTTCTTCTTCAGCGATAACGAGGATGCAGTTGTCATTACCGCCGTCTTCACTTGTAACATACACGGGCACAATAACCCAAGTTTCATCAAGTTTCGGCAGTCTGGATATATCCGGCAGCTCCGATAGATCATCATACACCATTTCATCCCTGCACATCCGGAGAAGTTCTTTTGAGCCGGGAAATGATTTATGTGTTACTTTAACATCCGGATCTGAAACATCGCCAGAAACCTCTATGGTGAATATCTTTGAGCCGCTATTCTTTATTATCGGGCAGAATTTGCCGTCTTCTTGTGCCTTAACGATCCCCTTTACAATATAAAGCATCAGATTGATATCATGGTCTTCTTCAACCATTTGCATCATTTCACCCGGCTTCTTAGAAATAACAGATGGCAGCCAGTCAGATTTTCTGGCGCGGTAATTACAGGATTTGAGCCATTTCTTCTCTTCATATTGCATATCCCTGTAATGAACCATGCTAAAACCAATGGTGTTTATTGTATCAGCAGCAGGCTTTCCTTCATTGGTTATCATAATAGGCTGCTTAAATGCATCAGGCCCCCTGAAAACGCTGATGCCATATTCCTCACCGCCAGCACCCATAATGGATACAACAACAGGGTCTTCAAGAGGAGTCTCGACCACAAAAAAATCCAGGTTTTCGTAGCTTTCCCATAATCTCATCTCCATCAGTTCCTTGCACGCCTGGATCATCTGGAACTTCTGCCATGGAAATTTAAGCTTCATAAAAAACTCTCCGTATTTTGGGATTTTCCATCTACACAATTAAAAAGCATAATTCTCTCTGTACGGCATCAATAATTTTACAGAATCCATGCTGGACTTTCAAGAAATTCCCCTCTCAAAGCAGCTTTAGGAATGCATGTCATGATTGTAGATAGAAAAAAGCCCTCCTTGTAGGCAAAATAAAGAAAAAAATACAAAACTCAATTTTGCTATGGAGGGCAAACATCATGAATGCCAAAATTATAAATACGTTGGAAGAATATTTCAAGTTGTCCGGGTATCCGGCACTTTTTAATGAGGGAACTTCACCGAGATACTTCACCATCAACCGAAAATGGCAAAGCACATCCTCCGCGGATGAGGGAATACAAGGAGACCCAGAAAAAGTACCCCCTATGGGGCAAGGCGGAGGTACAAACCGGTAACATAGGTTACATATCGTAACGAGGACATGGGTAACAGTTTCGGTTGACACACGAACACCTTAAATTTTCCAAATTGACAAATCATAATTGAATTGATTTAATAATTTCGATATTTGTTTAATTAACTAATTCAGAACTTAGGAGCATAAGTAAGATGAGAACTATTTTTTCTTTAATTGTTTTTTCATTGATACTCTTTTCCCAATCTCTTTGCGCTCAAGCAAATCAAATAAACAGAGTAATTATCCTAACCGATATTGAAGCTGACCCGGACGATACACA
>CAZQXE010000263.1:0-3924 GCA_964597115.1 uncultured Pirellulales bacterium | reverse complement strand
CCAGGTCCTTCTTGCGTTTATGTCTTTTGCGGGGCTTCTTTATCAAGCCGTGCTCATTGAGTATTCGGCGAATGGCCTCGTGTGAGCAAGGCAGGTTGTGTTCACGCTTCAATCTTTTAGCCCCCATAAAAGGATAGCGTTGACGCACTTGCACGACCTTTCGTTCCATGATTGGTGAGTTCTTATGGGGACACGTAAGAGGAATTCTCGGCAACTCATTCAAGCCGACCAGGCGTTCCTGCTGATAACGCCTAAGCCATTTGCGGACGGTCTTTGGTGTAGTATCAAAGACGCCGGCTGTGGGCTGGCCAGGGCATGTTTTACCATTCGCAGTCTCAAATCAAACTTGTCGGCTTTGCCTTTCATCTTTATAATCTGTTCGTAATAGCTAAGCGGTTTCACGTGGGGCCTTTAAAAAGACTGTAATGGTCTATTAAGAGCCTTGCCCTTTCAAGGGCCTATTTTTCTTATGGGACCCACCGCGGCAGGGGCTAGCCCCTGCCCTTATCCATCTTTCTTAGCTTCTGGTAGCACGTAGGAGTCATACATCTTGTCTTGCGAAGGGGGATACGATGTTCCTTGGACATCCCAATTTTTTTGATTTTTCTCTTGACTATAGTATAGGAAGTGTGGTACAAATGGGCAAGTGAAGTTTGGAGTTATTATAGATTTTGGCTTCACGATGTATGACACGTGAAGCAAATACGGTTCATAGGCAAATACCTGGGTTGTTCTCAGGTATGGAACGAAGGTACTGTTAGGTAATCCAACAGCAGATTGATGAGTGATGTTAGGCAACGGAGAAATCGGCTCACTGAGCCGGGTTTGCCGTTTGCTTATTACCAAAATTGTAACAGTCTACCCAATCTTGCCTGTTTGATAATCTCAGATGAACGTGCAACACGGAGGCCCATACGCAAGGCCCTTCATGTTAGAAGATGTTAGGGTAACTATATATAGAGTAGGAGTACTATAACGAGATTCGGAACAATTTGTGCCATACTGGTATTGATAATTTCTCAAACTTAACGGTTTTTTTGAAGTGCCTCTGTAACAAAAGCATTGTTTGCTGTAACTATTATGTTTCAAGATACTTACGTTTATTCAACTGGCTGGCTTCTTACTCCGGTTACGCAAAAATGCCAGACAAGCCTCTTTGTTACGAAGCAACGGATTTTAGGTTGTATTTAAAATGCCGGACAATAGCCGTTTTTCAGGCGATTACTCAGTTTGGCTTTCGTAATGAAGCTCTTGGAATGCATAGTAAATTTTTCATTTGGTCAAAGATTAAGTATTAAAAAAAAGACCTTGAGATTTTATAAGCTTTTAAAAAAGATAGAGTTACAACTAACATAAATTGTGAATTGCAGATGGCTTGGAAAAACGCCTAAGTTTGAGTGTTTTTTTTGGCGGTGCCTAGTTTAAGATTAAGGCGTTATAATAAAAAAATTAAAAATTTTATCATACAGAAGATAGATTTTTCTGTGAGCTTAGAGAAGACATGTTACTATTTGGTTGCTATTGTAGGTTGATAAGCTTAGTATCCAAATAATGTCCACACGGTAGGATAGGTTAATAGTAATGTTCGATCGCATAAGGGATAGGAAACCATTTGGGATTAGGAATTCCAAACCAGTTAAGCCCATAGTGTTGGAGAAACTGGAAGCGCGAATATTGCTTTCGGGGGATAGTTTACTCAGTACTTTTGCAGGCGGCTTAATTCAGGATGCGCTTCTTGACAGTACGCAGGAAGTGGTCCAATATGCGGAGCTGCTGGAAGCGAATGAACAGGTTGAGCAGCAGCTTCCAGGTGCAGAGCAGAAGATTCACCGAGAATCGGATTCAACCGACCATTTTGAAACAGACCTTTACCAGCCGATCTTTACCTTATTTACCAATGATAATATAAATGACGAATCAGTCGAAACGAATTTGGATTCTACCGACGATTTAAATGAAACGGCTGTTGATTTGGATGTTGATAATATTGGTCCTGCTCAGGCCGGTGTGGATCTCGTCGGGCTAATGAACGATGCGGGTGGTGATGTAGAGGGTCAAAGTACTTTAGTAGAGGTTATTGAGACAAACATTAACGGCGAAGAAGCGAATAGTACTGCCGTCCCAACTGAGGATGGCAGTATGCCGATATATATAAATGATGCTGATTTAAGCATTGAATACGCCACATCTATCGAGATCAGGGGCCCTCCGGAATATGACTCTGTAGACAATGAACCTACAGGTGATGCTATTGAAAATATAGCAATTAAAGCTGAGAATACTGTTCTGGGTGAATTCACGGATAGTGTGCCTTTAGAGGGTGTAGAACTTCCAGGGCTGTATTTGGTCGATCCTGATACAGATTATTTCGACGGACAGATTGTATATCTCGACTTCGATGGCCAGGCGAAAGTAACCTATAACGGCCCGGTTGTCGTTGAGGGTGTAAACGTTCCTGAATTTTCTGCTGCGAATGCTGGTCTTGCTGGCCAGGAGCAGGCTATTATTGACCAAGTGATCCAGGAGTTGGAAGAGATATTCGCTGGTTCGGGGGTGGTTTTCACGACCGAAAGGCCCTCAGCCAACGAGGCTTACTCTACTGTATTTGTTGGGGGTGATGATTCTGGCTTCTCTGAATATGGTACTTTTCTGGGATTGGCCGAACAGGTTGATGTTGGAAATCAGAACGCTTGTGATAAAGCTTTTGTATTCAGCGAGAATATTGTGAGCGGTTATGTTGACCTGGACTCATTTGTAATCCGCTTGGCTGGCTTAATCGCCCACGAGACCGCTCATCTTCTTGGATATGCGCATGATGTAGAGAAAGCGAGTGAAAGTGTATTGTCCTCGGTCGCTGAATGGGCAGAACTGACGTATGATGACTTTGAGGATGGCTTGGGCAATTATACTGATGGAGGTGGCGACTGCAGTCTGTATAATAAATTTTCTCATCAAGGCAGTAATGCAGCCAATATTCAGGACAATAGCGGCGAATCATCTTCGTTCTATCACACCACTGGAATCGACGTGGACGGTCCGGCCTATACCCAGATCGAGGTTGATTTCTGGTTTTATTCCGACGGTGTAGAGTCCGGGGAAGATTTCTGGGTACAGTACTATGACGGTTCGAGTTGGCATACGGTAGCCACCTATGTCAGTGGAACGGATTTTGTAAATGGCCAGTTTTACCATGAGAGCGTGTACATAGATGCAGGAGATTATGACTTTTCGACCAACATGATGATCGGATTTAGGTGTGATGCCAGTGGTAACAGTGATGATATTTACATCGACGAGGTTAAAGTCTTCGCTCAGGTAGACCCAACGTCTGAATGGGTTGAATTAACATATGATGACTTTGAGGATGGCTGGGGCAATTATACCGATGGAGGGGGCGACTGCACTCTGTATACTGAGGGGGTGCAGGTTCATCAAGGCACTACTGCGGTCAATATCCGGGACGATAGCGGTACATCATCTTCTTTCTATCATACCAATGGAATAGATGTGGACGGTCCGGGCTATACACAGATCGAGGTCGATTTCTGGTTTTATTCTGAGAGTATGGAGTCCGGGGAAGATTTCTGGGTACAGTACTATGACGGTTCGAGTTGGCATACGGTAGCCACCTATGTCAGTGGAACAGATTTTGTAAATGGCCAGTTTTACCATCAGACCGTATACATAGATGCAGAAGACTATGTCTTTCCGACCGATATGGGAATTAGATTCATGTCCGATGCCAGCAGTAATGGTGACGATATTTACATCGACGAGGTTAAAGTCTCCGCTTGGGTAGATACGCCTGACACTACGGCTCCGAGTCCTGATCCGATGACCTGGGAGACAGTGCCTTATGCTACCGGCAATACTTCAATTGCCATGGTGGCTGCAACGGCAACGGACGACCTATACGGTGTGGAG
>CAZQXE010000262.1:0-3939 GCA_964597115.1 uncultured Pirellulales bacterium | reverse complement strand
CTGCGGAATCTGCGGTTTATACTTATTCGACAGTTGTCGAAAGTATTCGACAAATCGACCCTTTTTATGCAAAACGAACCCAATTTTCAAAATGCTCAAATGGATGTAATGTCAGATATAACAAAGGATTACATAAATATTTATGATTGTGGAGCCGGGAAAAACGAACCCAAACGAACCCAAAACGAACCCAATTTGTGTTTGACGTAAATTGACGTAAGCTCTTTTATAAAAAGTAAATATGAGAAATTGTCCGATTTCGGGCGCCGAAAAAACGAAGCCAATCCGTCAACCTGATTTTATGTCTTTGCGGAATGCCGGACAAGTTTTTTAGCCGCAGGCAATGCCTGGAGTTGGGGTTAGTACTTACGGCAACATTCGGCTAAAATCTTAATTGGGTGGGTAACGGTACAATCGCTGAGATGTTCGATACTGTATGATAAGTCCTGATGTACTTGCTTGACGTTGCCATACACAATTACCAGCGGCGTGACGGGCAATTGCTTCGATAAAATACTTTGAAATATCAGAGTTTGCAGTGGGGATAAATCCTTGTCAGTAATTCTCGCAAAAGCTATAATACATTTGCAATTTTAACAATGTGTCCGCATTAGTGAGAATTGCTAAAAAAACAGTATTCTTAATTCAAAGATGATATTAAATGCGTATTATTGTCCCTATAAAACAGGTTCCGGAAACCAAATCCGTGAAGATGGATGAGAATACAGGTACGGTTATTCGAGAAGGCGTCGAAGCAATTATTAATCCGCTGGACCTTTATGCTATTGAGTTAGCTATTCAATTGCGAGAACAACATGGAGGAGAGGTTATTTGTGTTTCGATGGGACTGCCTAAAGCGATAACAGCGCTAAGAGAAGCAATATCAATGGGTATTGACTCTGGGATTCTTGTTAGTGATTCGGCTTTTGCAGGCTCTGATACATGGTCAACCAGTTACATATTAGCAAAGGCAATAAAACATATAGGAGACTTCTCTTTGGTGATTTGTGGAGAGCGTGCCACTGACGGTGACACCGGGCAGGTGGGGCCGGGTATTGCTGCCTTTCTGAATTTGCCCGTAGTTACATATGTGAGCAGGATTGAGCACATTAGTGATGGCAATTGCAGGGTAAGTCGATTAATAGAGGACGGATATGAGAACTTATCTCTTCATTTGCCTTCTGTTCTGACGGTTGTCAAGGAGGCCAGCATCCCCCGCTTACCGACATTAAGAGGCAAGCAAAGGGCAAAGAAGATAGAGATTCCGGTATGGGGAAAGAACGATCTCAATATCGATGAGAGTAAAGTCGGGCTGAATGGCTCCCCTACCCGTGTAGTAAAGATATTTAGACCAAAGATCACACGTCAATGCGAGAAAGTCATAGCAAAGGATGAAGAGTCAGTAGACCAAGCAGTTGACAAACTCGCCAAGTTTCTTCAACATAAGGAATTGATTTAGGTGGAATACTCCAGCGTATGGATATTGGCTGAACAGCAGCATGGCCGAGTCCAAAGAATTTCGTATGAGTTACTTACACGCGGACTCGAGTTGGCCGGGAAGCGCAGTTGTAAGCTCTCTGCAATCATCTTTGGTAATAACATAAGAAAAAGTGACCTTGAAGAGCTTATAGAATGCGGTGCAGATGAAGTCATAGCAATGGAAGCTGCGGAGTTGGAACATTTTCTTGTTGAGCCGTATGCAGCTTGTATGTTGAAGCTAATAGAGCAGTATCGTCCGGAGATAATAATTGCAGGAGCGACATCAACAGGCAGGACACTAATGCCCTATGTTGCGGCAAAAGCTCATACTGGTTTGACGGCCGATTGCACAGGACTTGATATAGAAAAAGAAACAAATAATCTTCTTCAGACTCGGCCGGCTATTGGGGGCAATATCATGGCGACAATTAAGACGCCTGAATTTCGCCCTCAGATGTCAACTATTCGGCCTCGCTCAACCAGGCCGGCACCAAGACAGCAGGGCAGGAAAGGGAAAATAATTTGTCTTGTTGCATCTAAAGAAAATCTTAGGAGCAGTGTTACGAGGATTGGTTTCATCGGTAACGAAGAAGAACAAGCTCTTTGTGAAGCCAATGTTGTTGTGGTTGCAGGCAGGGGTATTAAAAGAGCGGAAAATATGCCTCTTGTTCGGGAATTGGCAGATAGTCTTGATGCGGCTCTTGGGGCGACACGCGACGTCGTAGACAGAGGATGGTTAAGCTATCCGCACCAGGTAGGACTTAGTGGAAAGACTATTAGTCCAAAGCTTTATATTGGTGTAGGCGTATCCGGTTCGATTCAGCATTTGGCCGGTATGCAGACATCCGGGACCATTGTGGCTATCAACAACGATCCTGAAGCTTCCATTTTTAAGGTTGCAGATTTTGGAATAGTTGGCGACCTTTTTGAAGTTGTACCGGTTTTTACCAAACGGATGAGGCAGGGGATTATTCGTGATAAATGAGAAGAAATATAATAAGGTAACTCCGGAGATAGCCGCCGAACTCAGAGCAATCGTCGGGGCCAAGTATATTATCTATGGCGATGAGGAAAAACTGGAACCTTACTCACATGATGAAGTTCCCGGCAAAGAATATGCCCACATGCCGGAAGTGGTGGTAAGGCCGAGGACTGCTGAAGAAATCGCTGCCATTATCAAGCTCGCTAATCGCCGGATGATACCGGTTACTCCTCGCGGTGCAGGCTCAGGCCTGTCCGGAGGAGCGGTGCCGATCTATGGTGCGATAGTGCTGTCGTTAGACCGTATGAATAGTATCCTGGAGCTGGATCGTGAAAACATGATGATAGTCGTAGAACCCGGAGTTATTACAAATGAGATAAACGAGTTTCTCGAAGAGTACAGCTTGTTCTACGCCGGTTATCCGATGAGCACTGAGACATGCTATATTGGTGGTAATGTGGCAGAAAATGCAGGCGGGGCAAAAGCGGTCAAATACGGAGTGACAGGCCGTTATGTTCTCGGGCTTGAGGTAGTTTTACCGACCGGAGAAATTGTTGAACTCGGTGGTAAGCTGATTAAAGATGTTAGTGGATACAATATGGTTCAGCTTATGGTCGGCTCAGAGGGCACCCTTGGTGTGTTTACAAAAATCACGCTTAAATTACTACCTCTGCCGAAATCACAGGTTGACATTCTGTGCCTGTTTAAGACCTCTGAAGAAGCGATAAGTGTGGTTCCAAAAATAGAGACCAACCTGGGCATAATTCCCACGTCTATTGAGTTTATGAACAAAACGTCGATTAAGGCTTCTTGCGAATATCTCAATGAATCCATTCCATATGAGCAGGCTGGAGCTATGCTACTAATTACGGTAGACAATTCAGATCAACAGCAGGTGGAACAGGAATATGAGTCAATAGGCCAGTTGTGCTTAGATGAGGGTGCTATTGAGGTATATGTTGCAGATAATGCCAGCACGTCCGAACGAATCTGGAAGGTTCGGAGAAATATCGGTGAGGCATATAATGTCATCTCACATCGTCAAAACGCGGAGGATATCGTTGTCCCCCCAGCCACAATTCCAGCCATAGTTGCCAAGCTGCAGGAATTGTCGGATATACACGATGTAATGATCCCATGCTTCGGCCATGCCAGGGACGGCAATCTTCACGCACGTATTGTTTCACAACCCCAGTGGTCTGATGAGAAATGGCACAAGGTTCTACAAAGGATCCTTGACGAATTGTACCGGTTGACCGCTGAGGTTGGTGGACGGATTTCAGGTGAACACGGTATAGGACATAAAAAGAAGAAATATCTATCGTATGTAGTGTCTAAAAATTATCTCGATATGTTGCGGGCGATAAAACGTGCATTGGACCCAAACAATATTCTTAATCCCGGCAAAATATTTGATTTATAAATCAGGTTTGAGAACTCTAAGTGTAGAAAGCATCTACAAACTATCTGATTCAGGA
>CAZQXE010000261.1:0-4037 GCA_964597115.1 uncultured Pirellulales bacterium | reverse complement strand
AAGCGATTGTCACCCGCATCGTCATTGACGTCTGAAACCTCTCCGACAATGACCGCACCCTTACCCTTTTCTCCGTAGAACGTGTGATAGATATACGGCTCAAGACAGATGCTCTCGCCGGGCGTTAGTACGATGCGCTCCGACGAGCGGCAGTTTTTCCGCACGCCGTCGAGTGATACGTAAAACTGCTCATCGAAAAGCTGCTCATCTTCAGTGGACTTATAAAGCTCAAGTACAAGATTGCCGCCGGCGCGGTTAATAATATCTTCACGTTTGTTCCAGTGAAAGTGCATCGGCGTCACCTGCTGCTCTTTGACAATCATGAGCTTCTCTGCATACTTCTTCGGATAAGATGCAGGATTTAGATAATTGCCGTTGCGAAGGGTAAATAAAAGCAGGCCGCTCGCTTCGAAATCACCAAAACCAAAATCGGTGATGTCCCAACCCAGAGCGTTATCGCGAATTTCATCCGCCTCGGAACCTTTCTTCGCCCAATCATCGGGACTCCAGAACGCAAATGGCGGCAGGTTAAATCCGGCCTGCTCAAAGAGTTCTTTGGCCTCACGGATGTAAGCGTTAATGGCTGAACGTTTCATTTTTAACGACTTTCAAGAATTTTCGCCGCCCAGTCTTTCATCGTTGGATTTTGGCCGTCGGGAAATTCCGGTAGTGTCAGTATTCCTTTTTCATCCGATTTAATCATTATGTTATCATTCCATTGGCCGGTGCTGGGATTGAACCATCGGAAACGATAAGATGTATCAGGTTTAAAACCGCTCAATGTGGGTAATACCGCTTGGTTCTCAAAGTAAAGCAGAGCAAAATCTTTTTGGGGTGTGCACATCATATACGACCAGCCGTCCAAACCCATCGGAGGGCTGTTTGCGGCTTTTTGCGGATGGATATTATTAGAGCCGAGCTGTAATTGCTGGTACTTGTCCCCTTCTGATAAAATGAACGCCGCCAAGTGCTGCATGTACCGGCCGGATTCGTACTTTAACGCATCCCAGATATGGGGACGAGCGCCAGCGGGTTCTCCGGTTGTGGTAATATCATAGGAGGCTGTGCCGTGCACGTGTCCCGATAGTCCGCCTGAAAGAACGGAGCCGTACATCTGTGCGCGCGAGAAATAGTTGTCACGTGCCGAATCAGCCGGAGGACGTTCACCGTTCGGCATATTTATTTCGTGGTTCCAGCCCGTATAATACGGCTCGAAATTTATGGCCGGGTACGGGGGATCGAGATTGAAAAGGATTTCAATCGCCTCGGCGACGCGGTGGTCGCGAGGTTTGTTGCCGACAGAGTGCATGGTCAGCCAGGGACATTTTTGATTGTGTCCAAACTGCAAATACGTTGAATTATTGATTAGCGTCGTGTGGGGCTGGCCGAACGGCAGCGGGCCGTATTTTTTCAGATGATAAGTCAAAGCTTCGTTGAATTCGTCGGCGGTCAGGCTGTATTCTTTGGGAATCCAGTCGAGATGAATCCCGCTGAAGAGTATATTATGCGCACCGTACCTTGAGATGAGGTATTGAACATATCGTGCGAAAGATTCGTTAAAGTCAAAATAAGCCTTCCACGCCGGGCAGTTGTCCCTTCTTACGGTCTCCAACAAAGAGACAAAACCATGCTCGGATAAATGCTGCATTTTTTTATCCAAGCTTTGAAAATACTCAGGGATGATACGGTCAAAGTCAGCTACGCCCTCGTGCTCGCCCGACATTTGAAAGGGCCTGTTGCCATATTCATCACGCATATTTTTTGCGGTCATCTTGCCACTGTCGACAAGGTAATCGAATTTTTCCCACGCATTTCTCAGATATAAACCGCTGGAATCCGCGTAAGTACTGGGGTGGCAATCCGATTCCCAGTTAGGAAAACATGCTATCATGCTGACGGAATTGTAACCCTGCCTTTTGCGATAAGCCACGGCGTCTTCGAATCCAATACCGGGACCCGGCATATAATTTTCGGCAGGAGTGACACCTCTGAAAGGCAGCCGCCATGTGGTTCCTGCAAGCCACGTATCACCGACCATAAAAAACGGCGTGCCGTCGGCGTATTGTAATGCATGCCCGTTAGGGGTCGGACGAACGAAGCCGCGACGGTTGGGATTTTGCCGTTTTTCTCCTTTTGTCCAGTCGACGGCGGTGAATTCCCCGCTATGGTTGTTAAGCCCTTCATCTTCGGGCTGGTTCGAGCCACTTGTCCATTGCCAATTGCCCGGTTCTGTTGCCACCATGCGTACGACGAAACAATTGCCGCCGTCCCAGAAGCCGTAAATACGTTTTGAGAAATTAGGTCCTTTGAGTTCTACCCAGCATGTCACGTCTGTATAATAGTTCTCATAATCCTTTTCCGCGTTCAGCGAGATTTGCTTCATTTCCCATACGTGAATATCGGAAGGAGTTTCGGCCGCATTTACGCCAACGTTTACAATAAACGCACAGATAATACAAAAGGTTAAAAGGTTTTGGTGTTTAGTATTGGCCATAGGTAAGATTCCCTGAATAAAAATTCATTAAGCACGTTTGTTCGATAGTAAAATTGATTTCCATCAGCGAGTGAGATTATAGCACAAAACATTACATACTTCAATGGTTCGTCTCTCGCCCCTTAGGGCTCGTATTTCATAGCTCCGCTACAGGTGAGTCCTGATTTATCGGGATCGAATGAGGGCAAAGAGAACACAGAGAAAAGTGTTTGTGGGTGCCGCAGAGATTAGTATAATGTAAATCGAAAAGGGACAGCCTGATAGGAAACATCGATTATCTTTCATAACCTAAGGTTTTATTATGAAATATATTTTAGGTATATTTTCCATACCGGTTTTTTTAGGGGCTGGTGTTCTGCTGTTTCTCGGATCGTTTGTGCCGGCTCAGGGAGCGCTTGTTATGCCCGATGGATGGACACCTACAGAAGCCAAACTCGTGGTCACGAACAATTTAACTTCTCAAGAAAAGGAGCTAATCGTCGAAACAGCCGAATGGAAAGTGATTCTGAGCCTTTTCTACAATGGCGGAATCTACAGAATGTTCGACAAGGTACACGATCCTAACCAGCAGGACAATCTGGTCACGGGGCCCTCGTACTGCCAGGGCGGCATTTTCGATTACGATGTCTATCTGCAGGGCGACCAGGAATTCATGACAACTTTAGGCAGAAACAATGACCCCGGCCGGGCTTCGCTTGAGATCCTTGAAAACACGCCGGTGCGGCTGTGCGTTCGGCAGAAATGTCACCCTCGATTAAATAACGGCGACGGCCCTCCCAACGACCAGTTCATCGAACTCGACATGGTGGAGGCCACGACGGAGTGGACCTTCTATCCGACCGGCCGAGTCAACATTAAATTAGATGCGGTGACCGCTAAAGGCTGGGACGGAATCTGCTCCCGAGGGCCCGGCGGCATGGGAAAAGGCATCAACGCCGACGGAAATATGGTCACGGCGGTAAACGGCACGAGTTTCCTGGTTCCCTGGGTGACGCGCGGGGACATGATTGAAAGCGCCGCCGGGGGATGGGGACCTATAGAGATTGTCGAGCGCACCGATAAAGACACATTGCGGCTGGCCTCCGCGGTCACGTCCGGCACAAATCTGGATTTCGTCATCCGCCGTCCCTATATACTCGACGAAACCATCTCTATCCACGCCGACGGCGATCCGGGCCAGCGGCCTCGCACAAG
Organism: uncultured Pirellulales bacterium; assembly: GCA_964597115.1. GTDB lineage: Bacteria > Planctomycetota > Phycisphaerae > Sedimentisphaerales > Anaerobacaceae > CAZQXE01. The sequence continues at coordinate 349 of CAZQXE010000261.1, read as the reverse complement.
CTATTGGCAGGGAGGAAGCAACGGTGATCTGCTCTTTGACAACGGGGCGGACGGCGATTTGTTCAGGAACAGAACACCGCCTGTTGAGAATGACTACGTTTTCGCTCACTGGACTCGCTCGCCGCGAAGATTCGGAAGCCTGCTGGTGCTTAACGAACCTTTACAAGGAGCGAGCTATGCAGTCTTCAACGATCTCACCTGGGGTGACATTTCTTACACACAGGTGGCCCGAAGGGGATTGCGAGAGTTCCAGGAACACCATCGTCATTTCATGGCACATCTTGGAAGCGAGAACGGGCGGATTTTACCGCGCATCAAGAGCGTTGGTGACACCCTGCCCTATGCCGAC
>CAZQXE010000260.1:0-4076 GCA_964597115.1 uncultured Pirellulales bacterium | reverse complement strand
TAAAACCCAACTTTGCTTATCAGTTGAAGCTGGAAGGTTCAAGCAATGCGTGGACGAATAGCACCCTGCAGACTATTGGTCGGGACAGTAGTGGCACTGGCTATCTGGCCTTCGGTATGCTTATGACCGATGAGAACGGAAATGTAACGACCAGCTTCGTGACGGATAGTAGTTTTCACGTAGTGAACAGCGTGGCTTTCCAGGGACTTCCTGTCGCCAATGACGGTCCGATCAGCTATTCTTCATTCGATCCGGATACGAGTTCGCCCTGGTACGACGTTGACTATGGTCCAACAACGGTGGGAATCTATGGTATGTGGGAATCGGGAGCAGGTGAACTGATACCCGGACCAAGAGCCTTACCGGGCACGATGCAACTGCCGGATGGCAGCTACCAGTGTTATTTCGTGCTGACCGAGGAGTCGTTCCACGATGCCAGTGGCACTTTCAATCCTGGTTGGGGCATTTGGAGTGGAGCCCCCGGTGGTTCATGGGCATCGCCCTTCAAGGGTGAAATAGCCTTTGAGATCCCTGCCGTATCCGTTATTCCTGCCCCGGGCGCTTTACTGCTGGGTAGTGTCGGCGCTGGCTTTGTCGGATGGTTGCGCAGGCGAAGAACGTTGTAAGAGTAATAACAATAACGCAAAATTAACAGGGCTGTGAGTATCAAACTCACAGCCCTGTTTTATTCAATACAACAGATGCAAAGCTCAAATCGAACTTATAGACTCCAAGCTTTCGCAAATGCCCTGAAACTGCGGTCGTAAGTCTTCTCGACGTTATCGGGGAAACAACAGCCGGGCAGTTCCTTCATGGCCAGATGGTAGCTTATACAGTCACAACATACTCCCTTTTTATTGCAGCCGGGATACGAGCAGTTGCAATTGTTAAGATTCTTATCTTTATTACATTCCATAATCAGATATTCCCTTTCCAAATAACAAAGTGGACGTTGGCACAGATTTCAGTTCTTAGTATCGAGCTTGTAAAGGCTGACGCTCAACGGCGGAACATTTAACTTGTTGGAAATGCCGCTAATTGCTTTTTCTTCGATGACAACTTTAGGTCCTTCGTCCGGATCGTTGTAAGCCATCGGGTCTGAATTCGCAATCCATCCGAGCTTGCCGGATCCGGCCAGTTGCACGCCTTTGAGGTCCATCGTTATCTCCTGCTCCTGCTCCGTGGGATTGACAATAGCAACCGTTAAAGCCTTTTTGTCTTCAGTCCAGGCGGCTGCCACATCGAGCGAGTTCGCATCGGAAGTCACCTCAATTGGTATAGTTCCATAGTTGTTTCTGTAAAGTTTCAGTACCAATCCGGTCGTCTCGAAGGCAGCAGCAGTCTTGCTGGTTTTGATGCAGCCGATGACGTTGACCGTCTGGGCATAATTGGCCATGAACATTATATCCGAGTTACGATAATATTCGTGCAGGCCTTTGGCGATTCCCAGACCATCTTTGTGGAAATAACGGGTGCCTAACTCTCCGAAGGGATGAGGGCCGTACCAGTAATTCCATTCGGTCATCGCAATCCGGATATCTTTTCCTTTGAGTGTGTCCAGTTCCTGGCGAAGTTTCTTATGGAACTCAACCTTCCGTTTTATATTATCTGCTATCTGGGCGGTATGCTCGACAATGTTGGATTTTTCCTGGCAATAAAAATGCTCCGCAATTATGTCAATATGGTCCGAGCATTTCTCCAGCAATCCTTTGCTCCATGGACCTGCGTTGCCCGAAGCGATCGGAACGATGTCCGGATCCACTTCACGCATTTTGTCGACGACCCAGTTGTGTTTGAGGACATAATGATTAAGACTCATATAACCGAGCTGCCAGCGTCCCCACATTTCGTTCCCGATGCACCAGAGGCGAACATCGAACGGTTCGGCGTCACCATTCTCTGCCCGTAATGCTCCCATGAGCGTATCGGCCGAGCCGTTGGAATATTCCAGTTGAGCGGCGGCAGAATATGCATCTCCAAAGCCGGTGTTGACGGTTACAAGCGGCTCGGTTTCGAGCAACCGGCAAAAGCGAATGAATTCGTGCATGCCGAAGTCGTTGTGCTCGACGCCGGTCCAGGCTGGATTCGTGCGAGGGGGACGACGGTCCCTGTCGCCGATTCCGTCGCGCCAGTCGTAGCCGCTGACGAAGTTTCCGCCCGGCCAGCGATACAGCGGCGCGTTCAACTCTTTCAGTACCGCTATCGTGTCAGCTCGCATTCCATCGATATTGTCCGCAGGCATTAGTGAAACCGTACCCACAAAACATGCGCTTTTGGCTAATTCGGATACATTGATTTCCAGCTTGCCCTTTACGGTGTCGGCACCGGCGGTGAACTCAAAGTTATACTTGCCATAATCGCTCGCAACGACCAAAAGCTGAGTGGATTCTCGCTCATCAGGACTGTCACCCCAGACAAGTGATACAACCACATTCGTATTTCGCTCTTGAGGTTTGAGGCAGATATAACCGACGTACTTCTTATCTTTAACTAATCCCAGGTCAAGCTGCCGGATGCCACCTCCGGGCTGAACGAGCGGGGTGTGCTCACCGACGAAGGAATCCTTTTTGACCATTGTCACCGAATCGGGCTCTCCCATGATTTGCCAGGGTGAGGCACCGACTACAGCATACGGGCTGTCTTTGGGGACGGCACGGGTGCCACGGTAAGGGTCGTATTCGGCTGTGATAGGATAATAGAATTTGCGGTCCTCCAACATCTCGGCCCAGATGCCGCCGTAAATACAGCGACCAAGGTGCTCGATAAACTGGGCGTAGATATATTTTGAAATCGGCTCACCGGTCTTGCCGGCGTCAATCGTTACGACACATTTTTCAGCCGTCGCTGCCGCTGCCGCCGCTGATTTAGGTACGCCGGCCAATATAAGGACCGTCAAAAAACCTATGCAAACTAAGCGAATTCTGAACATTTTAAATCTCCTTTCCATTTGACATTTTGACTTGTTCTTTCTGTGTTTTATCTAACAGTAATTGATAATTTCATGCGCAGGATTATAAACCAAATCAGGAGAAATGCAATTCAATAATGTCTTTGTCGTTTAGGATGTGGTTTCTCTGTGTGCTTTGGCCGTCATAAACACCGGTGCCCCAGATTCTTGCATATTTGAGCTTATCGGCCAATTGGCGGTGGATAGCCTGTGCCAGGTCCATAACGGTTGAGCCGGCAGGCAACGTAAACGGATCTTTCATATCGGCCGGCTTACCCGGCGGCTTGGCGTAGATCCGGATTATTCCCAACTGCTCGAAAAACTTCGCAGACAGCCCTTCAAGATCGGAACCGGTTGCGGCGGAAATCTCGACAAACTCAAAGGGACGCTTGCACAATTCCCGTAGTTTTGTAAAGGCGTTCGCTTCGGCAATATCGGATTTAGTGCAGATACAGAACGCCTCTTTTGCAAGAGCGTTGCCCTGTGCATCGTAGGCAGGCGTGTCGCTGTCGACCAAAAGGCTCTTCGATTCGAGAAAATCCAGACAAACACCAAGCTGTTCCTGCGCATCGGCAGAAAGATCAATGACAACAGCAATCATATCGCAGTTGCGGTATGTCCCCACCTGGCCCGGTGCGATATAGTCGGCGGTAATCGGCGGCATATCAACCAACTGAATCTGGATGTCCTCGAATGTCACCATCCCCGGTACCGGGCCACCGGTTGCGAAAGGAAATTCGGCGACGTTGACCTTAGCATTTGTCAGCGCTGCAACAATGGAGCTTTTGCCGCAGTTTGGTGTCCCTAAAAGAACAATCTGGCCGGCACCGCTTCGAGGGACATGAAAAATATCCGATACCGAAGCCCTCCCTTTCTGCTGCGTGCTGTCCCGGAGTTTGCTGAGTTTTCGCCTCAGGTCCGCCTTGAGATGGTCCGTCCCCTTGTGCTTTGGCATCACGGCAAGCATCCGCTCAAGCGCCAGAATCTTCTCATCCGGCGTCTTCGCTTCGCGATACCACCGTTCCGCCTTAAAATATTCCGGTGTTAAATTCGCAGGCATCGTTCTATTCAGCTACTTTTTCTGCGACGAGGTTTCCTACTTCGCTTGTCGAGTATCCCATTTTTCCGG
>CAZQXE010000259.1:0-4119 GCA_964597115.1 uncultured Pirellulales bacterium | reverse complement strand
GAAATCCTGGAATCCGCATCAAGCAGAGCAATTTAATTTTTCGGTTCGAGCTTGTTCTTAGTCGAGCCAGGTTCCCAGAGGCACCGAATCATGCTCGGGATCTTTTTCGAGATTTTCAAGCGATTGTGGCTCAGCTACTTTGCGGTAGCCAAGTGCCTTCATAATCTCAAAGACCTCTGTCCATGTGGGGAAGGGCCTTGTATTTTTTCGCTTGTATTCGTCAACGGCCATAAGAAACTCAAACTGCTCGTCGGACATTTGCCCTTCTTCAGCAGATTTTCGTTCATCGGTCAGTCGTCTACCCGGACCCCGTTGGCGATCAAGGCCTAAACGCCTGTCGACAACATTATTTCTGCGGTCCCGGCCGCTGCGACGCTCTGGAAAATCTTTTTTATCCATTTTTAGAAGTCGTCTTCGAAAAGGTCACTGTCGAAATCGCTGTTGCTCTCGTCTTCCGATGTAAGGTCGTAGAAATCATCATATGTTTGCTGCGATTCGATTATTACGTGTGCCTCGTCGAGAAATTCCTCGGAAACCATTACAGCAATTTCCTTGGAGCCGATTGACTGTTCCTCATGCTCGCTTATGATAGTTGGAATATCATTAGCATCCAGCAGAGTTTTGTAGTCTCTGGCCTGCTCCATGTTCTCGGCGAATGCAACGACGACAAATCCTTCCAGTTTGCCCTGCGGTTTTTGAAATTTTTTGGAACGCTTTACCATTTTATACCTCTTCCATACAAACCATGCTCCCAAACGTGTTTTTCCACGCCTGGATTCATTTGAATTCTATCCCGACACGCTGGGATAGGCTTTCATTTGGGTATATTCGTCAAATTGAGGTACCCTAATTATTAAAAATTTCAAGCCGGCGAAAAAACTCTGATTTTGGCTTCGGCTCCTCGAAGCCGATTTTTTTAGGCTATCGACTCAGTAATTGCAAAAATTTAGCGTTTGGGCGTATTTTTTTGTTGCAAATTAGGTTGATTGCGTGTAATAACAACACACTTCGATAATGTGCCGGACTGAAGGATTTAGTTCCGGAGTAATTACAACTTAACTTTTTTGACGTAGAGGGATCTTAGAATGGCAAAAAAGAAAGAATCTTTGATTGTAGCCAGTAAAGTCAAGGCTCACATCAAAAGCAAGAAGATGATGACTTCATCCGACGCGCTTGAGGCAATTAGTGATAGGGTCTATGGTATGCTTGATGCTGCGATAGTTCGCACCAAAGCCAACCGTCGCAGCACTGTCAAAGCACAGGACCTTTAGTCGCTGTTGGAAGCCCGTTTGTGTTCAATTTCTGATCGGACATACAAGTTATGCGCTAAGGTCTTTTGATTGCACATCTTACGTTGGCAGTAGTGCTATTTAGATAAGCCGTTCCGCTTTTTGTATTGCCGGGCGGCTTATTTTCTTTTGGATTCTGTGAGGGCTTGGCGATTATGTAGGTAGGTTACGATTAGTTATCGGCTGACAAAATGCGTTTTTCAACACCTTAATGTAAGTTTTTTGAAAGATTTTTTGAACTTTTAACCATTAAAATCCCGATTTATATTACAGGTATTGCCTAAATAGGATTTTTTCTACCAGCTTTAGGTTAAGATTGGGTGATTTCTTGCCGATAACGGAGCCTAATGGTAGTCTACGACTTGATTTTGCAACTAGACACCTTCAGAAAAGAGACGCATTTAATTTTTGGTGTTATGAGATAGAGAATCCATCTTGATTTTTTAATGAGCAGATGATTATAGGACTAAGCCAACGGGTGACAATATGAAAGTTTTCATGTTAGGCTGGGAGTTTCCTCCATTTATCAGCGGAGGACTGGGCACAGCCTGCTATGGTCTTACCAGAGCAATGGACCAACTTGGCATGGAAGTCAGCTTTGTTCTGCCGAAAATAGTTGAGAGCGAATATGCTACCCATCATGTTAAGCTGTTAACCCCGGGAAGTCAAAAATCTGCCGCATCTTTCAAATTTAGCGAGTTAAGAAACGTGAAATTTCACACGATCAGCTCGCCACTGCAGCCGTATTCGACACCAGATGTTTACGAGCGGCAAATTGAAGAGACTTTGAGACTAAAGCAGAAAATCAAAGGCGCACACATCCGTTCAGCCAGCCAGTTCGTAACCTCGAGAGACTACAGTTGCGATATGTACACGGAAGTCCATCGCTATGCAGCTCTTGCCGCTGAGCTTGCTGAGAATGAGCAATTTGATGTCGTTCATGCTCACGATTGGATGACCTACCCTGCGGGTATTGCAGTAGCGACAATAAGCGGCAAGCCGTTGATTGTTCACGTGCATTCGACGGAATTCGACCGTAGCGGCGAAAACGTTAACCAGATGATTTACGATATCGAACGAGAAGGTATGCATCGGGCGGATAAAGTGATTGCTGTCAGCCATTTTACCCGCAATATTGTTATTGGCCGATATGGCGTCAGCGGTGAAAAGGTTGAGGTAGTTCACAACGGCGTCGAGCGCAACGGGAACTGGTCCCTGGCCGAAACCGGCATCGACAAAGATGAGAAAATCGTGTTATTCCTGGGCCGGATTACGATGCAAAAAGGCCCGGAGTATTTTCTCCAGGCGGCCAAGAAAGTGCTGGAGGTGATGGATAATGTCAAGTTTGTTATGGCCGGCTCCGGCGATTTGATGCACCGAGCGATTGAAATGGCGGCAGAACTCGGTATCGGACACAAAGTGTTATTCACAGGCTTCTTACGCGGTGAAGACGTCAAGAAAATATATGAAATTGCCGACCTGTATGTGATGCCTTCGGTATCGGAACCATTTGGGATTGCACCTCTGGAGGCGTTGGACCACGATGTACCTGTCATAATCAGCAAGCAGAGCGGTGTGTCGGAAGTCTTGACGCATGCTCTTAAAGTCGACTTCTGGGATGTCGACGAAATCGCCAACAAGACTATAGCAGTGTTGAAATATCCACCGTTGCAGATGACGTTGCGAGACCACGGTAATTTTGAGGTCAGAAAGCTGCGATGGAAAGATACGGCGGCCAAGTGTGAGAAAATCTATAGAGATTTAGTGGCTGCACGTTCTGCTCTTGCCAGCGGTGTTTGATTCGAGTAGAATGAAAGTGTTGAGAGTTTGTTCTGAAGTTTTACATAAAGGAGTTTAGGCGTAAGTTTTTAAGGAGATCATCTTTTTTTACTCTTCCCGAATAATCAGCCGGAGTATTTATCTGTCATGTAGCTGCTGTTCGAAAAGGAAAGGTCAAAAAGAAAATTTTCTAATTATTTAAGCTACGCTTATTTTCATCCTATTAAAACTTTGCTGTCTGAAAGATACAAAAAATTATGCCTTCAATATGCTTCTATTTTCAAGTGCACCAGCCTACGCGATTGAGGCACTATACGGTATTTGATAAAGACGATCAGTATTTTGACGATTACAAAAATGGCTCCATCTGCCGGAAAGTGTCGGACAAATGTTATCTTCCTGCTAATAGATTGCTTCTGGACGTAATACGCAGGTTTGAGGGTAGATTCAAGGTGGCTTACAGCGTAACCGGCGTATTGCTGGAACAGCTCCAGCGTTACTCGCCGGAAGTTATGAGTACTTTTGATGCCCTGGCGCAAACAGGCTGTGTCGAGTTTCTCGCTGAGACCTACTATCACAGTTTAAGTTTCTTGTACTCTCGCGATGAATTCGTCGAACAGGTGAACAAACACATCGAAGCTGTTAACTATTTCTTTGGTCAAAAGCCGAGGGTTTTTAGAAATACGGAATTGATATACAATAATGATTTAGCCGCCCTTGTCGAATCGATGGACTGCTTCGATGCGATAATAACGGAGGGGGCGGATCACATCCTGGGTTATAGAAGTCCGAATTTTGTCTATCAACCGAGAGGCTGTAATAAATTAAGGCTTTTATTGAAAAACTATTCACTCAGTGACGATATTGCCTTCAGATTTTCCAATCGTAACTGGCCTCAGTGGCCTTTGACGGCGGATAAGTTCGCTCAATGGATACACAATGTCAACGGCAACGGCAACGTGGTCAATTTATTTATGGATTATGAGACATTTGGCGAGCATCAGTGGGAAGATACGGGAATATTCGATTTTATGCGGCATTTGCCGGAAGA
>CAZQXE010000258.1:0-4128 GCA_964597115.1 uncultured Pirellulales bacterium | reverse complement strand
GCCGTCAACGTCCAGGCCATGGTCTTCGGCAACATGGGCCCCGACTGCGGCACCGGCGTCTGCTTTACGCGCAACCCGAGCACCGGCAAAAAAGAATTCTACGGCGAATTCCTCATGAACGCCCAGGGCGAAGACGTCGTCGCCGGCATCCGCACCCCGATCCCGCTGATAAAATTAAACAGAGTCATGCCGAAGGCCTACAAACAGCTCACCGCCCTGATGAGCAGGCTGGAGAAGCACTACAAAGACATGCAGGACATGGAATTCACCATCCAGAACAAGGTGCTCTACATCCTCCAGACCCGCACCGGCAAGCGCACCGCCGAAGCCGCGGTCAAACTCGCCGTTGACATGGTCGCCGAAAGACTCATCTCCAAAAAAGAAGCTGTCACTCGCGTCGAGCCGGAGCAGTTGGATCGCCTGCTGCACCCGCACTTCGACCCGAAAGCCAAACGCAACGTTATCGCCAGGGGACTTCCCGCGTCACCAGGTGCCGCGGTCGGCCAGGTCGTTTTCACCGCCGACACCGCCGAGGCATGGAATGACAAAGGCAAAAAAGTCGTCCTCGTCCGCATCGAGACCAGCCCCGAAGACATCGGCGGCATGGACGCAGCGGTTGGCATCCTGACAGCTCGCGGCGGCATGACTTCTCACGCAGCCGTCGTCGCTCGCGGCATGGGCAAATGCTGCATCGCAGGTGTCGGCAACCTGAACATCAACTACGCAACGAAGAAACTCAACGTCGGCAAGCTGAATATCAAGGAAGGTGACTGGATCAGTCTCGACGGCTCATCCGGCGAAGTCATGACAGGACAGTTGGCGACAGTGGCGCCGACGTTAAGCGGCGACTTCGGCAAGTTCTTGAAGATTTGCGACGATATTCGCACCTTGGGCGTTCGCACCAATGCCGACACGCCGGAGGATTCGAAACGGGCGCGTGACTTCGGCGCCGAAGGCATCGGCCTAACCAGAACCGAGCACATGTTCTTCGAAGGTGACAGGATTTGGCCGGTGCGGTCGATGATTCTCGCTGCCGATGATTATGCCTTAATGCTCAACAAGATTGAAGCCGTCGAAACTGATAAAGAGAAAAAGGCAATCGAAAAGGAATACGCCACTACAAAGAAACAGTTTGAAGGCGCATTGAAAAAACTGCTGCCGTATCAGCGTAGTGACTTCGAGGGTATATTCAAAGCGATGGCCGGTTTGCCGGTGACGATTCGTCTGCTGGATCCGCCTCTGCACGAATTCCTGCCGCAGGATGCCAAGAGCCAGGCGGAGATGGCAAGGAGACTCAAGGTCAAACCTGCTGTCGTTAAGGCAAAAGTCGAGCAGTTGCACGAGTTCAACCCGATGTTAGGACATCGCGGGTGTCGTCTATCGATAACATATCCTCCGATCGCCCGGATGCAGGCGCGAGCGATTATCGAAGCTGCGTTGAAAGTGAAAAAGGCCGGCAAGGTCGTACTGCCGGAGATTATGATTCCGCTGGTCGGAGCCGTCAAGGAATTGAAACTTGTCAAAGACGAAATCGTTGATGAGATCAAGCAGGTCTTTAAAGAAAAGAAAGCTAAGGTCAAGTACATGGTCGGGACGATGATTGAGGTCCCAAGGGCCGCTTTGACCGCCGACGAAGTAGCAACCGAGGCAGAGTTCTTCAGCTTCGGGACGAACGACCTGACGCAGATGACGATGGGCTTCTCGCGTGACGATGCCGGCAAGTTCCTGGGCGAATACGTCAACAAGGGTATCTACGCCGCCGACCCGTTCCAGAAACTCGACCAGACCGGCGTAGGAAAACTCGTCGAAATGGGAACCAGGCTCGGCCGCAAAACCAGAAAGAAACTCAAAGTCGGCATCTGCGGCGAACACGGCGGCGAACCGAGCAGTATCGACTTCTGCCACCGTGTCGGCATGAACTACGTTTCATGCTCGCCGTTCAGAGTACCAATCGCAAGACTCGCAGCAGCACAAGCGGCTGTTCACCCCGTGAGATAGAATTGTGAACTATTATTATGTGTATGTCCTCTTGTCAAAGAAAGATGGTAAGTTCTACGTGGGTTACACAAAGAACGTTCAGAAACATCTTGAAGAACATAACAGTGGAAAAGTTCAGTCAACCAAGGAACGTAGACCGTTAAAACTAACTTATTGGGAAGGTTGCATCAATCAGCAGGATGCAACAAGAAGAGAGAAGTATCTCAAAACCGCATGGGGTAAGAGATATATGAAGCAACGATTGAAGAATTATCTCATGGGGTAAACGTTAGTTCGTTACTCGTCGCTCGTGGCTCGTGATTCGTATGTATATGAGTAAATATTTAGCCCCCCGGTTCTACCGGGGGGTTTTTCTTTAGGGATGCTTCACTTTTTTTGTCATTCCGCGCCCCGATTTATGGGGCAAGGAGCAGGAATCCACACGAGATACGCTTCACGAGATACAAAATACGAATTTGATTGACTATTGAATACTGATTGTTTATAATTGTATTAGTTATTTGGGAGAGCCGCCGAAAAGAGTGCGGCGGATAGCGGTTAGCCGGAAACCAGGATGGTAAGTTGTGCAAAGCTCGATTGAGCTTGTCGAAATCTGCACACCGCGACATGAATGGTGGGCACTCATGCTCCTTCGCAGAGCAGGAGTGCCCATTCTGTCATTTACCCCGTGAGATAGAACAGACAATTATCTCACGGGGTGAACCTTTTTCTTCATTTTTTTATGCGAAATCCAGACGACATACGAAAATACGCCCCCCTGTCATTGCGAACTATTCTCTCTCCATTTGTCATCCAGAGGCAGATCCGAATGGATTACAATGTTGGAAAATTCCTAATTAACGGATAAAATGTTTGAAACGTTTGAATCGAGGATTACGGAATTGTTGAGTGATTCGTGCTTTGGATTTTCCTTTTGGTTAGGATCGATTATGAAAAAGAACACGGCTCTTAAAATTGTAAATCCGATTCTGCTTATACTGATTATCAGCCAGGCGGTGACGGGATTGTCTCGCATGAAGCTCTCGCCGGAGACATTCGAGGTTCTTCATGAAGGCGGCGGATTGATTTTGGTCGGCCTTGTTATCGTCCACTTCATATTGAACTTCAACTGGGTCAAGGAAAACTATTTTCATAAATAACGTACGATTTACGAAGTCTCTAATGGGCGTACGTCGTCATTGCGAAAATTAGCCTGCCCTGTCCCCGCCACAGGTGCGGATCGGGACGGGGATGCGAAATCCAGACGACATACGCAATACGAAATTCTTTGGCGACAATTGCGGATTCGTTGTAGGATATTCTGATATAGGCAGGAAAAAACAGGCGACTGTGGGACAGTCGAAAGGACTCAACGATAATTTGCTTTTGGAGAGTTGGTATTATGAATAAAAGTATTATCTATCGCCGTCTCGGAGCCGGACTTGTCACTTGCATTATGATTTTAGGTTTCATATCCTGTTCGGGGCATAAGGAGGCCAAAGTACAAATGAGAAGAGACCATATTATCATCGATAAGCTTCAGCGTGCCGAAGACTATTATGATATGCACCCGGCGTTCGAAAAAGCATTTGCGTTCCTGAGACAGAATGCGTTGGCCGAGCTGCCAACGGGCAGGAATGAAATCGATGGTGACCGCATGTTTTGCCTGGTCAGCAAAGGCCCGGGCCGTAGTCGCACCGAAGCGAAATTGGAAGCACATCGCAAGTACATTGATATTCAATATACCATTGCGGGGACGGACGAGATAGGCTGGAAATCCACAGCCGCTTGCACGTTGCCGGATACAAGCTATGACGCCGATAAGGACATCGAGTTTTTCAAGGACGAAACCGAAAGCTGGACGCAGGTGCCGGCCGGCTCATTTGTCATCTTTTTCCCGCAGGATGCCCATGCCCCTATGGTAGGTAAAGAAGAAATCCACAAAGTCGTTTTGAAGATTGCGATCGAATAAGAGGCAGATGATCCCGTGAGATAGGAACAGATTATCTCATGGGGAAAATATAATATTTAGCCCTCCGGTTTTACTGTGGTTTTTTTATAGTGTTCGCACGAATGAAATCAAATTATGTATCAAATATAAAGTGTACCAGATCAGCGCCAGTGCTATTGGCACTGTAAGGACCCAGACAA
>CAZQXE010000257.1:3172-4135 GCA_964597115.1 uncultured Pirellulales bacterium | reverse complement strand
ACATTCAACAATTATGGCGATTTCCATTCTAACGAAATCCGGTTCTTTGGATCAGTTAACACAATTAACAACTATGGCAATTTTACACAGCATGGCCTTGTTTTCACTTCTATGGTGCACTTAGGTCCAAAAATAAATAATTATGGCATATTCGATGTCCAAGCCGGAGCTCACTTTGACAGCAGTCTGGATCTCGAACTTCATAATTATGACGGCGGTCTTATTTCTAACGCTGGCACCATGGACTTAAGTTATCTGTTTTTGAACCATAGCGGAGGCACTTTCGATAACTCAGGTACGATCAATGCCTCCTATGCAATGATAAACGATGGCACCATCAACAACTCCGGCACCTTCAACAACTCCGGCGCCATCGAGAACTCCGGCACCATCAATAATTCCGGCACCTTCAACAACAGTTCCGGCTTCAACTTCACCAACCTTGCCTGGGCTACACTCACCAACAATGGCACGTTCAACAATGGTAAAAGCATATTCGATAATAGGGGGCTATATCAGGGCACGGGGATGTTCCTCGGAACGCTCGATACGGGACCCGGTATTGTCGCGCCGGGCAACTCTGCCGGGACGATGATGGTCAACGGCGATTACCTCCTCGACGGAACCGGCACACTTCAAATTGAGATCGGAGGCTTTGACCTGGATAGCTTTGGTGTTCCTGTTGACTCCGATTTCCTGGATATTTCGGGATCGGCTTTCCTGACGGGCGGGAACATCGACTTGATGTTCCTGAGCGGCTACGATATCAGCCTGGACGTCGGTTACGGCCAAACCCGGGATTTGATGTTCCTCGAAGCCGATGGGGGGATTTACCAGGATTTGACGGCAAGTGTCGAAGGTTTTGCATCGGCCTACACGTTTGATTTTCTCGGCACGCCGGCCGGCTTTGATTACAACGTATACTATGACGTATCCCCGAACGGTTACGGCATGTACTTCTCG
>CAZQXE010000257.1:0-3162 GCA_964597115.1 uncultured Pirellulales bacterium | reverse complement strand
TACTTCTCGGCCACCAATACCAACACTGACCCCGGTCCGGGACCGGACGTTATCCCCGCTCCCGGCGCAATTCTGCTCGCCGGCATCGGCGCAGGTCTCGTCACTTGGTTACGAAGACGACGAACAATATAAAAGTCCGTCATCTCGACTGAAGCCGAAGGCGGAATGGAGAGATCTGTTCAGAATAGATTTCTCCGCTTCGCGTCCCTAAGGGCCGCTACGGTCGAAATGACATGATTAAGCGCATTAATTATTCACAATTGGTATAAGAATATATTTGTTATCATTCAAGCTTGATAAGGGCTGTGAGTATTTGCACTGTAAGGTGTCTGTTGGACTTGCAACCTTTTTTTTCGATGCCGCAAATTCAAATAAAGAGAAATTCTTCGTATGAAACCTGATTAATATTGAATCCGCCTAACAACTGGCGGGCTAGCCATCAGCTCCGCTAATCGTGGATAACTTGCTCTCATCTGCAAAATGAGAAGACGCTTTCGTGGAAGGTGGTCTTGGCGTTCCCAATTAGGCCACGCTGGCGTGTAATCCAGCTACTGAGTATGATGCAGACAACGATTCAAGCACTTTGTTCATCCGCTTAATAGTATCGTCGACTTGCTCGGGGCTCAACATGCCTACGGTCATGGCATCAACGAGGTCATTTTCAAGGACATACCTGAGTGAAGCGTCTTTTGCTGCCGGTGAGACCAGCTTGCCGGCTCCGAATATTTTTCATGCCAAGAACGACCTTCCCATTTGCCCGGGCCTGCTTGAGCACAGGCACCACTTCCTCAACGGATGCGTCCATGGCGGCACTTCTGCCCGCGTTGTTGATACGCGCTAAAATGACGTCGGTCCAGGGATGAGTTGCCGCGACTTTCAAAGCACCTAAGTCATGGCAGGAGACGCCGACGGCCCGTACCGCTCCTTGTTCCTTCATCTCGGCCAGTTCATCGCAAATGCGTTCGTAGGTCTTCGGCCAATCGGCGCTCATCATACAGTGTATCAGGCAAATGTCGATGACATCCGTGTTCATCTCTCTGCGGAAGCGATTTACCTCCTCCTTCGCTCCGCCCGACGGTGAATTCCAGAAGGCTTTTCGCGGCCAGATCTTGCTCAGCAGAGTGTATTTGTCCCTCGGCACTCCGTCGAGAGCGGTGCGCACGTACTGATGCGAACCATAAAGATCGGCCATGTCCAAGAAGCGAATGCCCTGATCCAGACCATGACGAATCAGCTTCGTAAAGGTTTTCATGCCCAGGCGCGTATGTTCCGAGGAGCGTCCCGAGCCATTGAAACCTGTTCCCTGGGCCAGGTGCGGTTGTGCTTGGTAGTATCGGCGTTGGTTTTGTTAGTTGGCTGCGCAGACAAAGAAATCTGTAGGGGTAAGCCCGTGTGCTTACCCAAATAAATATAGGTTAATCACACAGGGTTGCCCCTACAAAACAACACGTTATTGGCCGTAAAGGATTCGGGCAATCCCGTCAGGGACGCCTAACGGTGCCACATGGGATTGCCCGTAACGGATTAGGGCAACCACACGGGATTGCCCCTACGTGCCAAAAAATATCTTGTGGATTTGGCGATATCCCGTATAATTATTCTATGTCCAGCGAGTACGATCCAAATATTAATCATCGCCGTTCTATACGTCTGCCCGGCTATGATTATTCACAGGAGGGTTGGTATTTCGTTACAATCTGCACACAAAACCGGTTGTGCCTGTTTGGAGAGATAATACAAGACCGGATGCAGTTGAACGAAGCCGGGTTGATGATAGAGGCGTGGTGGAGGAAATTGGTCGGTAAATTTCCAAATGTGCAGCCGGATGAATATGTTGTCATGCCGAATCATTTTCATGGAATTATGAATGTGGGGGCGGCCCCGTGTGGCCGCCCTGATAATGAAATTTCGAAAAATGTATTTGGGCAATCACATGGGATTGCCCCTACGTTGGGTGGCGTTTTGAATTGGTTTAAGACGATGACGACCAATCAATACATTCGAGGTGTCAGACAAAATGGTTGGCTGCCGTTTCCGGGGAAATTGTGGCAGCGTAATTATTACGAACACATTGTCCGCAACGAAAATGAATTAAACCATTTCCGACAATACGTCGCAGATAATCCTGCCAATTGGCAAACCGATGAGGAAAATCCGGACACATCACCGTAGGGGCGGCCCCGCGTGGCCGCCTTGATGATAAGGTTTCAAAAATGTAGGGGCGGTCCCATGTGACCGCCCAAATGTCCAACGAAAGATAAGGGCAATCACATGGGATTGCCCCTACGAAATTACGTGGCTTTGCGGCTTAAATAAAGAGTTTTCTAAAGCATATTTTGATTTAGCTTAGGTCAATTTTAGCCGATTTTATTTTAGGATTGGGGCGGATGCGAAAAATTAAAATCGAATTTGAATATGATAGCAAAGAATTTGAGAAACATCGTTATGATGCGCAAAACTGTCCTGTTGAAGTACTTGACCTTATTAATGCAATAAAGGGGCTATCACCCACAAAGAAATAGGCTATTCAGGAAGATTGGGTCTGATTATGGAATCAATCGCAAATACAAAAGACTCGAAGTATGGATTGCGTAAAAGAGTTGTCAATCTCACTTTCCAAACAATAGTGGTAGCTATATTGGTTGTGTGCCCGGCGAATCGAAGCCAAAGTGCACAAAATGTCACTATTGATGACCTGCCCGCCTTACGTTTGGCGGACCTGCCTTTTAAGAATAATCACGAGAGAAATCTGCTTTATGCATCTCAGCTTTATAATGCTGGTGAACGCGAAGAAGCTTTAGATGTTTATAATAATATGATAACGGCATATAAGTCAGCCGATCAGAAAGAAAATGAAGCTGACGTGCACGAAAAACTGGCGTATTTGTTTTACGGTAAGGACAAGCAATGGGAGTCTGAAGAACGTTTCGTTGAAGAACAAAAGACATGGGTACGTTCGCACAATATTAAAACAGTGGAAGAACTAACCGAATTTTTGCGCTGCATGGAAGGCGTGGACCTGACGACACGCCCGAAAGACGACGTTAGGTATGACAGAAACTTCCTTATGATTATCACCTGTTTTGAGGAAAACCAGGCATGGACTAAGGCTTTAGACTGGATGAACAAATACGAATCCTTCCGGAATCCAAAAAGTGCCAC
>CAZQXE010000256.1:0-4153 GCA_964597115.1 uncultured Pirellulales bacterium | reverse complement strand
ACATATATTATGTCGTTTAAGCGCTCGATTTCTATCGTACCAACTACAGATAAATCCGGCCTCGCTCCCTCCGGCAGCTCGCCGTCAAGGCTGATATCCACGCTTACATTGCCTTCCATGACCGTAGGATCAATACGTGAAACATTACCAGCTATTGTCCCGTTGTACGTATCCACCTCCGCAGACAGGCCGATTCTTACATCGCGGGCCTGCACTTCCGGAACCTTTAACTGGGCTTTTAGGCGTTTAGGATTGGTAATCCTGGCTAGTATGGTTCCTGCCGAGACCGACTGGCCCAACTCAATTTTTTCTCTTACAGAAGCCAAAACTCCCGATGTGCCCGCCCGAACACGTAAAGATTCGATCTGGCTTTTTCTTAAGTTATACAACGATTCCGCCTGACGCAAAGAAGCCTCGAACTCAGCCAGTTGGGCCGGAGAAGTTAAATCCCGAAACATGGCCAACCGCTTTCTATTGATTTCGAGAAGTTTTTCCTGTTCCTCAACACGGGCCTGGGAGAGTTGAAATCGAAGCTCGGAAATTAAGTCTTCTTCGTATTGTTTTTTATCCACCTGCGCCGTGAGTCTCGACTCTCTTAGATTACCCTCCATCTGAGCTAAGTTGGCCTCCATGCCCAATAATTGATCCTGAAGCTGGATTTTTCCGGCATCAAGATGTGCCTGAGCCGAATTCATTTGGGACTGGGCATCCAGCCACTGTAATTCCAACTCGGGATTACTCAATTCCAAGATCACCGTGTTGGCGTCCACAATTGTACCGGGTTCGACCAGAATCCGCGTTACACGCCCGCTTACAGTCGCTGGTACGACCAGTACATCTTCGGAGACCAGATTACCAACACCTCGGACCTGGCGCAACATTGGGCCCCGTTTAACCTCCTCAATCCAGAGGGTTCGTCGATCCACTGAAGGGGCAGCCGGTTCCAGACGTGAAAGACCCATGCTCACCAAAACAATCACCAGCAGTCCCGTGAGCGCATAAAGACTTCTGCGTATTATACGTCGTCGCTTTGATACTTTTCTTGGTATATCCATGCGAGATTCCTAAGCAATAGCTGTGCCAGAAAAATCTAAGCCCCCCTTTCAGTGCATTGAATCCAAAACGTGATTATTCTATTCTTAGTTTATTACCACATTATTACTATATTGTTACTGCATTGTTATTATAGTTGGGTAAAGATGTCCGGAGGTGAACAGCCTGCGCCCGGTAACGAACATGATAGATGCAGACAGGTGTCTTTTATCTTGTGGGATATGTGGCTTTTTTGCTTAGTCGGTACATCGCTTAATCGGCAGCCACAAGCTCGCACGACATCCTTTACCCTTGGGGCGATTATCGAGAGTCAAATACCCCCCATGAGCTTCAGCAATCTGCCTACTAAGCGCCAGACCAATACCTGAACCCTGCTCCTTTGTTGTAAAGAACGGCACAAATACATCCCTGCTTTCGTCCAGGCCCGGTCCATCGTCATCAATCCAGACCTGCAGGGATTTCTTATCAGCCCACCAGCCGAGAATAACTTGTCCATTTCCCTGAGCATGAGTTTCCAGGCTGGCCTCTACTGCATTCGCTAAAAGGTTTATCAATAACTGATCCAATTGTCCCCGGTCCGCCTCAATAGTGACAGCAGGTCCTGGATGGATAGTAACGGTAACTCGTGTTTCTAAACCGGCTACATGTTGTATCCACGCACGCACGTTTACGTCATCAAACACAGGATCGGGCAAACGTGTCAATTTTGTATAAGCCGCAATGAAATGACTCAATTCCTCGGAACGTTCACCTATAATTTCCAGTCCTTCCTCCACATCCTTTTGCCATTGCTCTGGGGTGACATTTTGTTTTACCCGAGTCTGCAAAGTCTGTGCTACCGACTGGATCGGTGTGAGTGAATTATTGATCTCGTGACGCATAATCTGTATCAATCGCTTCCACGCCAGGCGTTCCTCTTCGTGTAGGGTGCGCGTTAAGTCGGAAAGAAAGACTAACTGATGCGATACACCTTTTTCCCGGTAGTTCGTTCGGCGTAGTTCCCAACGGCGTACACCTCCGGGAAGAACCAGATCCACCACACGAGGTGTCATACCATCCAGGCATTCTGACAAACCCATATCACCGGCAAACGTGCCGAGCAGACCAGCTTCGCTATCGTCAAATAATTGCTGACCGCTGTCGTTGATTAAACATAGTTTGCCTTCCCGGTCGAAACCAAACATGGCGACATCGATCCGTGCCAAAGTTTTACGTAACAGTGCCGTAGCTTCCATCGCCCCGAAGCGACGGTCCTGCAGTGAGCGTGTCAGGGCATTAACCTCCCAAATCAGTTCGCCCAGGGCGTCTTCATGATGGGCGCCGCGAATACGCAGGGAATAGTCACCTTCCCGCAACGCTTCCAGAATATTCGATAGCGTGCGCAGGGGATATACGATCTTTTCCTTTAGACTAAGGGCAAAACCGAGCCATGACAGTATGATCAGAACAGTCAATATAACCTGTGTCTGGACGGAGTAATCCCTGGTCCACATAAGCCACATCGCTATCAGGGAGCCTATGAGTCCGCTTGCCAGTGATCGGATCAGGATTTGGCGTTCGAATCTCATTTTACTGAATTTGATACTTATCCAGACGTCGATACAATGCACCGCGACTGAGCCCAAGGGCATCTGCGGTCTTGCTAATGTCACCACCAAACCGAGCCATGGCCTTGCGTATGGCCCAACGTTCCATATCCTCAAGTGTCATGTTTTCAAGCTGAGGCTCATCCTCGGATCCTGAGGCAAGGTAAAGGTCGCGTGATTGTATGAGAACATTATCTGCCATCAGCACAGCCCGCTCGATTGTGTGGTCCAACTCACGCACATTGCCGGGCCAGGGATAGGCACACAACGCCTGCATAGCTTTTGTATCAAAGCCTGTAATAGGTTTGCGATACTTTGTAACATAGCCACTCAGGAAATGCCCGGCAAGGAGCGGGATATCTTCTTTACGCTCACGCAGAGATGGCACATGAATCTCAACCGTATTCAGGCGATACAGTAAATCCTGACGAAAATTACCCTGCGCCACTTCTATTGATAAGTCTGCATTGGTAGCAGAGAATACACGCACATCCACATAGGAAGTCCTGGATGAGCCAATAGGTTCAAACTCACCGCTCTCAAGGACACGTAATAATTTGGACTGTAATCTTGCCGGGATTGTCGAAATCTCATCCAGGAACAATGTGCCGCCGTCAGCTATCTTGAACCTTCCCATACGATCCGACTTGGCATCAGTAAACGCGCCAGCAATATGTCCAAACAACTCGCTTTCAAACACCGACTCCGGGATATTGGCGGTATTGACTTGTACCATAGTCTTGTCTTTTCGACTCGATACCGCATGCAGGGCCTCAGCTACAACACCTTTGCCACTACCATTCTCTCCGGTAATAAGCACATTGGCATCGGAAGGCCCTACCCTGGCGATGGCTTCTAATACCGGCTGCATTGCATGTGAGGCTGCAATCAGGGAATGAGCACTATCATTCTTAAGTAAGACATTTTCCTGTTCAAGTTGTCTGCCCTTTCGCAGAGCTTGAACCAGTTCAACCTGTGTACGTAAGACGGCCAATAGACGCTCGTTTTTCCAGGGCTTGGGTATGAAGTCGTGGGCTCCTCGGCGCATGGCTTCTACAGCCAGCTCCACACTGCTCCAGGCAGTCATCACAACAACAGGAAGCATATCATCGATTTGCTGGATCCTTGAAAGTACATCAAGGCCTTTCTGACCTGATGTTTCACCTCGCACGTAATTCATATCCATTAGAATAACATCAAAATCGTGCGTTCTGACTGAATCAATGATTTCGGCAACAGATGAAGCTGTCTCAATTTGATAACCTTCCGGCTTAAGCAGCAAACGCAGTGCTTTTAAGACATCGGGCTGATCGTCTGCGATGAGAATTCTGGGCTCAAAGAAAATTCTTTGCGTGTCTGTCATAACTTAACCTTGCTCATTTGTGCATGAGCCTCTAACGACCAAAGGCAAACCCATACATAAGATTCTTTTCGTACACGGGCTTACATTTTTATCACTACACATTAAAGAAAATCTTAAACCATGTTTTTGATTAGGTAAAGTTAAATTAAAC
>CAZQXE010000255.1:0-4161 GCA_964597115.1 uncultured Pirellulales bacterium | reverse complement strand
TGCGTACTGCGTGATGCGTATTGCGAAAGGAATTTGAAAAAACAAAGCCAATTTTTGCCGGTATAAATGAGTGTAAGTGCATATATGACAGATGATTACGGCAATATTCAGGCGTTTTGCCGGCGAAAAAACAAAGCCAATTCAAAGCCAATCCGTCAACTCACTCGACGTCGTTGCGGAATTGCCGGACAGGTTTTGTTAGCCGCGGGCACTGTCCGCGGTTGTGCCTGTGATGGATGAATGATTTACCGGTGTCAGGTCTAGTAAAAAATGTTCGTTTCAAAACTCCTGTTATAATCCAAAAAGACCCTTTATTAAAAATGTTAATATGGGCAAGACAAAAAAATCAGATAAGATGAGAACAAAGAAAATAGCAATTCGTAAAGAAGCACCGGAAGGCCGAGAAAATAAAGGAATATCGAGAATATTATCGGAACTTGGCTTGGCGGAGTTGCCGGGCAGATTCCAATTCTTAAGGGTCATTTTGGAGGACAATGTTATGTATCGGATGCGAATTAACAGAACAGTGGCCAGGTGTGTCCCCATATTCTGTATTCTTTTGCTCTCTGCAGGTGCATCGCAACTGCAGGCAGGCGAAGATATTACAGGCAAATGGGAATTCAAGATGAATTTTGATGAGCGTGAGCTGACGGCAAAGGCATGCTTTTCAAAAAGCGAAGATGGTACCTATGCTGGTACCTGGACACCAGAGATGCCACAACAGCCGGAGGGTGAGTCTCTGGAGGGAGAAAAGCCGGAGTTGAAAGTTGAAATTTCGGACATTAAATTTGAAAATGGCGTACTAACATTCATTCAAAAGGGACATTTTGGCGACCATGAATTCGAAATCTTATACAACGGGATCCTTAAGGAAGGAAAGCTTGAAGGGACTTTTTCGGGCGAGCAGGGAGATATGCCTGTTATTGCAACTCGTATAAAGCCTCCTGCCAATCCCATCGGCGACTGGAACATCAAGCATAAAGTAAAAGACCTGCAGGTCAAAGAGAAGTTAACAATTAGTAAAAGTGTAATTGGCTCGCTTATGGCCACGTGTGAAAGCAAGATGGATGATGATGTGATTTCCGAAGTCAAATTCGAAGATGGGAAACTGTCCTTCACTCGAAAATGCAAACACGAAGAAAAAGATGTGGAAATGAGTTTTGAGGGAACCATCACGTGTCACAAGCTGACCGGCAAATATACAAGCGAGGTAGGCCAGTGGGACGTCGCGGGCAATCGCATCTGTCCGGAACTGGTTGGAAAGTGGGAGCTTACAACGGATACGGAAAGCGGCGCCAAGACGGCTGTATTGACGATTAAAGACGATATGACCGGGACGTATCAATCAAGTGACGCAGATGTGCCCATCAAAGACCTCAATTACGAAGAAGGCCGGTTGAATTTCAAGATAGAGATGGACTCCGGAGACGAGCAGCTACAGATGGATTTCAAAGGCGAGCTGCACGGGACGGCCATTGACGGTGAATTTACTACTCCCGATGGAATTAACAAGATCACCGGCAAGAAAATCTCTGCAGATGCCAAAAAAGCAATACCAGCACCACCGAGTGACACATCGAGCGAAAGTTAATGTACACAGGGCCTGTGTAATTTGCAGCACATGCTCGTAAATATATCGACTGTACTGCCCCGTGTTAATTGACGCCAGGCGAAAAGATGCCGGTTCAATTGGTGCGGGGCAGGCATAATATTTTGTAATGCCGATTTTCCTGGCCGATGTCGAAATCAAGGGGCAGGAATTTATTTATCGTTTCTATGTTTGTCAAAAGATGACTGGAAAGCTCGTTGGTTGTGAAACAGCCTTTCTTTGAGATGGCTAAATATATTAAAAGCTGGTCAGCCAAAAAACGATCAATGGCAGCGCCACCGGCTAAAAAATTCTTGGCGAGGCCAACCACATTCCCCACTACTTTCTGCGATGGTTTTCCCCGCATTCCGAAAGCGGTAAAAACTGTGGTTTTGTCGCTGCCGGATAGCCTGAGCATTACACAATTTCCCGGCCCGTCCGAATCCGTTGCTTCGATGTGCTCGATTTTTTCGATGTCCAGCTTACTGTCGAGCAATAATTTCCTTTGGCGTTTAGCAATATTTTCGGGAAGCATCGCGGTATAAATCCGGGCGTGAATTTGAGACTTTTCGCTCGGCTCGCAAAAGTTAATTGCGTGCTCCGCGTTTTGCTGCCGGGGCTGGATTTGAAAAATCATTTTTCCGCCGCCTGCGGGAAAAAAGCCGTGTTTTGTCAGTTCGCAATCGGCCTTAAAACCACCGGCTGCGATAGCGGGCAAAAAGCTCTCGCGGAGAAAATCAAACGGTGGAGCTAACGGATTATGAGTCCCGCCGGTAACGGTGACTGTCGAAGGTTTGTCGGCTAAAAACAGGGCTGGCAGGATGGTTTGAACCACCAACGATGCCGAGCCTGCCGAACCTATATCGAAAGAATAATTTCCGCTTTGAACGGGTCCGGGTTGGAAATCCAATACTTGTGAGCCTAACTCAGCGCCTGTGCACTGGCCGTTGCAGATTTGGCGAGCGGCCCGGACGCAGCTTAAATGCTGCCTGGCCAGACCCGGATTACGCCGGGCGGCACGGATATTTTCGATGTGCACCGCTTTGCTGGTGATGCATGACAGCGTCAGGCTCGTCCGCAGTATCTGCCCCCCGCCTTCACCGCTGCTGCCATCGATAAACACGGTCTCCATATTATTTACCGGCAATAACCTACAGTGACCATATAGACAGGCTCAAGAGATTCCGGCAGCGACAGCACATCGCCGACCGAGGCATCGTCGAAAGCTCCTACTGCTACGGAGCCAAGCCCTAACGCCTCTGCCTGAAGATGCACGTTCTGTGCCGCGTGGCCGGCTTCCATATGGACGTAGCGAATTCCCCGCTGGCCGTAACGGAGTGTCGTCCTGCTGTACTCGGCTGCGAAGACCAGAGTCAGCGGTGCCGCTTCGACAAATTCCTGTTTCCATGCAGCCGCAGCGAGCATGGCACGCGGATCTTCTTCGGCAAGTTTTTCGAGAGCGTGGTCTGCAGGTAAGTAGCGAAACAGACCGTCGCCGGTAACAACGAAAAGCTCCAGTGGATAAGTTGCTCCCGCCGAAGGTGCAGTGCGATACCTGCCGCCGGATTCCTGTCCCTGTGCTGCCCAGGCCAGTTGGCCGATTTGCTCAAGCGAAAGGGCCTGCGGCGAAAAATCCCGATGCGAACGCCGGGACGACATAGCTCGCTCCAGTGACATGAATCCGTCCTGGTTCGGCCTGGCAAGTGTTATTATTGTGCTCATTGTAAGATCATCTAATATTGTCCATTTTCTATTCATTTTTCCTTACTCGAGTTTAACTATTGTCTACATAAATCCCTTTGTAGCAAGTTTTACTTCGAAAGCTTTTGTAAAAACGATAACGTCTGTAGGATTTCCACTATCGTTTTATCACGCTCGTGTTTTATCAGATTGAACAATTGTACGTTGGGATAGTCCTTTATTTCGGAAATAAGGCCGGCCCCTTTTTTCGCCACCGTGGCTATCACCGATTTCTCAGATTCAAAAAGTTGGCGCACCGCAGCGACAAATTTCTCAGAGAAACATTCCATCTTGCCAATCTCGTCGATAACAAATAATTCTGCGCTTTGCTCGACATCTAAAATCGGCACGATAGCTTCTTCGAATCCTGTGATATCCACGCCGTATTTGCCGACCTTAAAACGCCCTTTAATGTCAATGTGAGCAAGTGTCCCGGCAACGCCATCCAGCCGATCCCAGCGAAAACCTGTGCGCTTGCCGTTATGTCGAATCTCCTGCGTATAAAAGCCCACTACTTTTTTACAGCCCAGGTTTTCTAGGATTTTCATTATCGCAGTCGTTTTGCCACAGCCCGGCAAGCCTGTTAACAGAATTTTCGCTGATTCAGAATTCATAACTCAGAGTTTTTATTCTTTACTCCTCCGAAGCCGATTTTTTCAAAAGGATTCGTCTTCATAAGATTTACTCGCTTGGTCTGTGCCGCCGTAGGCACCCATATTGATTCTGCCACCATTCGGCTCCGGTTCATCGCCAACCGGACTATTCGGATCACCGGCATCGATGCAGGGACTGGTGACATCATCTATGATCCATCTTTTGCTGTTCAGATCATG
>CAZQXE010000254.1:1384-4183 GCA_964597115.1 uncultured Pirellulales bacterium | reverse complement strand
AAGGGGAAAATTTGGGATGCTACAGAAGGCATGGATTTATTTACTCAATATGCAATTGATGCTGGACTTGAACTAAGCCAAGTAAAATATTGTGAGAAACTGAAGTATGTCATAAATGTAAAAGGTCCTTTTGAGAGATGGATTTTAGCTTTAAGTGAATTTCGACCGTTAAGCACTCATTTTTCAGGTGATCAAATAAAAAAAGCTATGATGTTTTTCTATCATCGAGAGAAAACACATCCAAAACCGGATAGGTATGAGTTGATTATTGAGGATGTCTTCTATGCCTCGGCTATTTTATGTGAATATTTAGTTTCCGAGACTAAAAAGTTCAATTATGAAAAGCTCGGAGATAAAGAACAAAAAAAGCCGGAAACAAATATTATGACAGTAAACAATGAAAGAAAAATCGAACAAATCGACGACTTTTGCAATTGGACTGAAAGGCTAATAAATTACATAAAGCGCCCTGATAAAAACCAAGAAATCTCAAAAACAAGGGCCGATACACTTGGTGATCAAGTAAACAACTTTGCCAAGAAAATTTGGCCCCAGATCAACTTTGATAAGACCGGATGGCCATATCGGTCTACGGACATTCGCGAAAATGAAATTTTGCATAGTGGGATGGTTCTTTCTATTCAACCAGAACGTAAAGAACGTATTATAGAACGCTTGCAACAATGGAAAGACCTCGCTTTGAAAGATAAATCAAAGCTTCAAGAAAAGTTGGAGATTCAGAGAGAAAAAGAAACAGAGCAGGATGGATCACAGGAAAAAAAAGGACGAAAAAAGACTAACGATATAAAAAATCGATTTACCTTCAATGATGCTCAAGTGTTTTTTAATGGTAAGGACTTGGACTTGCCAGCGGGAGCAGAACTCAACCCAGTTAAAATTTTGAAAAAGCTGGTCAATTCTTTCGGTAAAGCTGTACCATACAAAAAATTAGATGAGAATAGCGGCGACACAGCAAGCGTTTTTTTGCGGGGTAAAATTAGAACTATAAACAAAGCCCTGCAAAAGCACAAAGTACCTTATAAGATTGCATCCAAAAAGTGGACAGGGTATATTTTAAGCAAATCTTAAACTCATTTCTGATTGTGCACATTCGCGCACAATATAAAACTTTAGAATTACAGACTACAATTTATATTTGCTGCATAATTGGAGGGTATGAAATATATAAAAGTTGACCACTACCACGTTAGCATCAAGTTGAATATCACAACGAAACGTCTCGTTGTTGAAAAACGGCAAAATACTAACTTCTCGAAGTTTGTTAAGATAAAGGGCTGGCTTAAATATATGGCTGAAAAAGGCTGGCAGATATTTACAAAAAGTTGCTGTGATGCATTTTTTGACAGGGTCTTTCCAAAATGAAAACCACATTGTTAGTCATAAGCGAATTAAGACATGATGGGCCAAGAAAAGTCAGGGATTTTGCGGATTTGGTCCTTGAAATTGTCGAGAAAAAAAATTGCGTGGAGCGTTTTGGGCACGCCTTTTTAAAAAATTTCTCTCTTTTTTTGCAGTTTTTTGTTGATTTGGCCGAAATATCATTGTATTGTATATGTATGGACAATGTTAAGACATTGACATATCGGCTTTAGAAATGATAAGGGGCAACAAAAATGGCAAATGGGGCTTATATACAAGCAAGAATTGATACAAAGACGAAAAAACAGGCAAAGGGCATATTAGATAAATTAGGCATTTCGATGTCCGAGGCGATAGTGGTTTATATGAAACAAATTGTCCTGCAAAAAGGTATCCCCTTTGAGTTAAAGCTTCCTAATCGAGCTACGCTGCAGGCCATGGAACAGTTGGAGTCCGGCAAGGGCGTCACTTTCGATAGCGTTGATGAGCTGCTTGAGGATTTAGATAATTGAAAGTAACGCGTTCCAATCAATTCAAGAAAGATTACATGTTAGCAAAAAAGCAGCACAGGAATTTAGAACTGCTCATCGACGTAATAAATAAGCTCAGCAAAAAAGAGAAGCTGCCGGATAAGCTAAAAGATCATAAGCTTTCCGGAAGAATGAAAGACTATCGAGAACTGCACTTAGCGCCCGATTGGCTTTTCATATATCAAGTCGATTATAATCGGAACGAATTGAGACTTGTCAGGTTGGGTTCGCATTCCGAACTTTTTAAAAAGTAGCTTTTCACTATGCACAGACTAAATTACGGGCGACAAGAAACAAACAACTAAAGAAGAGAGTTGAGCTTTAGACCGCAGGTTCGCAGACATGTCTTTTCCTGTTCCACTATTCCACTATCCAATCATTCCAAATCGCCCTGCTACCACGCGCTTAAGAACGTCTCTTACTGACCGGGTGTGGGTGTGCCTGCCTGCCAGCTATCCGGGTCGTTCAATATCCCCGCCTGCAAGTCTTCCAGTTCCCACCCATCCTGCGGTGCGAGCGAGTGCCCTCCGCCGTCAGCGGTATTTGGCCAGCCGTTACCGTTATCGTACGTAAAACCGACTACCGTTCCGTTCCACGTATCGGATATTTCGACGTGTTCTCCGCCGTTGTTAAAGCGTCCGCTGTAGGTGCCTGCGATTTGATTCGAGAAACTGGTGCCGTAACGATACTCAAAGGCAGTCTGGTTTCTCACCACAAGGACAGCTTCCCCTGCTCCAAGACTTGTCACATTACTGCCTGCAAAGACAAACTCAACGCCGTCCGTAATCGAAACTGTGCTCAAGTCAAGTGTCTTTGTTGTGCTTATGTTCTTCAGTTCGATAAACTCGAATTCATCCTTGTCGTACGTTCCGCTTGAATCGGCTGCGGG
>CAZQXE010000254.1:0-1284 GCA_964597115.1 uncultured Pirellulales bacterium | reverse complement strand
GCTCACAGAAACATCGATTGAAAAGTCGCTGCTGGTAGTTGTGGCCTGCAGAGCATGAACAGCAATCACGTTCGTTCCATTGACAAGATAATCATAAGGCCGTGTCAGTGTGACTTCTTCATAATCGGTCGCCTCGTGATGCGTCACATCCGTCAGGCTGTTATATAATTTATTCCCATCGCCGCAATACATTCTCCTGACCTCGGTGCCGTTAATCCAGATGATGCAGCCGTCATCTACGTACACGTGGAGTTTTAATGCCTGCACCTGGTTTTTGTCCGTTATTTCAAATGTGTTTCTAAGATAAACCGAAGTGTAATTATCCCGCATGGGAGGATTATCCAGTGACAAATCCGTGTTGTCGTCATTGTCTGCGAAGCCAATGGGTGTTTGGCCAACCAGCCAGCTACTGTCATTGAAACCCGGCTGCC
The DNA here is from genome assembly GCA_964597115.1 of uncultured Pirellulales bacterium. Taxonomy (GTDB): domain Bacteria; phylum Planctomycetota; class Phycisphaerae; order Sedimentisphaerales; family Anaerobacaceae; genus CAZQXE01. The sequence goes on along the minus strand of CAZQXE010000254.1, from coordinate 853 downwards.
TCCATTGGCCGATCGGCCTGCCGGGTTCGGCAGTCCCTTTGAAGTATCGCCAAGTGCTGTTTTCTTCCAGCAGAACAACTTCATCCAAAGGCGCGGGGCTGTAATTCAAATCATATTCTGCTATGCGCCATTTCATCGCGGCAAATGTCCCCGAACCCTGCGGGTCGCTAAACGCGCTACTCTGGAACCACAGGTCATTAATCGGATAGTCGGCGGCACCGATATAGCTGATAGTCGGTGTGCGCGGGATATTAGTCGAATCACCTTCCTCACCAGCGAGAGTGTCCAGATTGTTTGATGTACCGGGCCAATAAAAACCGCCGCGAAAACTGCCGGCAGTCCAGGCAAACTGCTTCACCAAGGCAACGCCTTCTTCGAGCGGACCATTATCCATGGGATTTCCGGAAACCGTATAATCAAGACGCCATCGGTCCCTGTCGGCCGGCACAAAGTCCGCAATCACGGGCACCAGTTCATCGATCATGCCGTTGATAATCTCCGGCTGCCAATGCAGGTCGCGGAATTCCCTGATGTAATTGCGGTATTCCTGTCTCAGCGGTGATTTTTCGGGATCAAGGGGATATTGTATATAAACATGATTGTCATCGAAGCTCAGGTCATATATGGCCCCCTTGCCATGGTCGGTACCATGATTAAAATAAGGTCCCCATGTATCGTCCACGTCAAACGGCATGAACTGCACCTTCCCGAAATAGTTGTTCTCGGGGGCATAATCCGGATAAAAATACCAAGCCAAATTCTTTAAGCAGTGGTGGCACGTCGCCCCGCTGAACTGATCGAAACTCCTTATGGATTCGATAACCGTGTGGTAGCGATACCATTCATTGCAATC
>CAZQXE010000253.1:0-4197 GCA_964597115.1 uncultured Pirellulales bacterium | reverse complement strand
GATGATGGTGAGGTGAGTGCGATGCTCAATCTTGGCCCGGCAGAGTTCGTTCAAGCCGATGGACTTGACATCGAAGTGCCTGGTTACTCCGTGCCGTCCTTTGTCGACTGGAATAACGACAAGCTGAACGATTTGATTGTCGGCGAGGGTGGCAGTTTTGATGAGGGGAAGGTAAGGATATATCTTAATGTGGGAACCGAATCCGAGCCGGAGTTCTCGGATTACTTTTATGCCCAGTCGAACGGCTCCGATTTGACATGTCCGGCATCCGGATGTATGGGGTGTTTTCCCAGAGTGGATTACTGGGATAAAGACGACCGTAAGGACTTACTTGTAGGCCAGGCTGACGGGAAAATAAAAATCTTCATGAATATCGGGACCGACGAAGAGCCGACGTTCGATGGTGGAACGGCCCTGAAGGCGGATAACAGAATTATTGATGTGGGGAGCCGGGCAACTCCCACAATCGTGGATTGGAACAACGACGGTGCTAAAGATCTGGTCGTAGGAGCTTACGACGGCAAGATACATATTTTTGTAAACTGTGTTTGTGATGGAATTGTTCCTCCGAGTTTTGATTTCTCGCCAGCCTCGGGTACCTACGCTCAGGAAGGCCGTGACGACTTGGTTGTGCCTAGCAGACGTTCAAGTCCTGAGATTGTGGATCTCGATGGAGATGGTAAAAAAGACATCCTTACGGGCAATACTGATGGCGAACTGCTGTTATACAAGAACGTCGGAACCGATGCTAAACCGTGGTTTGCCGACTTCACGCTTGTTGAAGTAGACGGCGTTCTGATAAACCTTCCCGGTATGTCGCGTTCAAGGCCTTTTGTGTGTTACTGGACGGGTGACGGCAACTTTAGCTTTATCGATGTCTACCCCGATGTGCTCGTCGGAGCAGGTGATGGAAAAATCCGCTTGTACCGTGGTATTCCCATACCCGGCGATTTTGATGAGGACGGTGTAGTAGATTTCACGGATTACGCTTCCCTGGCTGATGATTGGAAGCAAAAAGATGGTGAGCAGGAACCTCTGGCTGACCTCAACAAAGATAAGAAAGTGGATCATAAAGATTTATCCCGGTTCAATAAAAACTGGATGAGGCGTGCCCGATAACCATTTCAGTTAATGAGTGACATCTTATCATTCTTAGTTCCGCAATGCGCCAATGTCTCAATTTATGGAGACTATTCGAGCCAGTCGTCGGAACTTATAATCTCGCCTGGTGACATTATCTTCGCAGGACAAGCTGCCTGCTCGGCAAAAGCCTGAGCATCATTTAGATTGCCGACAAAGACACCCCAGTGATAGGGTATAGCTAATTGGGGTTGTATATACTGTGTTGCCTCTGCTGCTTCGGTCGCGTTCATCGTGTAGCCGCCGCCCGCGGGCAGAAATGCAACGTCTATGTCTTCAAGGGCTTTCATTTCGTCCGTTAGGTCGGTGTCACCTGCGACATAAATACGTTTTCCTCCCAGTTCGATTATAAATCCGACCCAATTGTTCGATTTGGGGTGGTTCGGCTTGTTGGTGTTGTATGCAGCTACACCGGTGACGCTAAAGCCGTCCAGTTGAATTGTCTGTTCCGGTGCTATTGTTTGTCCGCTGCCATACTGCTGGACAACATCAGGTGGAGCGATGAATTCTGTTTCCGGACCAGAAACCATTGCAATATGAGTTGGTGAGTAGTGGTCAGCGTGGCTGTGAGTTACCAGCACAGCAGTAGCATCATGGGGTGAATCACTCAGGAGCCACGGATCGACATACACCACGACATCTTCCGTCCAGACCTTCACGCTCGCATGACCGAGCCATTGTATGTAGATTGTAATTATTTCGGTTAGTGACATGCTGGCTTCTGCCGTGCCACCGTAGGCGCCCATATTTATTCTGCCGCCGTTAGGCTCTGGCTCATCTCCAACTGGACTATTCGGATCACCCGAATCAATACATGGGCTGGTGACATCATCCATAATCCAGCTTTCGCTATTCGGATCATATCGTCCCGCCTGCGATTTCAGGTGATAGTCACCATTATTCGGATCAACAAAAAGCGGATCCACATCGATAATACCTATGCCATCTTCCGGCCAACCACCCTCTATATCACAATATGAGACGTCAGCACTTCCATCCATTTGGTCTGGAGTATTACTCCATAAGATACAGTTAGTCAGGATTGGGCTGCTGTTTGTACGGTTGTACATCCCACCGCCATCATTTGCCGAGTTTCCGTTGAAGGTGCAGTTGGTCAGTGTTGGGCTGCTGTTGTAGTAGTTGGTCATCCCACCGCCATCGAATTTCGAGTTCCCGCTGAAGGTGCAGTAGGTCAAGGTTGGGTTGCTGTTGTTCCAGTTGGTCATCCCGCCGCCCGAGTTCCCACTGAAAGTGCAGTTGGTCAGGATTGGGCTGCTGTTGTTCCAGTTGGACATCCCGCCGTTAAGGTTATCGTAGAATATACAGTCGATCAGAATTGGGCTGCTGTTGTCCTCATTGTACATTCCACTGCCACCAGCGTTGGTACGATTATCACGGAAGTAACATTTGTTCACTATTGGGCTGCCTTGGCGATTGTACAATCCTGCACCACTTCCAATTGAGATTGTCTCAGGGGGGCGCAAGTCAAAGTTGAAATCTACGCGGTCATCATAGCCACTGGTCACGATAAAACCATCAATCACGGCTGAATTGTCGGTTCCGGATGCTGTGACGACATGGAATACGTTTTCAGCCCAAGGTGGATCATAAATGACTTTTGGGGGTCTATCGGGGTATTGAATATATTTCCAGTGATCGTTGGGGTCATCATCATTGTTGAGAAGATCGCCGGAGAGGATTGTTTCGTATAGCTCGATATCGCGGGCATTTGGATCTGCTGCACCGGCATAGCCGCCGGTGAGAGTCACGCCGTTGATAAGCTGGAAAGTCAATGTTCTGAAGTCGAATTCCGGTATGGCCACAATCCCTCCATTCGGCTTGTAAATACCCTGAGCGACTCGAATCTCGACCGGCTTTTCGGTAGAATTGGCATCAGCCAAAGCATTTTGCAGGTAGTTGTAGGCGTTTTCCCACGATGAGCCGTCGTTTGCACCGGCGGCATCGTCGTCAACATAAATAGTCTTGCCGACGGCAACCGAGCAAAGCGTTACCAGTAAGGATATTGATGTTACTAAGAATGTTGTTGAGCTTGCTTTTTTAATCATTTTAAAGCTTCCTTTCAGCTATGGGGGGCGATAGAAACCGGCTGTCATTACCAATCAGAATAAATTAAATCGAATGGTGAATATTTCTTGTGTATAACAAACATGGCGCTTGTGCCGCCTCCTCATTTATAAGTGAAAAAGAATTATAATACTATCATAAACTTTCAGGCATTTATGTCAAGAGAAAAAGGGTGTAAAGCGGTTTACTTAACACATGTCTGCTGCGAAATAATCGGTTTCAGGTTGAGATTTCTCTTGAAAACAAGCAGGTTGATGTGGTGTAAATATGTATGAAGGATTTTGTTATTGAATGGGTGTTAATCTACGATTTTTTTTAATTTTGGGGCCTGTGCCGATTAACTTGGCATAGGCCTCTTTAATAATCGGTTATAATATCTCGCCGGAACGCTTTGTCAGGTTTGTTTTGTTCCTTCGTACATTTCATATTTCAGCAAGCGGCATTCGATTTTTCCGTTGAAGAATATCATGCGAGCTGAGGTTTTCAGGCCGACTTTCCCGGCGAGTTTTCTGTTACCGGTAAATATATAGCAGGTATAGCCGGCGCACTTTTGTTTGAAGAAATCTCCGATGCGTTTATATTCTTTTTCGAGCTTTTCGAGTTCCCCCAATCGCAAACCATATTCGGGATTGACTATTACAATACCTTCGCCCTTCGGAACATCGGTATCGGCGAAATCGCATACGTTAAATTCTATTAGATGTTCGACGCCCGCGGTTTTCGCGTTTTGTCTGGCTGCGGCGATAGCTTTGGCATCTATATCTGTTGCAATTATACGTTTTTGCAGTGGGCCTTTGCGCACTGCTTTGCGGGCATCATTTCGCATTTGCTTCCATATCCGCTCATCAAAAACCTTGGTGTGTATAAAACCATAATTGCTTCGCAGGCCGGATGGCGGTTTGTTCATGGCTATAAGAGCCGATTCGATAGCGAGCGTACCGCTGCCGCACATAGGCAGGACAATATCCTGCG
>CAZQXE010000252.1:0-4224 GCA_964597115.1 uncultured Pirellulales bacterium | reverse complement strand
GACTTCAGCATTTTTGACGGCTATTCGCTGTGGGTCAGCAATACCGGTCAAACTGATGTTACGGTCAGCCTGTTCATCAATACGGGCTTTACAGGACCCAGCGGCGTCCCCAGCTCAGATTGGACGAACGATACGTTTTGGCAATCGAGCTGGGAGAGTGTCGCACCGGGACAATGGATTATACTACGCCTCGACTTTGAGAATGCCCGGCCTTATAATATCGCCGACAACAAAGACCCGCACACACAAGGCTCGACTGGCCAATGGACAGTGATCAACTCTTACGACCGGACTGAAGTTAGCGCTATCGGATTTCAGATCCTGGGCAGCGGTGAAGCAACGATCCAAGTCGGCCCATCGACAATTCCCGAGCCTGCCACGTTGCTACTTTTTGGTTTAGGCTCGATGATATTTTACAGAATGCGTCGATACGGATGATCTCAAAGCTCGCTGATTTATTAGCGGATTGTCATTAGTTACGCGGATGCGGAGAGCTGTAAAACGGATGCGGAACGTAAAGACCAAACAGGCCGTGAGCATAATACTTTTGTCCCTTTTCTTTTTTTGATTTAACGCTTTATGCCGGTCGGATGGATGTTTATAATTAATGTACGGCAGCAATAGATGCGATATATCTGGTACTGTGTCAACTACAATCTTGTGGGTTGAGACCTGCGGTAAAACTGCATTTCTACACTGAAAAATGGGTTTCCAGAGAATATCAAGGCTCAGTAGGCCGCAGAAGGATCCCCACCCATAACTGAACCGGTTACCACTTTTACGAAATTTTGCTTGATTTTCTAAGACAGGGTCTATATATTAAGATTTGAAGGAGCAGGGTGAAAGTTCTGTGTCTTTTCGTCCTTTCGAGCTTTCCCATTATAAGAAATATCGGATTTTTAACGAAACCCGCTATGGATTTGAACAAAGAATAGCATATTTGCATATAAGTACTATTGGTTCTTTGGAATAGAATAAAACACATTCAATAAGAGAGGGAATAGATGATGAAAAGATTAACGATTTTTTATTCTGCATTTGTTTTACTTTTATTCCTTGCTGAATCGACAAGTAGAGCTGGACATATCTTTTTCGATGATTTCGATAGCTATCCTTACGGGATTAGCTGGACTGGAGGTGATGGTTGGGTTGTCAGCGATGGCACCGTGGACATACACGGCGAAGGAGGATTTTGGGACATATGGCCCGGTAACGGTCGATATGTAGATATGGACGGCTCAACTGATGACGCTGGAAAATTAGGGAGATCAATTGACCTACCGGCCGGCAGCTATGTTCTAAGCTACGATCTTGCTGGAACCGGATTAATTCCTGATACCAATAATTCGAGAGGTGGCGATAATACGGTTTACGCATCGGTCGACGGAGTGTCGATGACGCACACTCTGCCGTATGACACTCCGTTTACGACGTACACCTTGCCCTTTACGGTTGGTACACCCGGCTTGGTCGAAATCTACTTTTATGACGTTGATGGAAATGATAGCGAGAGCTTGCTTCTCGATAACGTTGGACTCGCTACTGCTGATGCGGTAACAACTGTGATCACCGAGGACATTTCGTTCGAGGTCCCGTTCGTATCACAGATAGACCATCGCTGGGCCGGCATGACGATGCTCGGACAGGATCAGGATGGAGACCCACAGACGGCGGACTTTCATCCCGAAGATGTCAACTACGCTGAGTGTGGCTGCGCTTTGGCTGCGGTTTCGATGGTCATGGAGTATTACCGCGATTTTACAGAGAACTGGCTTGGTTTTATCCCCGTGCCCCCGCATGTGGATGATTTCCTTAATCACTATAGTGCACATCGGTCGGTTACGGGTGGAACGGCTTGCTCGGCTGTTGAGATTGACATGTCACCTTTGGTGTATTGGGACAGGGTTATTCTTGCCGAATCGCCCATGTATTCCGGACTCAGACTTGAGTCTCGGCCGTGGGGAATTGTCAGTAAGTTGCGCCTGGATGCCGATCTTAAAGAATCTAAACCGCACATACTGGAGGTGGACGGCCCGATATCGGGAGGCGGCACGAAGACCGGATTGAACACACACTATCTCGTGGTTGCCGGTTGGAACGAAGACCAGCAATCATATCTCGTTCACGATCCGCTAATGTCGTCGTCCGAGGTTTATTGGAACGCAAGCAGTTGGGTAGATGATACATTGTATCTGCCTGCCATATCGCCTACCGGAGCTATATATACCGGGCCCCAGAGAACTCTGCATGATCTTTATTATGGCAAGGACCCCATGGTGGAATATGGGGGGCTCAATGTGATTACGAGAGTTATATTTGTAGAACATACGGATTTGTCTGAGGCAATGAGGGCGCTTAAAATCTATGCAGCCTGTCCCGTCGAGCTTTATGCCAGTGCCCCGGACGGCAAGAGAATCGGGATAGACCCTGCTACTGGTTCTCACGTAGAAGAGGCTGATGCCTACTACTATACACAGGGAGGGGCCAGTCCTTTTAGTGAGACGTGCTGTAACAACCTTGTTAAGGTTGTTGAGTTCCCGCGGCCCAAAGAAGGCAAGTACCTCATCCATGTTGTGGGGACGGGTGACGGGCCGTTTAATCTCTTTTTCAACATAGGGGACGTGACATTCGGCGGACAAACCAGCGCAGGACAAATCAGTAAATTCGAACTGGAATACTCGCAGGACGGTGTCTCCTCTCAGGAGACCGCCAACTTCCTGCCAAAGGCCCGAGCCGTGCCTGGCACAACATCTGCCGGCACCGGGATATCCATATCCTTTTCGGGGCTGACATCGAGCGATTTCGATGGTCAGGTCGTATCTTATCGTTGGGATTTTGGCGACGGCGCGGAAGCGACAGGCGCCGCTGTTGAGCACGTTTACACAGCCGCCGGTGACTTCACTGTGATCCTTACGGTGGAAGACGACCTCGGGGGGACAGCCACAGATGAGATCGAGATCAGCATTATCGAACCAGCCACTCCACAGGACCCCAAGCTCCCTTCGGTTATGATTGTCCGCAAACAAGGAGACGGCAGTATCGTGAACCTTGCGCCGTTCCTTGGTCCGGCATCCACCGAGCCGGGTAATCGGGCGCAGATTAGCTTGATGGCTCTTGGGATTGATCCGGCCAATGGCGAAACGGCGGATTGGAAGTGGACATGGGACTTCGGCGATGGGTCCGCTCCGAGCGAGTCTTCGTACTGGGACGACTGGTCTCTCGGAGTCAGCGGGGCAACCCATGAATACACGGAACCCGGCACATATACGGCGACTGTTGTGTTCAACAATGGTATAGAAGATTCTCCACCGGCTGCGGCACAGGTCGAGATACTGCCGGCGTTGGCGAGGTACGGGGAACACTTTTCGATTGATGGTTCCTGCTACAGTGCCGGTTCTCAAATCCGCGTCAATGGTCGTGTTGCCTATCCGGACGTTCCCGAACTTTGGGACGGCGGTTTCGCATTGTCAGAGCAGCCTCTGGAAAGATGGCTCAATTTCTACTACGAGGATAATCACCATCCATTGTACTATTTCATGATAGGTGAGGCTTCTATAAATGGCCAACGAGACGGGTGGGTCCTGGGGGGCATTCAGCCTGAATTGCCGGACCTCTCGTTTGATTACACGTTCTATTTGCCTGATGGCCTGCCGGAAGGCCAGTACGAGGCCGTTTTTGTTGCAGCTCACGAGTTATGTGGATCGAGTGCAGCGTCTCAGGAATGGGCTGCTGCCGAGTTTCCGTTCATTATTGTATATCCCCCGAGAGGAGAAGATGGAGAGTTGCTGGGTAGGCGGATACCCTTTATTGTTTCCTGCCCGGAACCGGAGAATTACTTACCAGTCGCTGATGCAGGCGGGCCCTACGAGGCAACTGTTGGGCAGCCGGTGACTCTGGACGGAACAGGTTCGTATGATCCTGACGGAGATTATGAGGCTCTTAAGTTTCAATGGTTCCTGCCCATTGTGGACTTCACAGAGCCGATAGAAGTACCGGTGCCACTGGAAGGACCAAATCCCCAGGCCGTCTTTGAAGAGCCCGGGGTCTATATAGTAACGCTGGCAGTTGAAGATGAGCAGGGCGACATAACGTATCCCACAATTGGCAGCCCGGGTAGTTTTGCTATCGTGAAGGTGACTGAGGGGATTCCTTCGGATGAGAATAACCCTCCGGTTGCCAGTGCCGGTAATGACCAGATTGTTGAGCAGGACAGTCACGCTGGTG
>CAZQXE010000251.1:0-4229 GCA_964597115.1 uncultured Pirellulales bacterium | reverse complement strand
TGCCGCCATCGCCGTTAATACCATCAGCATTGATTATACCATTCTGCTCAACCACACCGATGCCGCTGACAATCCTTGCCGCTTTGGAATCAAGCTCCATCGCTATCGTAAATATGTCACCGGCAGCAAGTACAATTGTCCCGGCGGGAGAAATAATTTCCCCTGTGCTTTCATTTATAACATTACCGATACCATCTGCATGTATGTTGTCGGGTAAAGTAACCGAGTCCATTTGAACGATAATACTACTACTGGGTTCTTTAATAACAACTTTGTCACCTGCTGTCATCACCACAAATCCCTCTTGGCCGGTTGTTATAGTTCCGGTATTGAGGACTTTTCTACCGATCATGGCAATACCTTCGGCAGTTGTGATGCTGCCGTTGTTAACGACTGCACCGATATTATCCGTGTTTGCTATGAACTCATAATGTTCATTTAAGAAATCTGAATTCGTCATGTCAAGACTTGAAGCAATCAACTGATTGGCATTGATAGAGGAACCTTGGCCGAAAATAATTCCGGCGGGATTAACGATAAATACACGACCGTTGGCGTTCAAAACACCGTCGAATTGCGTTGGAATACCTCCGGAGCTTATCCGATTTAGAACAGCGGAATTGCTGCTAAGATTACCGTTCTTGTACTGGTTAAACGTAATACTCTGACTCTGACTCGTATTGAAATTGTTCCAGTTGATGATTGCACCATGGTTGGTGTCTATGACTGTGTGGTTACCCCAAGAGTTGTTGATGATGCCGGTTGAATTGATCACATCGACGGCTTCCAAAGCGAATGCGGATGGAAGTAAAGTATTCAAAATCAGGCTGTATATTAAAAAGTATATGAGGCACTTTCTAACATTAAGCTTTTTCGAAATTCTACTTATGTTCTTCATTGTTTTAGTCCTTGTTGGAAATGTTATTAATAATTCCTTTGATTTGCTTACTTAGCCACACCAAGCTGTGGATAAATCCCTCAGCCCCAAAAAGTAAAGTTGTCGTTTAATTGACCACTTAGTCCATCGGCAAAAACAAACGAAAATCTTTCAACATTTATAGGACGGATTAATAAGGTTTTTATACCGAAATTGTCGTGATATCATGCCCACTCGGTTCAGATGTGGTGATAACAGCTTAAGTAGTACGTTCTAATACAGGATTTAAATTTATTGGGAAGATTATTACAGGAATGTTTAAAATTCGACAGGTGTTATAATAATCCTTATAACATTATTGATAAGAGCTTAGATACATAGTGTTCAGAAATATGTGTTAATGGGAACGGTTGCAATACAACAAAAAACAGTCTATTTGAAATAGAAAAAATACGTTATCAATACAGATAATTGGTTTTGTTATACACAAAAAATGAACATGTTGTGCTATTATGTATAATATCTGTACTGATATCGCATTTGAGGAAAGGCTGGATTTGTTTATTTTTCAACTACTAATTAAAAATTACGCCAACAATTGGTGTAGGGACGAACCGTCCTAAAAAAATCATAAACAGAATTCGATTGAATTTTCACAGTAGATTCTGAGAAAGTTAATTTGCGAAAAGGATGGCAGAATGTATCTTTTCTAACATAAAAACATAAGTGGAAATTTTATAAAAAAGATAAATGAGAAGCTCTGAATTGTATATGTCCTATAATAAACAATATAATAATATTGCATAGCCACTTTCTTTGGATATGTCCTATAACGACAAGAAAACTCATACATAAAATTTTACGCATTTGAGGAATATTAAATTTTTTATTGTGTTGGCTGTGGAGACTTGGCAGAATTAACACAATGAAAAAGAGGTAAATTAGCAGAAAGCTCAGAAGCAGCGCCAAGGAAGAAAATGGGCGGTGGGTACTATTAATAAGTGGAGTATATAGTCCATTTTGGAATCACACCTATGCGTGTTATCATGACAATTCATAGTGTGGATTTTTAATGATTCTGTATAGGAAGGAATTGGTTTTTGTACCGAAGGTTGTTAAGATAGCCACACAAGCAAGTAGTGTTTACTTAGAAAAGGGGCTTTATATATGAAATCGAAAATAAAGGTTATAAGTGCTATTTTTCTTTGCATGTTGGTTTTCACATCGCCGTGCATTGCGCAGCAGTCAACGTATCCTCCCTCGGTCCAGGTTGAATCGGATCAAAAACAAAATCCGATTTTAAAACACCTGTGGCAGCTCACCGAAATCATAGGTCAAATTGTACCCGGGCGTCAGGATGCCAATGCACCGATGCAGGTTCTGCCAAAAAGAATACGACACGCTGTCTCAGAGGAACAAGTAGCACTACTGACGTTACCTCAGGACACAACGAGACGTTTGAACGTAAAAGATATCCGCATTACCGGCAATACACTCATATCAACTGAAGTTTTGCTTGGTGAGATGCCTCTGGTTTATAATGCGTCCGGGACACCACTGGTGAAAGCACAAACGGAGGACCTTTACGACTTGAGAGATATCAGGGATATTGTTGCTCAGACGGGCCAGCCCATAGAGGTTTCGCTAAGGACTATTCAGGGTCTCACACAATATATACTGTCTGCGTACCAGGACAATAATTACTCCGGTATATATGTGTATGTGCCGAAAGGTTCGATTAAGGATGGCGTAAGTCTGGTGGATGATATTTTACCAATAAATGTTATTGAGGCAATTGTCAGTGAAGTGACAACAAAATTTTACGGCGTCGAGCGAAACGAAGTAGAAAAAGGTACTCTTCGTCGGTCGGCACTTGAGAAATGGATGCCTGTGAGAGAAGGTGAGGTGACGAATCAAAGAGCACTCGACAATACACTCAATCTTCTCAACCAGGACCCCGACAGGTACATAAACGCACTCGTATCGCCGGGTTCTGAGCCTAATACATTAGATGTTCAGTATGATGTTTATGAAACGAATCCATGGCATTATTTTATCCAGATAGATAATTCGGGAACGAATGACAGGCAGTGGAACCCGAGAATCGGTGTTATCAATACCAACCTTTTCGGCTTCGACGACAGATTCACCGCCATAGGTCAGGGGATTCCGGATTCCACTTTCGATGAGAATTACTCGCTTTATGGAAGTTATGACTTCCCTGTGGCAGGCCCTCGACTTCGTCTTAACATTTATAACGGATACAGCAAGTATGATATTAATCCTGGAACCGGGCCCTTCAATTTCATTGGAAGAGGAAACTTCTATGGAGGCGTCCTGCGTTACAACATCATACAACGAAAAGGATGGTTCTTCGACGTTACCGGGTCACTGAGCCGCGAGGAAAGCAAGATTAAACCATCATTATTTCCCCAGTTCCTTTCAAGTCACGTCAGGATGGATTTGTTCGGTATTGGATTCAATGTTCATCGCAATAGTGATATGTCAAGTACATCTATGGCATTCAACAAGGTTCAGAGTATTGGAGGGTCCAGCCAGGGGAGATTTTGGAATCCTAATACTTTAACAGGTGCTCGAATGAATGCGGATCAAGACTTTTCTATCTACACAGTTTCGGGTAATCATAGTCAGTACCTGGACAAGAGGAAAGTTCAGCAGCTAAGAAGTTCTTTCAGGTGGATAAGACCTGATGAAAGATTAGTACCAGCAAAAATGACTTCATTCGGCGGAATGCACTCGGTCAGAGGATATAGGGAATATGAAATTGTTGCCGATGGAGGATTTTTGGCTTCAGTTCAATATGAGTTTGACCTTGTCAGGCATAATGAAGCGATTGAGCAAAAATCTATAGCAAAACAGGAAATTAGAAAAATTGCTCCCTTGGTCTTCATCGATTACGGCCGATCCAGGATAGAAGAAGCTGTTCCTGGCGAGAGATGGCGTCAGACGTTATACTCGGTAGGCGTGGGTATAGCCGCCGAGTTTGGGAAACATTTTAGCGGGGCAATATACTACGGCCATCCGCTTAGGACAACAGCGGATACCCGGAGATATCACGGTCGAGTAAACATTAGCTTAATGCTGCGGCGATAAGTATTTTGCCGGATTTTGTAGCCGGTTATGACATACAGTTTAACGGACGAATCAAAAAAGCTGTTGTCACTTTGCTTGAGAACAGAAGAACGGAGAGGGGGGGATTCGAACCCCCGGTAGAGGCGTTCACCCCTACGACGGTTTAGCAAACCGTTGCCTGATACAATTCAAAATACTACACAAAAAGAACTTACGCAAAACGAGAAAATCGACTTTGCCACCAGCTTAGCCATTTTGT
>CAZQXE010000250.1:0-4308 GCA_964597115.1 uncultured Pirellulales bacterium | reverse complement strand
CGACCTGGCCCTGCCGGAGGCTTGAGTCAACCACGCCGTGATACTGTCGACCCCAAAAAAATATTCAACCCCGTGCGACAGAGCAATTTATAACGGAGGGAATATAGCCGATTCGCAATAGCAAATCAATCCTTTTTTAATAAAAAATGGCCGGATATCTCACTTTTAATTGGCTGCCGAGGGTGCGGAAGCTTCCTTTTCTCACACCCCCAGCGCCCACCGCACCTGTATGTTCAGGATGAGCTGTCGTCAAAACAGCCCCGTATTTGCGCATTTAGGCCCTACTTTTATAGTTACAGGCGATTCTCACGTAGCGGATGTTGAATGAAAAAATGGCAGATTTTAAATATATTTCAAAAAATCACGGCTTTATTCACAAAAATTGACCCACTATACGCAATATTGACCTTGTCAGCTGGTTCTGGTATCATTTCACAAAATGCCAAGTCGGCTTCATGGCTTAGATTAAATTACCGTGGCTTTCGCTCAAAACAAAGGAATAATACAATGTATAAAATCTTTATGATAATTGCCCTGCCGGCCCTGGCCATTGGTTGGATAGCTTACATGATTTGGATACGAAAAGTCCGCGAGGAAGAAAAAAAGATGCCCAAACAGGAATCACAACGTCTACGGAAAACAAAAAGCGAGATCTCCGACTGGGCACAGCAAATGGCAAATTTTAAAAAACCTATTCATAAACAACCGGACTCGAATAACCAGGACAAATAAGCAGGAGCAAAACAGAGCATCTTTGAGGACAAAAAAATGACTGAATTTATGTCGGAAGACTTTCTACTTCAAACCAAAACCGCCCGCACCCTTTACCACGAACACGCGAAGAAAATGCCGATATACGATTATCACTGTCACCTGCCCGCCGAACTAATCGCAGCCGACCATCGGTTCGACAACCTGACCCAGGCATGGCTTTCCGGCGACCATTACAAATGGCGGGCGATGAGAACCAAAGGCGTGGCGGAAGAATATATCACCGGCAACAAAAGCGATTATGAGAAATTCGAGAAATGGGCCCAAACCGTGCCCTGTTGCCTTCGCAATCCGCTCTATCACTGGACGCATCTGGAACTAAGGCACCCCTTCGGTATCAAAGACAAACTCTTAAATCCGAAAACCGCCAAAGAAATCTACGAAACGTGCAGCGAAATGCTCAGGACGCCTCAATTCAGCGTCCGCAATATAATGCGAAAGATGAATATCAAGCTCGTCTGCACAACCGAAGGACCGCTCGATTCTCTGGAGCACCACAAATATATTCGAGAAGACGACTTCGAGATTAAAGTTCATGTCGCTTTTCGACCGGACAGGGCGACGGAAGTCGAAGACCTGCAAAGACTCAACGTATTCATTGAAAAGCTCGCAGCAATCTACGATATGGAAATAAACAATTTTCACTCGTACATTGAGGCTATCCACAGACGCCACCATTACTTCCACGCAAACGGCTGCCGTCTTTCCGACCACGGCATCGAGACCGCTTACGCAGAGCCATACACTGAAAGCGAAGTGAAGAAAATCTTCGACAAGATACTTCGAGGCCAAAACCTGAATCTGTCCGAGCAATTGAAATTCAAATCAGCTATGATGTTCGAGTTGGCTTTGATGGATTACGAATCGGGCTGGGTCCAGCAGCTTCATCTCGGGACATTAAGAAATTGCAACACACGGATGTTGAAAATACTCGGACCGGATACCGGATATGATTCTATTGGTGATTTCGAGATAGCCGGGCCGCTCGCAAAGTTCCTTGACCGACTGGACAGGAATAATACGCTACCCAAAACCATTCTCTACAACTGCAATCCACGGGACAACGCCTTAATGGCCGCTATGATCGGCAACTTCCAGGACGGCCCAGACGCTGGAAAAATGCAATTCGGCTCAGCGTGGTGGTTCCTCGACCAAAAGGATGGAATGACCGAGCAAATGAACGTACTCTCGAACATGGGTTTGCTTAGCCGATTCATCGGCATGATAACGGATTCCCGAAGCTTTCTGTCGTATACGAGACACGAATATTTCCGCAGAATACTTTGTGATTTGCTCGGCAGCGACGTCGAAGCAGGCCTGCTGCCGAACGATATGGAATTGCTTGGCAAGACGGTCGAGGACATCTGCTTCAACAACGCGAAAAATTATTTCCCAATGGAATTGGATTAATTAAAACTGAACCAGCGGGCGTTTGTCCGACGATTCGTTTAATTTAAAAGTCGGCCGGCGACAGAGCGTTTCAATTGTGAGATATTTTTTTCTTTATGAAAATACTATGTGTTTATTCCGTCGAACAATGCTCTTCGAGAAACCAACCCCTTCCTTCTTTCTCCTGTGTTCCCTTCGGTATCTCCTACATTGCAATGGCCCTGAAAAAAGCGGGCCATACCGTTCGGATTCAGGTCTGCACTCCGTATCGCAATAGTCTGGCACGTATTAAAGAAATCATACAAAACGATAAGCCACAGCTTTTATGCTTAACCGCCGTCACGAGTCAGTATCCGTTGATTCGAAAAATCGCCACGTGCGTAAAGGATATTAATCCGGAGTTGTGTATAATAATCGGCGGTCACCACGCCACATTGAATCCCGATTCAACGATACAAGAGCCGTACTTCGATGCGATTTGCATCGGGGAAGGTGAAGAATCAATCGTGGCCTATGTCGACCAGCTCGTAAGCGGGAACCAACCGACGGGAATTAATAATCTGTGGATAAAAAACAGACACACAGGAGCAATCGAGAAAAATCTCAAAGCTGAATTTATACAGGACCTGAACGGCCTTCCTTTTATCGACCGCTCACTGTGGGACGATTTTATCGTCGACAAAAACAGAATGCACTCTGTCCTGGTCGGCCGCGGCTGTCCCAACAAATGCGCTTATTGCTCCAACCATGTGCTTCGCAGGACCGGAACCGGCAAATATGTGAGGTATAGATCACCCGAAAACGTTGTGGAGGAGCTGGCTGCCATTTGTGACCGTTACGATATTTCCAGCGTACACCTGGAAGCCGAAACACTCAGTATCAACCTCGAATACACCTATAAATTGTGTAAAGCTCTTGAGGCTTTCAATCGGATTCGTACACGCCCGATATCCTTCGGAGCGAACTTCTCAATAACCCGCGCAATTGTCGGTAATGGTGACTTTGTAGCGGCGTTGAAACGCGCTAATTTCGATTTTATAAACATCGGACTCGAGTCGGGCTCCGAGCAAGTCAGAAACGAAATCATGAGGCGGCCCATATATTCCAATTCAGACCTTATTGATTTTTGCACAATAGTAAGGGAATATGGAATCTGCCTGAACCTGTTTGTTCTTATTGGCACGCCCGGTGAAGAGTATTCCGATTATATGCAAACGATAGATTGCGTTCGCCAATGCGAGCCGGAACATGCCAATGTATCGATTTTTTATCCATATCCCGGTACCGATTTGTTCGTCTTAGCGAAAAAGCAGGGGCTTATTAAAGATAATATCGTAAATCCGGAGCTGGAACGTATAAGAGCGACGCTCGACTTGCCCGGATTTTCAAGAAAGCAGATACAAAAGGAATATATCCTTTTCCCGTATCGTGCATTTAAGGGGAAAAAATCAGCGGCTGATATTGCCGCACGCGTTCTACGGGCATATATAAACACCCGGCCCATGATGGACAGGGCCTATCGCTGTGTTATCCGTCACCCGATTATGAGAAAAGTTCAAAGCAAAATGTTTAGGATGAGTAAATAATAATCAAATAGAACACACCACTGGAAAAGGAGGTATGTCCTCAGCCGAACAATGCAGGCCTGCCCGGCAAAACGGCCGAAGACATCTGCTTCAACAACGCAAAGAATTACTTCCCAATGGAACTTGACTAAAGCCGGATGACAGAAGACCGAGGACGGAAGACGGATGCCTTACTGTTGTCTGTCATGTTGAGTCCCGATGTCGTTTATCGGGATCGAAGCATCTGACCGCGTATAAAAAATAACAGGACACATTCTGAACACCTTTTTTTTCCTAAAAATCTTTATGTTCGATTTTAATACCTTTCTTCAATTGAAATTCAACAGTGTTAGACTTCACGAGGAAGAGAGTTTCTTTGCCGTTTTCATCCGGTTGCCACCAGTAATTTGCATAGGTGACTGAATATATACCCTTGCGTGATAAGTCATAGAAATCGGCTAAGTTTATGCTCGACACGTATGTCTCACCAGGCTGCAAATCGTAGAAGTCCTCCGGTCCTAAAGGAAGTCTGCTAACAAGTTCACCTATGTACGGAACCTCTTTCTTGTCACGCTTGACATTG
>CAZQXE010000249.1:0-4365 GCA_964597115.1 uncultured Pirellulales bacterium | reverse complement strand
TCTTGGCCGATGTTTCCATCTACGATGCAGCCACCAGTACT
This sequence comes from uncultured Pirellulales bacterium, assembly GCA_964597115.1. Lineage (GTDB taxonomy): Bacteria > Planctomycetota > Phycisphaerae > Sedimentisphaerales > Anaerobacaceae > CAZQXE01. The sequence goes on along the minus strand of CAZQXE010000249.1, from coordinate 4,324 downwards.
GGCTCGGATCTTCCCGTACGAATTCTTCAATTGCCCTGGTATATTCTGCAGTAACCCACTCCAGAGGATTTTCCTTTTCTGCCCATTCTTCGGGAAAAATGATGCGGTTGATGCCGATTTCAAAATAAAAACGATTACCAGCTCTCCTGCTGTAGCCTACTGCTATCGGTATGTTACGTGTGATGGCGATCAGTCCTATGCTCTTATAAGTGCTGGCCTTTCGGCCGAAGAAATCAACAAATATTCCTTTCCTGCCGGCATCCTGATCGGCAATAAAGCAAAGCGTGTCACCGCTTGAGGCGATTTCTTCCATAAGTTCGGTTGCGCCTTTTTTATCGATTATTTTCTGCCCGACTCGCTTGCGAACTCCATACAGGTACTTGTTAATGAATTTGTTATCAAACGGTCGGGCGATACTGTATGTTCTAAAACCGAACAGTCCCAGAAGGTACCCGAGAATTTCAAAGTTGCCGTAATGGGCGGCGACCATCAACAGACCCTGGCCTTGCTGCATCAGCCATTTGGCCCTTTCGACATTTTTATACCGGGAGTAATCGCGCCAGTTATGCTTTTTAACCAGGCGCGGTGTAAACAATACATCAATCGTCAGCATTACAATATGCTCGAAGCTTCTTTGGCCTGTCTGATGTATCCATTGTTCGCTTTTCTCCGGGAAGCTTGCACGAAGATTGTCCAGGGCCCGCTTTCGACCGCGGTGATAGAATTTCCATAGCAATCGACCGAGAAAACAAGCAGTTTTCAGATTGGTCTCGATATCGAACAAATAAAGAAAAACCACAAGAATCCGCAGCGTAAAATAGCCGAGCCAATCTGTAAAAGGATTGTGTTTTCTCTTTTTCTTCTTTCGTAGTGGCAAATCAGCCATAGGCTGTGATTGTAAAGTCAGGATGGCCACTGTCAAGTCTTAAGAAGAGACTATCCTAATGATTGGCCTTTAATACAATAGTTCGGGGGTCAATACTTGGTTGTATATGTAATCTTTACTGATTGACGACAAAATATTTATGCATTAGAATATTCGCGGTTTTTTGAAAGGTTTTATTATGGATTTTGAAAAGGACAATGATCAATCAGGTTCTATGCAGCCACCGGGGCCGATTACAGGTCTGGATGCGACTAAACCGATAAGGAAACCAGGGAGAAAGGGAGCCGGCTGGAGGATATTCTGGGGCATTGTCTTGGCGCTATCAGTTGTGGCTAATGTCGTATTGTTTCTGATGCTGATGGGCATCGTTATGGTCTTTGTGGCAGGACAAGGGGACATTCTCACCGAAGAAGTTATACGGGAAGGTCCCTCGAAAACAAAAATTGCGATCATTACAGTACAAGGCATCATACGTGGCGAATCGGCCGGCGATGTATACAGGCAGTTGAAGGCAGCCCGGCAGGATAATAAAGTAAAGGGATTGATTGTCCGAGTGAATTCGCCAGGTGGAACGATTTCGGCCAGTGACCAAATCTATAAGGAAATCTGTAAATTCAGGGATGAGGAGAATAAGCCAGTCGTGGCTTTTATGCAGGGAGTCGCTGCTTCTGGTGGCTATTACACATCCGTTGCGTGCGATAAAATCATAGCTGAGCCGACTACTATTACCGGCTCGATAGGAGTAATAAGCTTGTATTTCGTTGTTCAGGAGTTGCTGGAAGACAAGCTTGGTGTCCTGCCGATTACTATCAAGTCCGGCCAAAAGAAAGATTGGCCCAGTTCGTTCAGAGCACCTTCGCCGGAAGAGCTTCAGTATATGCGAGATAAAGTAATCACACCTGCCTATGAGAGATTCTTACATGTTGTCGCGGAGGGGAGAAAGGCGTCACTAACAGCAGATCAAGTCAGGGAACTGGCTGATGGCGGTATTTTTGGTGCACAGGAAGCGCTTGAGGAAAAGCTGATAGATGATATAGGCTATCTTGATGAGGCAATAGAATTGATTCAGTCACTGGCGGGAATTGATAAGGCCCGGGTAGTGGAATATCGCAGGCCCTTTTCTTTGACCGATTATCTGAGCTACCGTAAATCAAACTTGCTTAAAATCGATAAGACCACGCTATACGAACTCAGCACACCGCAGATATTATATCTCTGGAGTGCATATTAGCAGCCGACACTGATATAGAAAGACAATTTCATATCTGTGGCTTGCAGCGAAGAAAGCACTCTGTAGAAAAAGATAGCCGTCAAGATCCTTGAGATAGTAATTCCTGCTATACGGGCTTGACTGCTCAGGTTCAATCAGCTATTTATAGATAGAATATAACCAAATGTACCTATTTGTGCTTGGTCTTAACTTAGCCAGGGCTATCGACATGTAGCTCTGAACGGCGATGAGGGAAGGGAAAATGAGCGATGAATTTGGGGGGCAAGGAAAAAATGATGCGAGATAAGCGGAAAACCAAAGCGGATTTACACAGATACCTGGAAGCGTTACGCAGTCATGTTGCTCAATCTGAGCAAGTTGAGCTTAAGAAAAGTTCGGGTGAGGCAGGGGAGTCTGAACAAATTTTCAGAGTTATTTTCGATAAAGCTGCTGACGGAATACTTTTGGTGGATGTGGAGAGCAGAAAATTATATATGGGCAACAAAGTAATTTGCCAAATGCTGGGTTATAATGAAAACGAAATCAAAGACGTTGGAGTTATGGATATCCATCCCGAGGAAAACTTATCCTATGTCATCGAACAGTTTGAAAAGCAAATTAAAGGAGAGTTAACGCTCGCAAAAGATATACCGGTCAAGAGGAAAGATGGCTCTGTTTTCTATGCCGATATCAATTCATTTCCGATAACATTCGCTGGAAAGACATACCTGATGGGTGTTTTCAGAGACATCACCGAACGCAGAAAGGCTATCGAGGAAATAAGTAAGCTGGCAAAGTTCCCGGAAGAGAATCCGAATCCTGTGCTACGAATCGCCAGGGACGGAACTGTCCTCTATGCAAATAAATCAAGCTCTCACTTAATGGAGCTTTGGAGATGCCAAGTTGGACAAGCATTACCGGAGAATCAGTATGAATTCATCTCAGAGGCGTTGGCTACAGGCAAGCCTCAGCACTACGAAGTTGAGTGTGGGGATATAGTTTATGCACTTACGTTTGCTCCAGTAAGAGAAGCTGACTTCGTTAACATTTACGGTCTGGGAATCACCGAACGAAAGAAAGTAGAAGAGGAGTTGCGCCAAAGTGAAGAGCGATACCGTTCGGTGGTCGAGGACTCGCCTGGATTGATATGCAGTTTTCTGCCGGATGGTGAGATTACTTTTGTCAATGTTGCTTACTGTGATTATTTTGGCAAGACCAGTGAAGAACTGATCGGCAGCAAGTTCACATCTTTGATTCCGATGGAAGACAGAAAAGCTGTTCTGGACAATATTCTGTCACTGACCGTTGATTCACCATTGTTGACGCATGAGCATAAAGTTACTTTTTCGGATGGTCAGGTTCGTTGGCAGCGATGGACTAATCGCGTAATTTTTGACGAGCAAAGCCGTGCCGTTTTGTTTCAATCTTTTGGTCAAGACATCACAGAGATCAAACGGGCAGAGCAAGAAATGCTGAGGCGTGATCTTCGGTTGCAGTATTTGGTTGCGTCCAGTCCTGCAGTTATATATACCTGCAAAAAATCGGGTGATTATGGAGCAACCTTTATATCTGAAAATGTCGTTTCGCTAACAGGATATAAACCAAAAGACTTTGTCGAGAATTCGTCTTTTTGGATTGATCATATACATCCGGAGGATAGAGACCGCGTTCTCGATAGCATATCGGTTATATTTCAAAAGGGATATCATAAATATGAATACCGTTTCCTGTCCAAGGATGGATCTTATAGATGGATGTTCGATGAGTTGAAACTTATCCGAGATGAGAAAGGCAATCCACTCGAAATCATAGGATATTGGACCGACATCACCGAGCGCAAGAAGGCAGAGGGCGCGCTACAGCAGAGTGAGATTAAGCATAGAACACTTCTCGAGAATCTTCCTCAGAGGATATTCCTCAAAGACAGGAAGTCAGCTTATGTGTCCTGCAATCAGAATTACGCCGATGATTTGTATATCGAACCTGACGAAATTGTTGGAAAAACAGACTACGATTTCTTCTCTAAAGAATTGGCTGAAAAATATAGAGCAGATGATAAAGGAATTATAGAATCGGAACAGACAAAAGAAGTTGAGGAAAAAGCGGTTCTGCAAGGACGAGAATTGATTGTCCATACAGTCAAAACACCTGTCAGAGATGAGCAGGGTAATATCGTTGGAGTATTAGGCATTTTTTGGGACATCACCGAGCGCAAGCGTATGGAGAAA
>CAZQXE010000248.1:0-4369 GCA_964597115.1 uncultured Pirellulales bacterium | reverse complement strand
CTTTTCTCTCTCACTCAATAGGTGATGTATAATTAGTGTAACAAGCAGCACTTCTGTAAAAACAAAAGCAATATCACCCAACAAATAAATAAAGATGTGATGAGAATCTCTGAAAATGGCATAGTGTAATGCGTAAAAAAAGACCGACAGCAGAATCAACAACAGGCCCAAAAGAACACGCTGAGTCAAGTTACCCTTTTTCATAAGCATTCCTATCCGTAACCTAAAACAGGCTTAATAATTTCACAGAAAGCAGAACAAACAGTCAGATAAAAGTACAAAAGTATTGATAAACAGTCAACATCGTAATATGCTATTTAGCAGCTATCGAAATTCAGGAAATGGATAATGCAAAAGCGAAGTTTGGGAAATACAGATTTGGAATTAACCACTGTCGGATTAGGTACATGGGCGATAGGTGGGCCGTGGCAGTTCGGCTGGGGGCTGCAGGACGATGATGAGGCGGTCGCGGCGATTCTGGCTGCGCTGGAGCTTGGTATCAACTGGATAGACACTGCCCCTGCTTATGGTAACGGCAATTCCGAGCAGCTCGTCGCGAAGGCCCTGAAACAAACCAGCCACAAACCGATAATCGCAACCAAGTGCGGGATATTGTGGAACAAAAAAAAAGAAAAGGTAACGTGCCTGAAAAGAGACAGCGTCCGCAAGGAATGTCACAACAGCTTAAAGAGACTCGGAATTGATGGTATAGACCTGTATCAGATGCACTGGCCCGATCCCGATGAAGACGTCGAAGAGGGCTGGGAGGAAATGGCCAGGCTCGCCGATGAAGGCAAGGTACGATACCTCGGCGTCTCGAATTTCAACGTCGAGCAAATCAAGCGCGTGCAAAAGATTCGCCCGGTCGATTCGCTTCAGCCGCCCTACAGCATGCTCCATCGTGAAGCTGAGGATGAGCTTCTGGATTATTGCGCTCGAAATAATATCGGCGTTGTTGTATACAGCCCCATGCAAAGGGGTCTGCTTACGGGAAAATTCAGCGCAGAAAGACTCGCGGGTTTGCCAATAGACGACCATCGAAGAAGAAATCCCGAATTTCATGAGCCGCGATTTAGCGCCACCATGGAGCTTGTTGAGCGCCTGAAGAAAATTGCCGGGCGCAACGGCAAGACATGCGCCCAGTTGGCTGTTAGCTGGGTACTTCGTCGGCCTGAAATTACCGCAGCAATCGTGGGAGCGCGAAGGCCGGAACAAATTAAAGAAACCGCTCCTGCAGGAGATTGGAATCTCTCTCAGGAAGATATTGCTGAAATTGAAAATTTGCTTTCCGAACGCCAAGCAAAGATAAATTCAAGATGAACTTGAGGATAAAGAATGGCAGAAAATAAAGAGCTGTATACAAGTCCGCTTGTTGAGAGAAATGCTTCGAGAGAAATGGCCGAGCTTTTCGGGGCACATAAAAAATTCAGCACATGGCGCAGGCTCTGGCTGGAGCTTGCCAGGGCGCAAAATAAACTCGGCCTGGATATAAAACAAAGCCAGATTAGGCAAATGGCCAGGCGTCTTGACGACATTGATTTCAAGAAGGCTGCCCGCTACGAGAAACAATTCCGCCACGATGTTATGGCACATGTCCACACCTTTGCCAAAGTGGCACCAAAGGCCGCGTCGATAATCCACCTCGGTGCTGCAAGCTGCTATATTGGTGACAATGCCGATTTGATAATTATGCGGGAGGCGATGCAGATAATCGCAGCCAAGCTGGCAGCGGTGATAAATCTGCTGAGCAAGTTTGCAAAGAAGCATCGCTCGTTGGCCACACTGGGTTTTACGCACTATCAGCCGGCACAGTTGACTACCGTCGGAAAAAGGGCATCGTTGTGGTGCTATGAGTTTGTAATGGACCTGCAGGAAATAGAGCATCGCCTCGATACACTGCCCTTTCGAGGAGTCAAAGGCACGACCGGCACGCAGGCTTCTTTTCTGGCGCTTTTCGACGGCAATCACAGCAAGGTCAAGCAGCTCGACAAAGCAGTCGCCGTTGCGTTTGGTTTTAAAAATATCTGTGCGGTTACCGGCCAGACGTATCAGCGAAAAATCGACGCTCTTGTCGTCAACAGCTTAGCTTCGGTTGCCCAATCCGCTCATAAGTTTTGCAATGATATTCGGCTGCTCGCAAATTTAAAAGAGATTGAAGAGCCTTTTGAAAAAACGCAAATCGGCTCTTCATCGATGGCTTATAAGAGAAATCCGATGCGCTGCGAGAGGGCAACCGCCCTGAGCAGATTCGTGTTGAGCCTCGCCTCCAGCCCGCTGATGACTGCTTCCGAGCAATGGCTCGAAAGAACGCTTGACGATTCAGCCAACAAGAGGATTGTGATTCCGGAGGCTTTTTTGGCGGTGGACGGTATTTTGGAAATCCTCATCAATGTTACGGACGGTCTTGTCGTTTATCCGAAGGTTATCGCAGCACGAATAGAGGCGGAGCTGCCGTTTATGGCTACCGAAAATATCCTTATGGCAGGGGTTAAAGCCGGCGGGAACAGGCAGGAATTGCATGAGAAGATAAGGCTTCATTCACACGCTGCCGCGGCGCAGGTGAAAAGGTTCGGCAGGCCCAATGATTTGATCGGCCGACTAAGAGCGGACGTTGCTTTTAGTAAAGTAGACTTTGAAAAAGTGCTGGACCCGAAAAGTTACGTCGGCAGAGCGCCACAGCAGGTTGATGAATTCGTCAAAAGCGTTGTAACGCCGATCTGCAGAAGATACCGCACAGGACTCAATCGAAAAGTGGAACTGAACGTTTAAAGAACAAGATGAGGTTGAAAGACAAAGTAGCTTTAGTAACGGGTTCTGCCAGTAATGGTATGGGACGCAGCATCGCGCTAACACTGGCCCGTGAAGGTGCGAAAGTCGTTATTAATTATCGTACGAGTAAAGACGAGGCACAGGCTGTAGTCAATCACATCGAAAGTCGTTCCGGTAATGCAATTGCTGTAAAAGCTGATGTATTTCAAGCCGATGCATGCAGAGATTTAGTGGACACAGCTATTGAGCATTTTGGCCGGATTGATATTTGCATCGTCAATCCTGGAGCAGGCTGGCATCCGGAACCTGTCAACAAGCTCGACTCATCCGCTGCAATAGAGGACGTTCAGCGTGAGGTCGCGCCTTTCTTCCATTTGATGCCGCTGGTTCTGCCTCAAATGTATGAGCGGAACTGGGGAAGGGTAATTGGTATTTCACTATTACCACCGTACGACTCGCCGGCATATTCTTACAATGTTGGCAAGGCTGCCAGAACACATGCGTTGCTCCAGTCGCGTGATGAAGCCTGGCGCAACGGTGTAACTGTCAATATTATTGGCCCGGGTCCTGTGCCTGCGATCGAAAGCTTAGCTGAAGCTGTTGAACAGTGCGACCATGGCCCAGCATGGCAAAAGCGTGCCAATATCTCACCGCAGGATATTGCGGAGAGCGTCTCATTTTTGTGCTCTGATGCCGGCAGGTTCATCACAGGATGCGTATTACCCTTTTTGTTTCATTCATAGGTAACTTATATTATGACCAGAGAAGAACTTATAAAGCGTATCAAAGAAACGGCTTATCTGGAAGGCGATTTTGTCCTCCGCAGCGGAAAGAAAAGCAAATACTATCTCGACAAGTATCTTTTCGAGACCTGCCCGGACATACTCAAAGCGCTGGGTGAAGAGTTTGCCGGGTATATTTCTGACGATGTCACACTGATAGCCGGGGCTGAGTTGGGCGGCGTGGCTCTGGCTGCAGCTACTGCAATGGCAACAGGCAAGAAGTGGATTATAATTCGCAATAGTAAAAAAGGGTACGGCACCGGCAAATTGGTTGAGGGCGTTTTGAAGGCCGGCGATGTAGTTCTGCTTGTTGAGGACATCGCCACGACCGGCGGCCAGGTTCTCGAAGCTGCCAAAATCATAATCGAGGCGGGTGCAAAGGTTGAAAAAATCGTCTGCGTAATCGACCGCAAACAGGGGGCTGAAGAAAATATCACCCAGGCTGGCTTCAAGTTCGAGTCCATACTGACAAAATACGACCTTGGTATTTCGAATGGGGATTAATGTCTCAAAACCGCAATTCGTCAGCCAGATAATCCGCCAAAAACTTGTCATGGCCCCGCCACAGGTGAGGCCCGATTTATGAGCCTGGCCATCCTGGCCCCGCCACAGGTGTGGATCGGGATTGAAGGATTGTCTTCCCTTGGGGATAAATTGTTTTCCCTGGGGGATAAACTTGTCCTGAGCTCGTCGAAGGATTGGGTTTGAATTGGCTTTGTTTTTTCGCTGCCTTCATCCGTTAAAATCTCCATAAACCATTGTAAATATTGACTTAACGTCATTTTACCCTTTCAAAAATTGGCTTTGTTTTTTCAAAT
>CAZQXE010000247.1:0-4382 GCA_964597115.1 uncultured Pirellulales bacterium | reverse complement strand
TGGGACTTTGTGAACGAAATAGCAAACGGCGCCGAAGACATCTGGTGGATTGATGAAGGTCAGAGCTATCCGCATCTTTGGTGGGAAGCTTACGATTGACGATTTACTATTGATTATTGACTATTGATTCCGTCCAAGGAAAGCCGGATCTTCGATATTGAATATGGCTAAACCATAAATTGACTATTTCTCTGAGTACTCTGTGCTCTCCTTCGACTTCGCTCAGGACGGCGTCTGTGGCCGGTAGAAATAGTCCTTTAGTCTACCGCGACGACTTCTTTGACTTCCGGTAGCTTTTCCTTCAGAATTCTCTCAATCCCCAATTTCATCGTCATTGCAGCACCGGGACAGCCCTGGCAGGCACCCTGGAGCTTGACCCTGACGGTATTGTCCTCATCTATTCCGATAAACTCAACATCGCCGCCGTGGCTCTGCAGGGCCGCTCGCACGGTCTCGATTGTATCTTTAACCTTTTCTTCAAAGCTTTTTTCAGTACTAGCTTCGCTGCAACCGCATTTATCGCACATAACAAATCTCCAAAAAACTCATTTGTTCATTATTATAGCAGAAATCCGGCCTTTGGCCAGAGGTTTCTTCCGAACGGTATGAAAATGAATTCGTACAACAAAAACGCAAAAATTCTTATTGTCGGCCATTTATTTTGCCGAAAATGATTGACAGAGGACGGGTGTTGATGTATAATTACTTCGTATTTGCGTGAAGACACGGAAATACAACCCTGAGACATCCCGAAGACTCGGGATGGTTACGGAATTATGGCAGGGTTTAGAATCTTCGGTTGATTGGGTCATTTCTTAGTGCGGAAATGATTAAATCGCCGGAGGGGTCCCATGAAGCCATAGTTTCCCGGAATAACAAAAGGGTTCCTTATTTAGCCCTATTGAAAAGGAACCTGCTTAACGTTTATCAGGAAAGGAACAAAAATGAATTCCAGGACCCGCACTTCGGCTCGCCAAACCGCCAGATCCACCGTTAAAACAGGTGCGCAAATCATCGTCGATACGCTTATCGAACAGGGTGTCGAGACAATGTTCGGTTATACCGGCGGCGTGGTACTGCCTCTATTCGACAGATTGTACGATGCGCCAATCAACCTTATAATTCCGCGTCATGAACAGGGCGGGTGCCACATGGCTGATGCCTATGCACGTGCCAGCGGGAAAGTCGGTGTAATCGTTGCGACCAGCGGTCCGGGTGCATGCAACCTGGTTACCGGTCTTGCTACGGCGATGATGGATTCGATTCCCGTTGTTGCGTTGACGGGTCAGGTTCGTACAGAGTTGATCGGCAACGATGCGTTTCAGGAAGCAGACACTACCGGCATCACCCGCCCGATCACAAAATACAACTGTATTCTCAAGGACGTTAAAGATGTCGCGCGTATCATTCGGGAGGCGTTTCATATCGCCTCGACCGGTCGGCCCGGCCCGGTACTGATTGATATGCCGGTTGACGTTTCGGTTGCCAAATGCGCTGCTGACAGCTCGACTGAGATGAAACTGCCCGGCTATCGGATCTCGACAAAAGGACATGCCAGACAAATATCAACGGCTGCCAAGGCGATAAATAAGTCAGAACGCCCGGTTCTCTACGTCGGCGGCGGTGTTATCAGCGCCAATGCAACTGAAGAACTAAGAGCGCTGGCGGAAAAAGCCAATCTGCCGGTAACTATGACGCTTTTAGGACTGGGCAGTTACGACCAGAGAAAGCCGGAATCACTTGATATGCTCGGCATGCACGGCTCAGCTTATGCAAACTACGCGGTCCAGGAGTGTGATTTGCTTATTGCCATCGGCGCTCGATTTGACGACAGGATTACCGGCAAGCTCGCAACCTTTGCTCCAAACGCAAAAATAATCCATGTCGATATCGATCCGGCAAGCATATCTAAGAATGTTCGTGTGGATATACCCGTCGTTGGCGATGCAAAGGAGATACTCAATGCGATGATCAAAGAAGTGGAGCACTGCGAACGAAAATCCTGGTTCAAGAAAATCGCCGAGTGGAAGAGTAAGTTTCCTTTCCGGTACGATCAGAACTCATCGACGATTAAGCCGCAGTATGTTATTGAAGAGATTTGCCAACAGACAAAAAACGAAGCGATCATAACTACGGGTGTCGGACAAAATCAAATGTGGGCTGCTCAGTTTTATAAATTCATCAAACCCAGGCAGCTTATAAGCTCCGGTGGTCTGGGCACAATGGGATTCGGCCTGCCGGCGGCTATTGGTGCGCAAATAGCCAAGCCAGACGAGCTGGTTATCGATATCGACGGGGATCATAGTTTTAATATGACTATGACTGAGCTATCCACGGCGGTTGAGCACCAGCTGCCAATAAAAGTCTGCATCCTGAACAACGGGTACATGGGAATGGTTCGACAATGGCAGGAACTTTTCTATGGCAAACGGTACTCGAAGAGCTATCTTAAAAACCCGGATTACCAGGCACTTGCACATGCTCTTGGTGCAGTTGGTATAACTGTCGAAAAGAAAACCGATGTTCCAAAGGCTATCAAGCAAATGTTGAAAGAGAAGCAGCCTTGCGTAGTTGATTTTAAAGTCGAACGAGAAGAAAATGTCTGGCCAATGGTACCGGCCGGCAAGAGCATCAATGAGATGGACGGGCTGGAGATACTGGAAAGTATGGCATAAGAAAAATCCCACGATTTATCGCGGGATTCGCAAACCAAGAATCGAGGTGCGAAACATGAAGCATATAATAAGCGCATTAGTTGAAAATAAGCCCGGAGTCCTGGCTCACGTCGCAGGTATGTTTGCAGCTCGGGCGTTTAATATTGATTCTCTCGTAGTCGGCAGAACCGAGGACCCGGCGCTAAGCCGTATGACTATCGTCGTTATCGGCGATGACAGAGTCCTCGAACAGGTCCGAAAGCAACTGGCAAAGCTCGTTCCGGTTGTTAAGGTTCAGGATTTCGTTAGCCAGCCGGTAGTAGCACGCGATTTGATGCTAATAGCTATTTCGGCCCCGCAGGAAAAACGGCCCGAGATTCTTTCACTGATAGAAATGTTCAAGGGCAAAGTAGTAGATATAGGCCAGAAGTTTGTCATGGTTGAAGTCAGCGGCCCTGAGGATAAGATTGAGGCTTTTATCAATGTTTGCAGGCCTTATGGCATCAAAAACGTAGCCAGAACCGGAACAATAGCGATGACCAGATATGCTACAACGGACATCAAGCCGTGACAGTCTTAGAAACGATCTTTCCAATACGCAAAGGAATTTCGTGTTTATCGTGAGTGTTCGAAAGTTCTACGGACAGTTTTAACCGGCGTGGGCGCACTCTGAAAAAGCACATCTGCAAACAAAAATTAAAGATGTATTCAGTCCAGCCCAGGTGGTTCTCCAACACATCGTCTTTGTGTCTGGATCTCTCATTTCAAATTCAATCCACAGCTTTTCCACAAAACAAACTTATGATGTGTAAAACCTGTTAAGAACAAATTTTTTTCATGCGCAAAGTCAATTCCGACAGTAACCTCCGCCAGGTGGAAAAAAAAATACCTAAAACGCAATTGATTGATTTGTTCTTTCGTTGTCCAATAATAGCCAACTTACCAGTTTTGATATTTATTCTAAGAAGAATGGAATCTTATTCTGTACCGGTTAAGTGCCGACATTAACTTAATTTGTACCGGATGAGGGCCTCGCAAATATGAACCCTAAGCAGGGGAGAGTATCGATGCAGAGCACAATCACGGATGAGACAACCCACTCTACGGAAGACCAGATAAGTGTTATTAAAGAAGCTCTTGCCGAGAAAGTCGGATCGCAGAAGTTCCGAATCTGGTTTAAGAACTCGACAAAGCTAACACTCGCCGGCGGATATTTGAAGGTCGGCGTACCAAACCTCTTCATCGCAAACTGGATCGAGAACCATTTTCTCAACGAAATCAGCCAGGCAGTCCGGCAGGTTACCGGCACAAATCCAAAGATTACCTTCACTATCGATCCGGAACTCTCCGGCCACCAGAGGCGAACTCAACTGGACTCACAAGCGTCCGCTGTAGCAAAAATGAATGGTGCTCACAGTCAGTCCCGACTTCACAGAGACCAAAAAAGGCTCACACCGGGCGGTCATCGCAAGAAAAAACTCAAACTCAGCATGGAGACATTCGTTGTCGGCTCTTCGAATGAGCTGGCCTACAATGCCGCCAAGGCTGTAGTTAACGAGCAGAAAAGCCCTTTTAATCCGCTGTTTATTCACGGAGGATACGGGGTCGGTAAAACACATCTGCTGCAAGGGATATGCAATGCAGTGTGCGAAAAGCGACCCCAAACTAATTGGCTATATCTTTCAGCGGAGGATTTTGTCAATCAGTTTGTGCTGGCCTTGAAGACAA
>CAZQXE010000246.1:1850-4400 GCA_964597115.1 uncultured Pirellulales bacterium | reverse complement strand
TAATTGATTGTTAAATATCTTATCGTCTGACTTGAGTTTCCTATTCCAAATCAAACGGCGTGTTATCTTTCGGCCTGAACCAGCCTAATTTCATATCAGCCGAGTAGATACTATAGACATTATTTCCGTCATAACCTGCCATTTGCCGCGAGTCAACGTGGCTATCGGCCCAGCCGATATTTGCACGAGTCCCGTGACGAAAATTGATAGACGGTGACATATAAAAGCTTGTCACGGGCCGGCCGTCGTAAACAGTAAAGGGCGGCTCGGCAAATGAGTACTCGATTAAAGACCGCTCATCATTAGCCATTGCCGTATCGGCGAACATCAGTGTCTTGCCGGGCGCCGCAATCTCCGTTATACGGGTAGTCTTCATGTAAGCTTCTTTCCAGGTTTGTACACTGTCAGCACGACTTTGCCAGAGCCGGCTGCCTATATAAGTCATGTTGTAGCCGTAACCGCCACAACCCTGCTCAAAATTCACGTTCCAATCCTGTCCCTTTACAAAATCCACTTTTGCAGCACACTCTTTGACTTTTCCATCCGCCAGATACCCCGCTAAAGGTCCTCGGAGCGGATTGAATGGCTCATCAAGAGAATCTCTTCGGCCGTGCCAGCGACGCAAACCTGCAGTGTCCCACATATCACTGGCAGCCGGAACTAAAAAGCCGTCGTTTTCAGTGGCATAGCTGATGCTTGCTATCAAAAGCTGACGAAGATTGGATTTGCAGACCAAAGCCTGGGTCCCGAATCTTGCCGCTGCAAACGCCGGCATCAAAATGGCCATCAGCATGGCAATGACCGAGATTACTACCAGCAGCTCAATCAGGGTAAAGGCTTTTTGTTTTTTATTACGCATATAACTAAATCCAACTTTTTTTAATAGCGCCACTGTTCTGTTTGAAGCCATTGAGAATTCAACACTTCAAGATCGGAATCGTCAATGAACAGGTCTTTCGGCTCCGCCAGATCGCATCTGCCTATCCAGCCGGGCTGGCCGAAATGAGTGTTCCAGGCCGAGTCGAGCAGAGCTAAATCGAACTCGTCAACTATACCGTTCAAATCAATGTCAGCACTGAGCTGTTGTTCTTTGAGAACACCCACGGCTTCCAAATCAAATCCGCCCGAACCCCAGGTTAGCCACGCATCGTAGATCGGATGAGCGCTTTCATAGCCACCCAGGTCGGGCCAGGTATTGGGATTGATTTGCATCGTTGCATTGTCGTTAAAATCTCCGCTGCCCGGGATGTCGATTATACGCACATATTTTATATCGTTGATATCGACAAGGCTCGAGACAACGTTAGGGTCGTTTGCAATCTCCTGCAAGTCAAAAGGTGTGCCGGTACAGACACCGTTAGCATTGGGATGTTTACCGGCCAGATTGTGCACATTACCGATCTCAATGGTTCCATAAGGTCCTGTCGACTCAGAAGTCAGTGACACCGAATCGAACCTGACAAAATCAATGCCGTTGGAGGAGACCTCTACATACGCCAGCTCGGCGAGCATCTGCCCGCTGACAGAACCTCCCTGCGTGCCGTGAAGCGACAGGAAAGCATTCTCAAACACCACAAAATCATAACCCTTTACATCCCTGATCGCATCAGGATCACCGGGATTACACGGATCGCCGAACGTCAGGATTATCCGGCCCGGCTGCAAGCCCTGTTCTATTTCACTCAGGTCCAAATCACCAAGGCTGACAATATCTCCTACGCTGTCACCGGTGACAGGTCCAAGGGCTTTCGTTGCGTCATTAAAGACTGCGGGCCCGGACCACACTTCGTCGGCGGGCTGGTAGTCATGAAAACCGGTCGCCCAGCCCCTGAATATCGGATTAAGGACCGCGTTGGAGTCCCGTGGATCGGCATGAAACCACCCGTTGTTGGGATCTATATAGCCGTTTACTCCGGATTCGGTATAAGGCACGAAATAAACGGTCACAGATTCGCCCATGATGGTATCAAGCGCAAAATATGATGGAGTATTCATGCCCCAGTCTCCTGTGTCACTGGAGCTTAAGGCGAATTCCAGACTCTTGACAACACCAAGCGAACTCAAATCGACATATTCCCACGTCTCGATAATATAATCGGCGCTATTATCCTCAAAGCGGAAGTCGGCTAAATAGAAATCGACCGAACCGGCCACCGCATCGTTAATATCTTTACCGGTGATAGTCAGCACGAGAAAGTCAGGGTCATTGCCGCTGTTGCCGCCGAATTTCTTCGCAAAGAGATCTCCATCGAGCATTGAGTAAAAGGTATAGTTGCAATTCGTTACATACAGACCATCAACTATATGGGGTAAGTTCAATGTGATCGTAGGCGGCTCAGCCCAGCCGACATTACAAACAGCGTAGTTGGCCGAACCGCCCTGACCCGCCCCTGCAATAGCATTGTACTGACCGGCTAATCCGGCTGTTGTAACATCTGACATATTCGAATAGGAAAAGCCGTCCCATGAATCCCAGGCAGAATCATAATTATTAGCAAACCAGGCCTTTCCGCTGGTAAAACCGCCCGAGCCGTCCGAACCGTTCCAATA
>CAZQXE010000246.1:0-1750 GCA_964597115.1 uncultured Pirellulales bacterium | reverse complement strand
CAAACCAGGCCTTTCCGCTGGTAAAACCGCCCGAGCCGTCCGAACCGTTCCAATAGGATTCGGCCGGTAAAGACAAGTCTTCAAAATCAACGATGCCGGCACTTGCAACTTTCACTCCCGTTAAAATAATAATCTGACAAATCAGATTTCCAAATACTCTCAATCTTATCGAACTCATAATTTTTTCACCTCCGGTCCCAATAATTTTCCGTAATTTCTCAGGACTTCTTTATCTTCTTTGTTTTGTTCCTTAATCAATACCAACGAAACTTAGCGTAAACAGAACGTTGTTATTACCATGTCATTTGTCTCCTTCCGTTTTATCCGGCCCCGCCGTAAGGCGTCTCTTACGGACAATCGCGAGGGCGTTCAAATAAAAAAACCGCCGATCCCACGAGAGGAACGGCGGTTTTTCTCTTAATCATTTCAGCTCAAACCGAACTACAGCAAATGAAAATCGGTTCGTAAAGCTACACCTGCGTCCCAAATCGCGAGAACACTAAAAAAAGCGTAACCAACTACAGGCAGGTTTTCTGACTCGCGTCTTACCTCGAAACGCCTTCCCATCCAGTACAAATTTAGCTAATGGATAGTGGCAAAATGTTTCTCGGATTTCCAACTTTAAAAGCCGGAACAGATGCTCACAGCGGCGCGACCGCCGCGGATTTTAACCGCGTTCCCATTTGAGTATCCCAAAGCCGGGGCCTCAGGACCTGTCGTCGGATTATCATTTTTCAAAGAGCAAACAACACCATTATCAAACCGTCCAGCACAAGTCAAACGAAAAAGACAATTTTTTTAGGATGTACACTTCATATGCAAAGAAGGAATCACCCTTTAGACTTTTACAAACACCTTAAAACCGATTAATCTAATTTCTCTGAGCTAATCCGGTATAGTTTCTTCGTAGCCTCTTCTTATAAGCCATGCTTTGACGATACCATAAGTATCGTCACCCTCCGGGCCACCAATTGCCCACACGAATGGGTCATAGTCAAAGCCTACTCCCCCCGCTGCCTTATATGCTTCAAAATACTCATTAGCTAATCCGGTCCATCTCTTTAATAATCTTATTGACATCGTACACATTGACTTTTCGATGCCCATACCCAAATCGATATACAGGATATAGCCGTTCAGCACCCGGGCAACCTCTCTTTTCTCATCTCTGCCCAAACCAATATTCATATCTCTGGCTCTGCCCCTGATCATCAGCATCCCACCCCAGGGGTTTGGTTCTGAATCTCCATCCAATTGTTCAAGAACCCAAATGACTTCATCACCAACATCAACCCTTTCAATGATGAATCCTTCATCAAATTGCTCATACCACTTATCCCGCCCATCTCTCCAGTATTCTATTTGTTCTGCGTCTTCGATAGCAATAATCTCACCGGTCTCAGAATCATACACGACCATGAGCACGAGAAATCCCGTGATATGTTCCTTATTGATTCTCCAATCAAATCCATTATCTTCTACTTCCCAGGCTTCCCAACAATTGTGGGTCTGGGCATAGATGAGAATCTCAAGGTCTCCTTGTCCATAAGCCGGCATACAAATCGCCAGCACCGCCAACAACATTATTAACTTTGCCAAAGTTTTCACTTTGCCTTTCCTTTTCTTAGCCATTATATTGGTAATTTCTGAGTTTCTGGCCGATTTCGTCCGGCACATCACGGAAATTTAGTATTAAAACGGAGTAAAATCTATCGCAAACCAGAAAAAAAGAAGCGATTCCCTCTAATAA
>CAZQXE010000245.1:0-4416 GCA_964597115.1 uncultured Pirellulales bacterium | reverse complement strand
GAATTAAGTTTTGATGGCTCGAGTGATCAAACGGGGGAGAATGGAAATATCTCCATAGATCCGGTCTTTGTCAATCCGCAGGGTAACGATTATCATTTGCAATCGGACTCTCCGTGCATAAGTGCCGGTGACCCGGGATTTGTTCCAGAGCCGGGACAAACCGACATTGACGGAGAGCCACGTGTCTATGCATTGATAATTGATATAGGGGCGGACGAGTATGTCGGATATGTCAAACCTGTTGCCAATGCCGGCCCCGACCAATATGTAGAGCTTGATCGGTTAGTCACTCTCGACGGCAGCCGCAGCTTTGTTTTTGACCCGAATATTGTTCTTATATATGAGTGGGATCAGCTTGTCGGGCCGGCAGTTGAGCTAACCAATCCCTGCAGCATGCATCCCACATTTACACCTACAATCGAAGATGAATATCGGTTCGAGCTGGTAGTAAGCGATGGCGAGGGTATGAGTCGGCCCGATGATGTAATGATAGTTGTCAGAAGCATTGCGCCGATTGCTGACGCCGGGCCGGACCAGTCGATGAGTGTAATCCCGCCTGTTGTCACCCTTGATGGCAGCGGTTCTTATGATCCGGGTGGCAGTACTTTTTCTTATCGCTGGAGGCAAATAGCCGGACCAGATGTTGAATTAAGTAGTGAGTATGTAGTTAAGCCCAGCTTTGTCCCTTCGGAATTCGGAGTGTACGTGTTTGAATTAGTATTGAATAACGGCCGAAACAACAGCGAGCCTGATGTTGTCGGTATTGTAATAGGTAACCGTGCTCCGGTATCGGATGCAGGGCTGCCTCGATACGCCGCCCAGGATCCTGTCTTTCTCTCTGGTACAGGCTCTTACGATCCGGATGGTTATGGCAACCTTACCTATCAGTGGCAGCAGACGTCCGGCCCGACAGTCAATATTACTAACGAAAACACCGCAACGCCTATGATCGACGGATTCGCTCAGACAAACGAGGTTCAACGATGTGGGTTTGAATTAACCGTCAGCGATGGTGACCTGACTAGTGAGTCGGATGCAGTGGAAGTAGTAATCGTACCTGATTTTGGAAATAATTACCTGATTCAGGCAAATCCTCCCTTTAACTCGGACAAGCCGACAATAGTAGCTTTCAGCGGTGGTGATTGTAATACGGGCGTGGGTATGAGTTTTTCTCAGACTTCTGGTTGGTATGACAAAGTGAACTTCCTTACTGTACATTCTTATGGTTCGCCGTACTACAAATATGGTGATGCGCTTATTGTACACCTGTCAAATGTAGCACCGAATTATACACAGCTAATCCAGACGATGGGATACAGTACCGGTAATATGCCGGCAATAGATGTCGCTGTTCATATTAACGAAACTTATGCAGATGCTCGCTATGCGGTAAATCGTGTCACTTTCCTGGATGCAGCCTGTCGGGATTTTACTAACGATATAGATGAATTTCTTGCCAGCGGTGTGGATTCTGAAGCGTGCTGGATTGATAATTATTTTGCAACGCACGGAAGATTCTATTCCGGGACATTGAATATTCGATTTCCGGCACCGCCAGCTACACATTCTACTCCGGTGACCTGGTATGAACAATCACCTGATCCTCTTAGCTGGCTCGGTGGGGACATCTACAATGAAGGAGTTACGGCCGGTTATTATATTTCAGTTGCAGGACCGGGAAAGAATCTTAGATTGGCACCTGATACTGATAGCTATTACTTTGAGTGGGACTCCCTTACGGATTCTCTGAATTTCAGTGACCAATCTTTATATCCCGCTCGAATACCGGAAGCGGCGGCGCTTATTGGTCCTGAAGATGGAGCCGTCGTGGGTGCCGATGGGGCGGTATTTAGTTGCGAGATCAACGAGAGTGCTGTCAGTTATCAGCTTCTGTTTGGTGCAGCCCCTGATTGCTTGGATTACGTCGTTTCTGATACAACCAGTCCGCCGGAACAGGTAATAACCGCATTTCCGTTCGAGACCACTTACTGGACAATCAGAGTTTGCGACGAATATGGAGCGACGATTTATTCCGACCCGAGGTATGTCGAGGCTGAGAACGTGACAGGTTCAGGCGATTGAAATTCTACAATTCTATTTGACAAAAGTCCGGCAAGTCATATAGACTTACTACTGAAAGAAGTATGACGCTTTTGCGGGCGTAATTCAGTGGTAGAATGTCAGCTTCCCAAGCCGAATCCAGCGTTTTGTAACCTATTGTGAATAACAGACTTAATCTTTGTGGAAAAAGGACTTATGAACTGTTTTGAGACTGTTTTGCAACTGGTTCTGGGACTGTTTTGGGACTGAAACTGGCACAAAATTGGCACAAAATAGACTTCCGGATAGCAAGATGTAACCAGAGTAATTTCTCCTAACGGCCTCGTACCAAAAGTTTGGATATTGGCTGGCAAGGCACGCTGTTTTTCGACGAGTTTGGACTCTCGGATTCAATGTCCGTTTTACAGAATTATAAAAAATTATTTCCACGAGCAGATTTTTGAGTCACTTGTACAAAGGTCTAGCTTGAATATAAACTCTCACTTTTTCAAGATTTTTATATAGATTTTTAGGGGGCCCGATTTCAGATTTGGGCACAAGTGTGAAGAAAACGAGGCAAAATAAGGAATGTCTCTGTGTAAGAAATCCCAGAAAATTAGCTAAATAGTCAAATGTGAAATTTTCCAGAAAATGGTGGTATTTCTGCTGAAATTATGAGGAATCTTAGTGAGAGTTGCTACGTTCTTGAACATGAGCGCTCTCTGAAACCTCCTCAATGTTGTGGGTATGTGGAAATCGGACATTTGATCCGATGTCCTTCCGTAATCCTTATCTATAACTTATTGTATAGCAGGTATATGCAGCAGGTATGATCCTCTCATGTTTGCGCATGTCTCCAATCTGACTCCCTCTATCACATCGATTTGCCTTGCTAATGACCTCAACCGCAAGAACTGCCGATACAATGGACACTATGAGAAAACCATGGGTATATAAGAGAAAGAATATTAAAGGTTGGTGGGTCGGTTGGTATGAAGGAGGCAAAAGAAAAGCGAAGGCGCTGCCTAATAAATCGCTAGCCGAGCACTTTTGGCATATCAAATACACTCAACTCAATTCCGATGTATTCACAGGCACTGTCGATATCGACTGGCGGCAAATGGTTGATGAGTACCTCTACGCCAAAAAAGTAGAGGGACTCCAGGATGCATCGATCTACGAGTCGCTTTTGACCCTGCGTCATTACGAGCGATTAATTGGATCGAGTTCATCAAGGCACGTCACACAGCAGAGTCTGGATGAATTCATACTAGTACGAGACAAGGAAGTGGCAAAGAACACGCTGAACAAGGACATAAGAAACATAAGTGCGTTCCTCAACTGGGCAGCGAAGAATCGCTATGTTGCATCTGATCTGGAGGTCAAGAAGATCAAGGTGGCACAGAAACCCGTGACTGCTTTGTTCCCCCGACAGGTGCGGGATCTGATCAAGCTGGTGTCCAAGTACCCAACTTTGCGATTAAGAGTCTTGCTGGCAGTAACGACAGGGCTTCGTCGCGGCGACATTGAAGCCATACGGATTGGAGATATCCACTTCGACCGGAATACCATCACGACTCGGAACCGCAAAGCGAAGAAGGCGATGGCAGAACGCCCTGTTCCTGAACAGATCACGACAGAACTTTCCAACTACGTCGCTTCTCTTCCAGATAGACAGGAATCGCTTTTTGCAGACCGATTCTCACCGAAGAAGTGGAAGGTGATACGTCGCAAGGCCGGATTTCCTGAATTGAAGTTCCACGATCTGCGGAAGACATTCGCGTCCCTCTTAGCCCAGCGGGGTGTGTCGACTGCAGTGACTCAAAGGCTTTTGGAACACTCCACGCCTCAATTGACGAATGACATCTATACAAATGTTGATCCGGTACTACGTCAGGCAATTGAACGATTGCCCGTGACGGATTGGTTATAATAAGTACTCGACAGCTTTCTGATGTACGATCAGACCAAAGGACAATCAATCCATTGGTCATTCTGCTGAGTTCATATTTCTTACGATTGTAAACCTTCTCTGTTATTCAAATACCTGCTGTTGGCAAGACAGGTAGTTCACTCATGGTTCCGCCTAAAGACTACTACTTCGTTAATCCTGTGATGCCGATTACCAGGAGTATCTCGGAATTGGAGCTGAAATCTATTGGTGTGAAATACAGATGGCTTCTGGAATAACGTCACAGATTAAGCACTATACGAAATATGAATTCCTTCGTTAGTCAAAGCGCTGACCTAAGGAAAAGCTCTTACGAAAGACCGATTATCATTTTTATTCACACTCATTGATTGCAGAAAGAGTTCAATATCTGTGGTTCAGGCCAGAGAGTTGGTCAAGAAATGTCGTGTTAAGAAAAATTTATT
>CAZQXE010000244.1:0-4491 GCA_964597115.1 uncultured Pirellulales bacterium | reverse complement strand
CTACGGCCTCCTGCTCCCAAAGCAGGCGCTCTAGCCAAGCTGAGCTACACCCCGCATAAGCCGATAACGGGCGTAAGAAAAGGTGCATTTTACACAAAATACACAAACGCACAAGCCATTAAAGAGCAAATAGATTATGTATGGTAATCGGCGTTGATTCTCACGTACTCGGCACTTAAATCGCAGCCGTAGCAAAAGTCATCCATCTTGCCTGCACCCAAATCCACCGTAATTGTATGTTCGGTTTGTGAGACGACCCTGCTTGCCTTTTTCGTGTCGAATTTACTCGGGGCTCCGTTTTTGAAAACCGTTATTGGCCCGAGTTTGCAGGTAAGTTTATCCGGATTCAACTTCACGCCCGCCGAGCCAACGGCACAGATAATTCTGCCCCAGTTGGGATCCCCGCCGTGTATTGCACATTTTATCAGCGGATAATCGGCTATCGCCCTGCTGGCTTTCGCTGCATCCGCCTTTGTAGCTGCTCCTTTGACAACTACCTTAAACATCCGTGTTGCTCCTTCGGCATCAAGAGCCATCTGCCTGGCGAGGTCGTCGCAAACCTGCCCCAGCGCATTGGCGAACTTTTTATACCTCGGACACACGCTCACTATCAGTCGATTCCCCGCCAGGCCGGAAGCAAGGATAATAGCGGTGTCATTGGTGCTCTGATGGCCATCCACCGTCAATTTGTTTAGCGAATTGCCTATAGCAGCTTTCAATGCCTTGCCCAACAGGGGCTTGCTTATAGCAACATCGGTAGTAATAAAGCAAAGTGTCGTTGCCATATTCGGTGCAATCATACCTGCACCTTTGACCGTACCGGCTATAACAACTTCGGCACCGGAAATTTTCAGCCGAATCACCGCCTGTTTTTGCCTGGTGTCAGTCGTCATTATCGCCTTTGCAAAATCCAGGCCCGCTTTGGAAGAAGCCGAGAGTTTCGTTGCTGCTTTGGAAATTCCGGAAGTAATTTTATTGATCGGCAGTTGCTCTCCGATAATTCCGGTTGAAGCTACCAAAACGCTGTGTGGGTCTTCTTCAATTTGTCCGGCTGTTTCGCTACACATTTTTATAGCGTTCTTGATTCCCAACTTTCCGGTACATGCATTGGCATTGCCGGAATTAACCACGACAGCATAAATCTTTTGGCTTTTTATGTGCTTTTTGCTGACCTGCACTGCCGCCGAGACGATTTTGTTTGTTGTAAAAACCGCTGCCGCCGTAGCTCCGCTCGGACAAACAAGTAAGCCCAAATCAGTATTGCCCGATTTTTTAATTCCACACGCCATCGACGCCGTTAAAAATCCCTTTGGTGAAGTAATAGTATTATTTGCCATCTTGTGCCTTGTTAAAGAATATTTCTATTTGTTGAGCGTGGATCTTTTATAGTTTTTAACTGATTGCCAAGTTTTCCTGCTGCCGCCAAATCTCTGAAATCAGCCATTGGGTCGTAATATTTTCTGTCAAGATCGACAGTATTAACCATTAGTCCGGGACGATTTGCCCTAAGCTGGCGGACGATTTTACCATCCGGTCTAATAAAACACGATGGATACGGAGCATAATATCCGCTCGAATTTGCCATGCTAATCCAGAAATAATTCGTCGCTGCTCGGCATTGCATCGTCTGTCGCATAATGTACGTATGAACACTCGGACCTTTTTGCCGGGCGTTGTAGAACGACTGAAAAATGCAGTTCACGCCCTCTTTGTAAAGCTCACGATAAATCTCCGGAAACCGCAAATCAAAACATATCAGCAACGAGCATTTAACACCGTTAATGGTAAAGTTCGCGAATTTGTCACCCGGCGTTAGCCGTCGTAAATCGCCCGTCGTACAGAATCTTTTATCATAGCGATCAACGATTTTACCGTTCGGATTTATAAGGTACAAACTGTTATGCGGCTTATTCGGCTCAGTTAATCTATGCGTACTACCCAAAACAATCCAAAGGCCAAGTTCAGCCGCAAGTGCCATAACCTTCTGCGTCTCCGCCCTAAGAAGGTCCCAATCGTATCCATCGAAGTTCGGAAAGTCCGTGCCCACATAACCGCTAAGGGCACACTCGGAGAAATGAACGACGTCAGCTTTAGCTTTTTCAGCTTTGCGCAACAACTCACAAATCACCCGCGAGTTTCGTTTTACTGAAGCCCCAACGGCAAATTGGCACGTCGCAATCTTTAATATCCCGCTCGCCACCAAAGCTCCTACGACAACCCCAAAGTTTCTTCGAGACCGAAGATAATGTTCATGTTTTGAATTGCCTGGCCGGATGCACCTTTAACAAGATTGTCAATCGCAGAAAAACAGACAACTCTACCTTTAACGCAAGTTACAAAGATATGGCAATAGTTTGTGCCGGCTACGTCTTTGACTGCAGGGGCGTTTTTGCATATCTGCACAAAAGGTTCAGCTTCGAAAAAATTCTGATACAACTTCAATAGTGTTTCGTCGCTGATATTTTCTTTGGGCTGGCAATAAACCGTCGAGAGAATTCCCCTGTCAAAAGATCCCACGTGCGGCTGGAACAACACAGTCACCTTCTTTCCTGCAACTTCGCTTGCAATTTGCTCTATCTCCGGCATGTGCCGATGCGTGCCAATACCATAGGGAAAAAAATTCTCATTCATATTGGGAAAATGGAACTTGCTCGAAGGTTTCATCCCTGCTCCCGACGTACCTGTTACAGCGTTGACGATAATCACGTCCGTCTCAACCAGATTTTCTTTAAGAAGGGGAGCGATGGCAAGCGCAGCTCCGGTTGGATAACAGCCGGGATTAGCAACAAGTTTCGCACCCTTTATCCGGTTACGGAAAAGTTCAGGTAGCCCGAATGCCGCGTGCTTTAGATTCTCTGTATCGGTATGCTTGACATAATATTTTTCATAAACTTTCACATCTTTGAGCCGATAGTCCGCGCTGAAATCGATTACTTTCAACCCTGCGTCCAACAGTTTGGGCACGAATCCCATAGAGACCTTATGCGGCAAACAGCAAAGGACAACATCAGCCAGATCGGATAGTTTACCAAGGTCCAACGGCTCAATCGTCAAACTGCACCGACCCTTAAATTGCGGAAAGACATCCTCCACTGCTCCACATTCTTCCGGCAAAGCTGTCAAATAAGTCAGTTCGGCTTCGCTGTGCCGCAGAATAATCTCTATCGATTCGGCACCGGTATATCCGCTGGCTCCTATTATCGCAACTCGTATCATATCTTTTCCTCTTAATTAAAAAAAGCCGCTAAGAATTTTTCTCGGCGGCTGTTGTACTTATCTGGATATATTCGCAAATTAACGCTTCGAGAATTGGAATCTCTTTCTTGCACCGGCCTGTCCGGGCTTTTTCCTCTCGACCATCCTTGGGTCGCGGGTAAGATGCCCACCGTCCCGCAGCGCCTGGACATAGCTTTCATCATAGTTTCTCAAAGCTCTGGCAATCCCCAATAGCGACGCACCCGCCTGTCCGGTGGTTCCACCGCCTTTAACGTTGATAAAAATATCGAATGCATTTTCCACATCAACAGTTTTCAGAGGAGCCAGTACAGCTTTTCTGTCCTGTTCTCTTTTGAAGAAATCGTCGAGTTGCTTTTTATTAACAATCAACTTGCCGCTGCCGGGCTTGATTCTCACACGCGCAACAGAACTTTTTCGTCTGCCGGTGCCCCAGTAGAAGCCGCCCTTGTCGGCCGATTTCTTAGCCGGTTTCGCTGCCGGCTGTGGTCCTGCCGCAGAACCTATATTAACTTCGGCGGTTGGATTATCAGTTTCTGCCATAATTTATTTTCTTCCTTAAGTCCCTTATCTCACAGCAGAATGCAAGATTGGAACAGTTAAAATATCTCTACTTTTTGTGGTTGTTGGGCCTGGTGCTCATGCTCCTGACCGCGATAAACTTTCAATTTTTTCAACATTTGTCTGCCGAGCTTGTTCTTCGGCAGCATCCGCCTGACCGCTAATTCAACTACCTTCTCGGGCTTCCTCGCCATCATATCGGCAAAGCTGACGAATTTGTGCCCGCCAGGGTAATGAGTGTAATAGTCATATTCTTTCATCTGGGCTTTTTTGCCGGTGACCCTTATTTTCTCCGCATTCACCACTACAACATAATCACCTGTATCGACGTGCGGCGTATACGTGGGCTTGGTTTTACCCATAAGCATAGGCGCGATTTTCGCAGCCATTCGGCCCAGAACCGCCCCGGCGGCATCTACGAGCAGCCATTTCTGCTCGACCTGATTTTTCTTTGCCATGAAGCTCTTCATATAAATACTCTCATAAACTACTTGAAAAGAAGCATTTTAGCGAATTCCCACCCGTTGTCAAATATTTTTAAAGCTAAAATTTCAATTGCTTACCTTAATTCGCTCAAAAAGCCCATATCCCAGAGAAGTTGTATATTCATGGCGGCTGTGTTTTCAAATTCCTTTCGCATAACGCATCACGCAGTACGCATAACGAATAGATTGGCTTTGTTTGGCTTTGTTTTTC
>CAZQXE010000243.1:0-4493 GCA_964597115.1 uncultured Pirellulales bacterium | reverse complement strand
GGCAATTCTCCCCCCATAAAGCACACCGCAATCCTTGTGCCGAACAGGATTGAGACAAACCGCACTCACGAAAAAAAATTACTTTTTTTTCAGAATTTGCTTGTCAATTTGCACCCAATAGTACAAAATGTATTAATAGTCTTAATACAATTGACTTAACAGCAGACTTTTCAGAACTGGAAGAACAACGTAAAAATAAGGAAAAGACCTAAATGCCTTTGTGGATACAAATACTACCGGGATCGAGCGAACCTATTTATATTCAGGTTGCCGAGCAAATAAGCAAGGCTATCGCAAGGGGTGAATTGTCAAGCGGCGATAAGCTGCCTGCGGTCAGAAAACTCGCCGCTGAATTAGTAATAAATCCCAATACGGTTGCCCGGGCTTACAGCAAATTGGAACAGGCCGGGCTGGTAACTACCAAGACAGGCTCCGGCACATTCGTCAGAGATCCCAAGCTGCATAAAAAAGACTCTGCAGATTTAAATATACTTGCCGAGAGAATGGACACTATCATCACGCGGGGTTTGAATTTGGGGATTGATACCGAGGATTTAATAGCAATGTTTGAAAACAGACTGAAAAAATTCAGAAGTAAACCAAAAAACAGGAAAAAGAAAAATGAATGAGATAGTGTTGGAAACAGAAGGCCTTACAAAGTATTACGGCAGCACTCTCGCCGTAGACCACCTGGATTTAAAAATACCACGCGGTTGTATATGTGGTTTTGTAGGCCGAAACGGAGCGGGAAAAACCACTGCTATCAAGTTAATGTTAGGACTGCTAAATCCCACCGCGGGTTCATCAAAATTACTTGGTTGTGATTCATCAGAGCTAACGCCTGCAATAAGACAGCGTATAGGTTATGTAACGGAAGGTCATCGGCTGTTTCGGTGGATGAGTATCGCCGGATTAGAGAAATTTCAGCGGGCGTTTTTCCCAAACCAGTGGGATGACAAGTTTTTCGCCGATATGCTTGAATACTTTGAACTGCCGAAAAAGAAAAAGATAAAACACCTTTCGAACGGCCAAAGAGCGCAGGTTTCATTAGCTCTTGCCCTCTCGCCGAATCCGGAGCTGCTGATAATGGATGACCCCACACTCGGACTCGATGCAGCGATAAGACGCCAGTTCTTACAGGGTATGATTGAGCTTATTATGCGCCAGGGTAGAACGGTCCTTTTCTCAAGCCATATTCTCGGCGACGTCGAAAGGGTATCCGAACGGATATTGGTCATTGACAAAGGCGTATTAAGAGCAAACTGCTCGCTTGAGCAGTTTCGAGAAGCAGTTAAGAAAGTTATCTTCAGCTTTATCGATTCGGTTCCTGAGAAGATCGATATCGAAGGTGTCCTGCATTGCAAACGCATCAATAAACAGCTTGAACTGACATTAGTCGGCACCGACGATAAAAAAATCGCCGAATGGGCAAACTCGGCCGGTGCGGAAAATTATGACATAATCCAAATGAATCTTGAAGACCAGTTCATCGAATTTACCGCCCCGGCCAATCATAAAAAATTATTCCAGTGGGAGGAAAGATAAAATGAGATTCTTAACACTGCTCCGCAAAGAACTTCATGAGTGCCTGCCGTGGATGCTTTTAGCGGCGATTGTATTTATTGCCGTTACCAGTGTTCTTCTACAAACAGAGACTTACAACGAAAACTATAACTATCGATATTCACGTCTATCGCCCGGCACTGTCATAAGTTCCTATAGTATTACTTATTATCCGACAATGCATGAAGTCGGCCCATGGCTGCTTTTTTTATCTATCGGGCTCGGTCTTGTTCTCGGTGTTCGACAGTTCTGGATACCTAATTTCACAAGGACCTGGCCTTTTTTAATCCATCGCTCGGTCAGCAGAAACACGATACTTACCGCTAAGCTGACTGCAGCATCGATAGCTTTCATTATCTCCATAGTTCCTGTATGGATCGGTATTTACTGGTATATCACCCGGCCGGAGTTCTTCGCATTACCACCAACGTTTAGAGTTTTTGTCGAGGGCTGGATTTTCATAATCCTAGGATTTGTGGCCTATCTGGGAACTGCACTATCGGGTCTTAATACCGCCAAATGGTACACTACGAAGATATTCGGCGTTGCATTTGTAGCTGCTATCTTAGTAACACTTAGTATGTGGACACTTACCGGACTGCTGGTTGCTTTGATTGTAAGCGCGGCCATCTTACTATCACAAATTATTCAGACATTTCTGAGCAGAGAATTTTAATCGTGGAGTAGAAATATGAAACTACGAAACAAATTTCAATACATCGCAAAGCCGGTCAAAGTATTTATGACTGTTTTAATCATTCTTATTACACTTTCGATACTGCAGGGTATTTGTATTGAAATAGAGCGAAGTTACGCCCGCAGAAAATACTTCACAGCCGAAGACAAATCAGAAGCAGAACTCAGTCAAGAGGAAGAACGAATTAATAGAATAAGAAGATCGGCAAAAGAGTTTTTACCCGACGGAACAATTCACCTAATCGACAGAGTGGAACATATATCTGGCCAGAGAAATCCGTCTGAGAAAGTACGTATATATGACGTCAACGACAACCTGCTCTGGGAAGGTCGCGGCGATCAAAAACCTTATGAATACCTTTCCTGGAACCGGCAATCTATAAGTTATAGAAAGATCTTCTCACAGCAGGAATTAAAGCGAACACAAATGATTACACCTGGTTTTTCCCAGTATATTGAGATACCAGTTGGATCGGATGGTAAAATCAAACAGATTTGGCGTTATAATCCAGGTGCACAGTATTTTAAAGGTTTCGATACCAAAGGTAACAATATTGGTTACATCGGTTCGAACGGCTTTACAGAGTCAAAATCCAAAGTAAAACAGCTCGGAGAATTCAGGCAATTTACTGCATGGAGCCCTTTTGATTCATACAATCCGAAATTGCTTTTGCAAACGCAAAAAAGTATCTATCAAATCGATTTTGAAAAACAAGAAGTAGAAACGATTTTTGAAAGTACCGATTCAGATATTCGAAGAATAAATCTTCACTCCTGGATAGATGCTAAATCGGATGATCAAGAATATTTTGATCCAAACAAGTACCGACCTTTGATTCACTGTCAAACAACAGATGATAAGCATCATTTGATATTAAGAGAATCTGAACAACAACTTAAATTCAACTTGCGCAGCCCATCATTTATCGCCACAAAAGAGGAAATATTTGTGCGTAATTACGGCAGTGACATGCCGTCTTTCCCGGGTATTAACAGCTCTCAAAAGGTAATTGATAAATGGGTGCAGGAATCTCGGACCAAATCATGGAACTCTTGGATAGAGCTTTATAAAGTAAATAATAACGGTGAACTTGAATTGGTAAATCAATATAAATACGTCAACCCTCCCCTATCCGAGCCTTCGATCAAAATAAGAGATTCCAGGCCTTTAGTTCATCGTTCAGTAAGCCAATTTTCCCCTCCTTTATATGATTTAATCATACATTCTTTACATAGAATATTTTGGTCTTCTCCGACTTATGGCTCTCGGAGTAGGAATAATATCTTCAATGACTTAATGCGGTTTATGTTAGATTTCGGTCCACATGGAGGTGTTATAAACCGGATTTCAAGTGCCCTTATTATGGTCTTTGTGTTTTGGCATGGCTGGCCGCGGCGAACCTCTTTGCTCAGATTTGCCTTTTGGCTGATTTTTGTTGGTTTGTTCAATCTGGCAGGTTTAATGACATATCTTGCCCTGAATCATACACCGATTATCAGATGCCCGGTATGTGGAAAGAAGCGAGGTCTGGCTCGAATTGATTGTGTGCGATGTAATAACGAATTGCCCACTCATGAGTCAGGAAAACTTTCTCTCATATACAATACCTGAAATATTAACGTCAAGTATTATGGTTCCGGCTTGACGTACCTGTTTGCTTTTCGCTACGCAAACTGCAGTCCTGTTATTCACCTGTAAAAGACCGATAAGTAAAAGCAATTTTCCGGATAAAAGTCTGGTTTTTCTGCTTAAAAGAGCATGATTGGTGATATTGAACAACGGCTACGTTGACAATACGCAACGCCTATCTAACTATTTCTCAATACGGCCGTTATATACAGTAAGAAAAAACCTGCAAAGACATATTGTTGATTTTCCGCAACGTAAAGTTTTAATCCAAATAGCCGTTTCTGTCCGTATATTGGGATAATAACTATACGACACCTTGTGGAATCACTCAGATACGCTTTATTATAGGAACATTCCTGCAAGTTAACCATCGGGCGGGTTCTAAAATGTGAAGGTACGAATTTTGCTATATTAATAATTGATATATTGATATACAGAGGCTTCGGGGGTACTCTGCAAATAAGGGTGATTTGAAAAGGAACTACGTTCGAGAGGAGATAAATACGATGGACGAGACAAACCTGGAAGACAAACTCAATGAACTCGTCAAAGAATTTGGTGAAGCTGCTGATCCACAATACAGAAAGTTAGCCAAGCTTGCCCA
>CAZQXE010000242.1:0-4502 GCA_964597115.1 uncultured Pirellulales bacterium | reverse complement strand
AGAAGCCAAGACTTTTTTTAGCGAGTCCGAACAAACTCATTTACAACTCCAATCCAGCGAGAAATGTAAGGTTAAACATTCAGCTCCTTCTTTCAGGTGAGTTTTATTATCTTAATAAGCCATCGTTCAGTTCCATCACATGTCCGATGCGTTTGGCGATGCTGAGCGAGTGTGTCACGACAATCAATGTAACCTGCTCGCTGTGGTTGAGTTCGACCAGTAAATCTGCAATTGTTTCCGCGGCATCTCTATCCAGTGAGCCGGTCGGCTCGTCGGCCAGCAGAAGCTTGGGCTTGTTAATCAAAGCTCTGACAACCGCCACACGCTGGCGTTGTCCTCCTGATAGTTCAGAAGGTCGATGCAGTAACAAATCTTTAAGGCCGACTCGTTCCAGCAAATCGGTTGCCCTTTTATGAATCTCTTTTTTCGAAGGACGGATTTTGCTTGCGAGCGTTGGTACTATTACATTTTCAAGCACAGTGCATTGCGGTAAAAGATGATGTAACTGAAAAACGAAGCCGATTTGATGGTTACGGATTTCCGCAAGTTCAGTATCGTCCAGTTTAGAAAGGTCTCTGCCGTCAAAAAGTACCTGTCCAGCAGTCGGACGATCCAGGGTACCAATTATATTGAGTAGCGTGCTTTTACCACAGCCCGAAGGCCCTACTATCACCAGAGACTGGCCTTTTTCGATTTTCAGTGTTATATTCTTTAAAACTGAAACGCCCTGCTGTTTTCCGGGCGATTCGTAGCTTTTTGCCACGTTTACAAGCTCAAGCATAATTGTCCTTATAGAGGTTATTACGTGATTCCCTCGTATATACGCATTAAATCCCGTGCAGTTTGGTCAATATTGAATTTTTCAAAAACCACCTTTCTGCCCTTTTTTCCGAGTTTTTGTGCATATTCCGGCTTAAGTAATAGTGATTTTAGCGCATCGGTCAAAGCTTCGGCATTATTAGGCTCACAAAGCAGCCCCCCGCCGGTCATTTCCAACAACTCCGGAAATACGCCACTTTCCGGCTCTACAACCGGCACACCGGCTGCAAGGGCTTCGAGCACGTACAATCCATAAGCTACGGGCTGCTTTTCCGGCACCGAAAGTACCGAAAGTGTACGCAGGAAGGAAAGTTTGGCATTGGAATCAAAATCATCTAAGAACTCCACATCATCAATAAGGCCACAAGAGCTTAACTTTTGTTGTATTTGATTTATGAATGCTTTGTCATCGACAGTCTTGCCGCCGGTTATGCGAAGTCGTGTATTTCTTAGCTTCTTATTTTTCTTCAGGTTTATAAAGGCATCAACCAACGTGTCCAGACCTTTATCAGGACATTGTCGTGAAAGATAACCAATGGTAGGTATTTCAGGGCAGGATTGCTCCGGCTCGTATCCCTCTAACGATATACCAGTATATACGACATGTACACGCTCAGGATTAAGTCCCAGTTTTTTGTGCATTACTTCCGCGTAGTACTTACTTACCACGATATGCGCATCTATATCAGAAGCTCGTTCTGAGATTATCTGCCAGGCCTGTTCGGAATATGGTGATGGCAATCCATCCAGGAATCCATCTTCGTCCTGAAGCAGACAGACCACCGGCACGTTGAGTTTTTGCTTGATAGATTTGGTAAGTCCCACCAGAAGAACATTGGACAGACACACGATGTCAGGTTTGTTGTCCTGTTCAGACAACCATTCGATAAGTCTGTCCAGCTCTTTGGTTTGTCTGCCGTGTTCGCCTTGTAACATTGAGATTGTTGTCTCGCCCAAATCTTTCGAACTTGTCATGCTTGCCTTGCGGCTAATCCAGCTTAAGAGTTTTGGTGAATCGAACAAGCGGTCGAGCCAGCGGGGGGTTTTTCGAAAAAAAGACGATTTCTGTTGAAGGTATACATTGATCCCGCCGAAAAAAATGGGCAGTTGATCGGCACCAGTGTCCTGCTCAACCTGCAGCGGTAAATAAAGGGGAATCATCGAGACATCATGTCCCAGGTTAATCATCGCTGTTACCAGGTTGGCATCACGCAGGCAATTCTCACAATAGAAGCTGTCCCCGGCGCTCGGTGTAATTTGAGCTATCCTCATAAATCTATGCCTCAATTTTGTTGCCCGGCGCCGAATGCGTACACATAACCATCGTCACAGCCAACGACAACCATTCCTTTAGCCACGGCCGGCGAAGAAGTAATAGGCTGGCCGATTTCATAAGACCAAACTTCGCTTCCATCTGAAAGTCTTACCATATAAAATCGCCCGTCTTCCGACCCAAAAACCACCTTATCGTCACAGATAACCGGCGAGCTGTCAACTTCACCTAATGTCTGAAATGTCCAGATTGCTTTGCCGTTATCACGACCAACACAGTGCACAAGGTTGTCACGTCCTCCTAATACAACAACATTCTCGCCGATTGCTGGTGAGGAAAAAAAAGCCGAATCGCTGTCTGTATATTTCCATAATATTTTACCGGTAGTAATATCGGCTTTGATAAATGCGTTATCGTAATTACCAACGTATACTTGCCCATCGACAAATGCTGCAGAAGCTGCAATGAATGAGCCGCTGTCAATTTGAGTTACTTTGCTGCCCGTTGCCAGAGACACCACATGAATTAACGCATCGCAGCCGCCAAAGACGGTCTTTTGCTCGTCTATTGCCGGTGAGCCGTTGATATAGTTATCTGTTTCGTATGTCCATATAGCTTTGCCGGTTATTGAATCGACGCAATGCAGTATATTATCGTAACTGCCTACGAGTATCCATGTGTTTGTACCATCCGGCGATTGTGTCCAGTTGGCGGCTCCGAGAATCTGCCCTTGAGTTTCGTACTTCCAACTAAGCGTTCCATTTTTTGTCTCAAGCGCATAAAGAAAACCGCCTGATGAGCCTATGAAGACCGTCTCTTCAACTACACAAGGTGTCGCCTCAACGGCATCATCGGTTTTATATGCCCAGATTTTGTCTCCGGTTTTCAAATCGATAGAATAAACGTTTGCATCGGACGAACCTATATAGACAAGGTCATCGACGATTGCCGGTGATGACTTGATTCGACCGTCCGTCTTCAATTTCCAGATAAGCGATAGCGAATCAGGTAAGGTTCCGGATGCTCTGCCTAACAGTCTTTGTCCGCCACGAAACATCGGCCAGTTTGCATCTTGTATCTCGTATTCCGTATCTCGGTTGATATACTCTTGACGTGCCGGCGGTGCTTCAACTGTGAGTGTTTCCTCATCGACGGATTTGGTCAGGCCGATCAGCATGGCAATAAGAATCACGCACAAACCAACTACAAGAATTACCATAAAAGTTAACTTATTGGCAGCTTTCATGGCGATAATGATAACGTATTTGCCGACCACTGGCAATAGATGCTGTAATATGTCTTAATCTTTGAAAATCAGCCAGGATTACCGAATGTAAATATGGGTAATTTGCAGGATTGCTAATTGGAGATGTCTTATTATAAGAGGGTATTTTATTTTGTGATATATTGGGATCTTGCTTCTGCAATAAGCCTGAGCATCTGGTCCGCCTGGGTTTGAATATGTGGATCGGAATTCGTCACCCGCGAGTTCCACTTGCTGTATTCTTTATTAAGGTGCTTCCGAGTTTTCTCATTGCTCATGTCTGAAGTGATCCCGAGAAAAGTATCGACATCTTTAATTTCGTGCATGTCGATCGGCAGAATTTTTTCCATCATAAGACGAAACCTGTCGGCATCAATTTCGAGCCAGTCTGCTATGTTTTTCAGGAGAGTTATTTCTTCGGCTGCAACAGAGCCATTAGCTTGTGCTACATGCAGGCAAAGATCGAGGATGTCATAGCGCTGGGCAACAGGTGCGATTTCAGCCACCTCTCTGCAAATTTCATAGGCATTGAGCTGATAACCCTCGCGGAAGAAAGCAATGGTTTTATCCAACGCCTTATCGAGTTTGTGATTAGCTATACGTGGAACATGTTCTGAGCTTTCGATAAGGTTGTCTCTTGCCCAGTTTTTTATCAGTTTGATCTCGCAGTCATACAGTTTGCCATCGGCTGCGCTAACAATAAACGCCAATGCTACAGTGAGTGTTTTCGTTCGTTCAATGTTTTCGCGTACATCCATATAGCCGGGTGTATGACTTTCGTACGTCAAAGTGCTCTTGGCACAGGCAAGTTCCTGACCACTATCGACGGCCAGTACTGATATCTCGAACTGCAGATTTCTTTGACCTTTGCGAGGAAGCATTAACCAGTCAAGGGGTAATCCGGCGACAACGATCCAGTCTGATAGAGTAGTGACTTGATGTGGAAGCTTGCCGAGGTCGGTATTGTAACAAAACTCGGGCCGGACAGCTCCGTTTAAGGCGGCCTCCTCTTTAACTCTTGTTTGTACAGGTTGAGCTTTAGCTGCTCCGTCTGTAATATCCAGAATCGATATTCTCAGATTAGCGCAACCTGCCTCAGACTGTTCGCTCGGTGCATGGATGGTGCCGCATATTTCCACCTTAAAA
>CAZQXE010000241.1:0-4522 GCA_964597115.1 uncultured Pirellulales bacterium | reverse complement strand
CCAATCCTTCGGCTTCGCTCAGGACAAGTTTTGCGGATTAAAAAGCCAGTTATTCGTTATGAGATGCTGACTCTGTCCGGTATCTTTTGCAGGCTGTTCAGCAAATAGTCTTTTACTACTACGTCCCAGTTCATGTTCTTTGCGAGTTCGTAGCCGGTCTGAAGCAAGCTCTCAATTTCGGCCTCGTTTTTTGGCAGGCGAGAACATATTTGCATTGCTACCTTTTCGCTTATGCTTGCTTCTATTATATCTCGTACCGACCGGTTAATTTGCACCAGGTCTTCGATGTCGAGCTGGCTGTGAGTTTCCAGGTTCGTATAGTCGGCGACGATAACATTTTTGACATTTTCTGGGCCGGTTATGTCACGCAGGAAACCTAAACATCCACAGACGCTGCTGAAGACGCATATTCCGCCGAAAGTGAGCGGCTCAAGCTGTGCTATTCCGAACGGTTCATAAATGCTCTGGCCGAATTCGACGTCACTTCCCTTACGGATGTCCATAAATTCCATGTCTTCCGGCATTCTGTGGCCGCACCTTTGGGGCTTAAAGCCGAACTGGTTGACGAAAATGATTTTTATGTTCCTGCTTCTGGCGTTGAATTCCTGCACCGCTGTATAGTAGTCTGCCTCACCGCCGGAAAGATCAGGCCAGCCTTCACGGTGTGCCACGGGCCATTTATATGTAGATTCCATGTTGTAGATGTCCTGGCTGCGCCTTGCGGATACCTCGGTTGAAAGGACTAACAGCACGCCTGTTATACCCTGGGTCCTGAACTCCTTTTCTATGTATTCGAGCACACGCAGATCGCGCCACATTCCCTTGCTTCGCACCAGCCTTGTGACATGTGTGAAGACAAAATCCGGCTTGTAATCCAATAGTGTCTCGCAATACTGCTGCAGCTTTCCTTTTGATTCGAGCTTTTCGGCGAGACTGATTTGATACGCGGGTATGCCGTTATAGACAATATCAATACCGGCAGCTTCGAACTCCGGTGCGAGGAAACGCAGTTCATCCACGACGTAATCACCTACGGCACATATACGGTCGCAGTATTTTGAGGCATCCACGAGAGCGTGTTTGAAATAGGTATTCTGGTCGCCGAATACCTCGTTGACGTAGAGTCTGTCGTTATGAGCCTGCTTGATGAGATTGTAGAACATGGTGTCGTGTCCGGGATGCTCTTCAACAATACGGCGCATGGTGGCTACTTCGTGAGCGTAAAAAATTGTTCTAAAGTTCTTCTCCGGCTCGAGAATAGCTGCCAATGCCGTGGGCATTCCCATGAACTCGTGCGAAACAATTATGGTCGTATCTCTGGCGGCGCCTATTGCTTTTAGCACGGCAATTGCTGCCGGTGCCAGTCTTACATATTGCTCGTACTCCCATAGATTCTCGAATAGATTGCTGCGAACACCGAATTCCTCGAACAAGCTTCTTTTAAATTCGTCAATCACTCCCTTATCCATGTGTCTTACATCGATAAGCACTGTTTCAGGTGAGCTTTTAATGCCGGTCTGTTCATCAACGAAAGTTCGTCTGCCGTAAACGATTCCCGTATTGTAAAAACTTTCGATTTTTTGAAAAGCGGGAGCGTATCCTGTATTCACAAATCCATCGACAGAGGAATAGAGCACTTCACTGTTCTCACCGAGTCGCTCTAATACAGAGCCTTCGGTAGTAAACAATGGGCCTACAAGAATTGAGCGTTCGACTGTGTCGAGGTAGGATTTGCAGGTAAAAAAGCCTTGCAGGACGGCACCTATACCGCCGACTTTTCCTACCGTTTCATGGGTGACATGCACCGCAGTTATATCGTTGGCCATGATAAATTTCCCTCCAAGTTATAATCTGGGATCTGGTCAGGTTGTTTTCTTCGTTTCCATATAAAATATATGAAACAACTTCGTCATAACCAAATCGGAGAGTATTTTCGGCAAGCTTTTTTTATAGACCGAAAAAATCACTTCAGATGTGCAGATTGAAGGTGTGTTTTGGGACGATTTTTGCTTGGTTTTAAGAGTCTCTGCAGTTTAGCTTAATTTTGAGCGAAGGCTCCTTATCGAACTTGAAATCATCTGCAGGGGAATATCCTCCAGTTCCGGCTCGGGTATCTCACTGAGTGCTATTCTGTCAATGATCCGTATTGCCATGGAAGCACAAGGGGCTATCAGGGCCGCTATTCTATCGGCTTCGTCTGTTTTACCGTATGACATGTGTCGTAAATACATAATTATGTTTGTCTTTAGTTCCTTTTCGCTCATCTCGTATGCTACGCCGGCCTGTTCGCGCTGTCCGTCAGGAATATCTGTTTCCTGCAGTATATCATGTCTAATTTTGTGTGTTTCAGCCAATAGCCGTTTTTCTCTTTCCAGTTCGGTTTCGTCTATTGGCGCAAGCTTAAGCTCATCGCCGAGGTCCGGACTGGGGACATATAATTTATTGTGACATACCGGACACGTGCCTCGTTTGCCGCCGGCAGAGTCAGCTGCTTCTATCTTCTTACCGCAATGTTCACAATGAAATACTATCGCCATTTCAGCACCTCTATCATAGTTATTGAGTCGTTAGTATTTAGTTATTGATATTTTGCTTTGGATTTCATCCGTTATTTCTTCAAAATCAATTCACTCTTTAGCTGTTAGCTTTATATTCTGCGATTACCTCAGTTGTTATTCCGCCGCGGGGTGTAAATCGAGAGATGACCTTCATCCATCTCGGTTTGCACGCACCAGCCAAATCATCCAGTATATTATTTGTGAGGGCCTCGTAGAAAATCCCTTTGTTCCGGTAGTTTTGCATATAGAATTTAAGACTCTTGAGTTCTATGCATGATTTGTCAGGACAGTACTCGATGACAATCTCGCCAAAATCAGGTTGACCCGTTCGGGGACAAATACTCGTAAACTCGGGGCATCTGATTGTTATATAATAGTCACGCTCGGGACGTGGATTATCGAATAGCTCTATTTCCTGCCGTTCACTCACCATCGTTTTAGCCGCTCTTATAAACCTTCCTGTAATATTATAAACGAGATATTACCATAAGACAAGCAGTAATAATATGGGAAATAATAAAAAACCTGCTCAGCAAAGAGCATATGAAATCCGGTTAAAATTCTTGCGTTGCCTCGGAAGCTAAGGTATATTCATTATGCTGATGGTGCTAGTAGTTTGCCGGGTACAGTTAGTGTTAATAAATCTTTTTTATAACTTGTTGGCTATTTGAAAGGAAGTGGAAAATGTCTCAAAAATTAATTGTTACAGCTTTTCTGGTTGGGGTGGCGATTTTCGTGTTATCTGGTTGTGCTACTACGAGTGAGGTTGAAAAGACCGAGATGGTCGAAGATACCGAAATGGTCGAAGAGACCGAAGTGGGTGTTAAGGTCGAAGAGCCTGTAGTTGAAAAAGTGGAAGAAGTCGAAGAGGTCGTAGTTAAAAAAGCTGAGGAGGTCAAAGGCAACGGATTTAATCTTCGTGTTAACTGTGGTGCTTATGAGCCGTATACAGACAAGGCGGGCAACAAATGGCTGCCTGATCAGGATATGGAGGAGGGCAGAAAGTGGGGTGCTGAGGACGGTCTGATTTCTGATCGGGGTGACTTGAGTATTACCGGTACTGATGCGCCGGGGATTTACCAAGCCGAGCGATATAGCATGGATGCGTACAAGTTTGTCGTACCCAACGGCAAGTATACGGTACGGCTGCATTTTGCCGAAACTTATTCTGGGATATATGGCGAAGGAGAACGGGTTTTCTCGGTGGCAATTAACAGTAAGACGGTTCTGACGGACTTAGATCCGTATAAGGAGGGTGGCGGATTCGAGAAACCTGTAGTCAAGGAATTCATGGGCATAGGTGTGACCGGCGAAGAGATAGTCGTTGGATTCACTGCGAATATAGAAAATCCCGAGATTAACGGCATCGAGATACTGTCTGAATGATTGAGTTAAAAGAACGTTGTCGAGGGCCGATTTGTGACAGGTGAAAAAGCTGTAGTTTTATTGAGTGGAGGGATGGATTCGGCTACAACGTTGGCCATCGCTCGCAGCAATGGTTTCGATTGTTATGCTCTGTCCTTTCGATACGGCCAAAAGCACAAACGGGAAATCGAGGCGGCAAAGAAGCTGGCTGATTTTCTTGGAGCTGCTGAGCACCGTATAATAGATATTGATTTAGCTGCTTTCGGTGGTTCGGCTCTTACTGATCCGGCTATTGAAGTACCTAAAGACAGCGCTGAATTAGAAAATCCAGCCAAAATTCCACCGACCTACGTACCGGCCCGTAACACGATATTCTTGAGTTATGCGCTTGCCTGGGCCGAAGTGCTGGGAGCTTTTGACATTTTCATCGGCGTCAATTCGACAGATTACAGTGGCTATCCCGATTGCCGGGCTGAGTTTATTTCGGCTTTTGAGAAAACCGCCAATCTCGCCACCGCAGCCGCCGTTGAAGGTAAGGGCCGATACAAAATTCATACCCCGATTATAGATATGACGAAAGCGCAGATTATTCTTACCGG
>CAZQXE010000240.1:3688-4600 GCA_964597115.1 uncultured Pirellulales bacterium | reverse complement strand
TTCGCTGCTTCCCGACACAGGCTCTTCATTTGTTCCCAGGCCGTGAAATCGCCGTTGGTTGCTTCGATACCACTGGGGTAACCGCCTTCGTGTATGGTGTCCCAGTCTTCTCTCTCGCCGCCATAATAGCTGGCCGAGAAGGAATTGTCCGGGCGTTCGCACGGATTATACAATCCCCAGTAAAATCCGTTTACGTAGAGGTGAACAAAGTTTCCATGAGCGCTGGCATGTCCTGTAGCTAACTGTAATCTTCTGCCGAACTCATCACGTGTGTATTGCTCGGTGTACTGTGCCCCGCTCCACGCGTAACCATCGTTGGCGCCGGCCCGGAGGACAATTGTCTCGAAGCTGTCGGTAGCGTCCTCACCAAATAGTGGAAACTGCAGTTTGGATGGCCCGTAAATACCTTTGAAGAGGAGGCGGAAAGAATGTTTTCTTGACATATCATTTCGCCGGAAGTAACCGCCCTGGATGCGAATCCCGCAGTTGACCTGGAATCCCTCGGTTTTCTCGGGATATATGAATTCAACCGACGCCGCACGTTCCCAGTCGATCCCTGTTTCGGTCGGATTGGAGTAGATGCCGTTGCGTCCAAACATATCGTTAATGTTCATTACAATTGATAAAGTAGGAATAGACTTGAGGTCGTCACGGATTGTGGCTGCATAGATGCCTCTGTATTCATCGCCGCCAACAGGATTGCCGTCGGCATCGAACGTTCCGATGATGTCCGTGTCCATACCATAGTCCGGGGACGACCAGCTTCCCCACGATGTTGGAAATCCAGCTTCCACGGTTGCTGTAAAGTCCTGTTGAATTACATCATTGAGAAAGATATAGGTATGTGTTTCAATATTGGTGGACTTCCAACCTGGTTTGACAGCCCGTGCCTGCAGGCATGTAGTGTCACTG
>CAZQXE010000240.1:0-3678 GCA_964597115.1 uncultured Pirellulales bacterium | reverse complement strand
GTGATCGGATCGGCATAAAGTGTGCCTGTGATTTCACGACGGGAATTAATTTGATACGGTTCGGAGCCATCGAGGGAATAAAATATTTCAGCTCCTTCGGTTTCGGTGGCGATTGTTACAGTAAAAGGTGTATCGTAAAAGCCGCGCTCGTGGCTGAATCTGAGGGCCTGAACTTCGCCCAAGTAACCACCGTAATTTTTTATTCCCGGCGTGGGTGTATCAAAGAACCGCCAATTATCAGAAGCATCCGGGAATCGGCCGTAGGAAATGTCTGTTGTTTGTTCACCGAAGGTGATGCCGTCGATTAAAGTAATGCTATCGGTATCGAATAGTCCGATCTCTTCACCGCCAGCGCTTAGTTTAAAATTAGCGTGCAGGCCAGCGTCGGAAGTGTCACCATCCGCCCATATTAATAGATAGCCTCCTGTGGGAATAGTGGTTGAGGCTGGAATCTGCCACTTGTCCGGAACTGATAAATCATCTGTCAGATACATACCACCGATATGAACAGGAACTCCGCCGGTATTGTAGATTTCAATCCAGTCGTCATATTCGTCTTGTGGATCAGGTTCGGAACTACTGTTCGATGCCATGAATTCATTTATGACCAGTGGTATTTGTGCCTTTGCAGTACTAAATAAAGAAGTGGTTATCACCAGGGCAAGAAATGGTATTTTTGTAAAATTGAGCACCTTCTAATTCCCTTCCTCAAGGAAGCATTTGGTTCCTGATATGGTTTTTAGCCGTGGGTTCCAGGGAACGCAACCGATTAATTAGACCATATTTACTTTACCATATATCGGACAATTAAGTCAAGAGTTTCATTGGTTTTATTCGGATTGTCCAGGGAACATCACATTCGCATGAGTAGGAATAATTTGCGGATAATCTTCATTTGCTAATGAATTGGTTCTGTTTTAGTTTTACCGGCCGAATATATTTACATTTTCCGCCGAGTACTGAGAATATAGAGGTGACGTTTCCATATCAGTAGTGAGGGAATAATACAGAGTAATAAATTTATCGCCCAAATGCTGGTCTGAATGGATATATCCGGGTACGGTTTTTGGAATATCTCCCAAACGAATCCTACGGGGCTGTGCAGATAAATTATCTCGCTGTCCAGAATTCCGGATATTATCAACGGCAGAATTACATATACACCGGCGATAAATGCCAGCAGCGTCCCTATCTTATTAGAAACGTGTGTGAATACCACGTAAAGTTCCAGTAACAACAGGAGAAACAGGTAAAAAGAAAATAAGACTAAAATCATATACAGATGGGGCAGTAATTCCAGTTGGGTAATTAAAGTTGTTGCTATTGAACATCCAACCCAGATTACAAACAGGCCGAGACCAAGCGATAAATTTGAATACAGGAACATCCGGGGCATTATATTTTGATTTTCCTTTTTTCGGCTTCGGATTAATCCGCTGTATTCAAGATACTTGTCGAATTTGCGAAGCGAACCGAACGGAACTGCCAATACCGGCAGTAGAGAAATCAGCCAATAGCTATAACTGATTATCCGTGCTCCTTCGGTTAAGTGTTCGTAAAACAGGCCGAATAGAACGAACTCATAACCTAACATAAATAGAAATGCACCGATTCTGTTGAATAAAGGTTCTTCCTCCAAAGTAAATTTGCGTAATACGCCCTTGATACTCCAGCAGGCAAAATAAAGAGCGACCAGACTTGTTAGTATCATAATGGGAAGCTCAAATTCATAGAAACTTCCCGTAATGCTTTTAAACATTTTTATTTTTCTGGCCGATATCAATAGCCGGATTACAAATGGCCCAAGGAAAAATGCAATCAGGATAATGGTCGCTATATTACTTTTCTTTTTTTTACCAATCGGTTTTATGGATGACAGTAAAGCGACTGAATTAATCAGAATGGCAACCGATGTCAGGGCAAGAAAAGTTTGTCCCAGCCATGAAGCGCTCTCCTGCCCGTACGATCCAAAGATTATGATAAGAAGGAAATTTATTCCTGTAAGCAACAGCACGATGAGATTCTTGCCCACAAGAATGCCAACCGCCTTTTTGCCGGCGGAAACAGGAAGCATTCTGAAGAAGTCATAAGAATTTCCGGTAATTTCATTTGTTATGGCTGAGCCGGAATTATAAGCACCCCACACCCACAGAAGCAGAGCCTGCAGAATTAGAAACTGATAACATAAGCTTATGAAAAATCTTGCCGTATTGTCATACATCTCCTGATATTTATAGGCGGTATAGTTAATATACAAAAGCAATACGACTACGGAAACATATATGGTGATATAAATCCAGAGCTGTTTGGGACGCATCAGGCTATAGCGATAACGTCGTATCAATGGATTGTTTATAATCACTCTGTTAACCCTGTCAAAAAATTCTATCCGTTGTCGGCTGAAATCTTCATAAATAAATCTTCGAGGTCCGTCTTCACCTCGTGGAAACTAAATACCTTTACGCCTTTTGAAACGAGGCGCGAGTTCAGGTCTGCCAATTCAGCCTGGTTGGCTTTTATCTTAACGATTATCTCATTGTCCCGGGTGTTCTCAATTTTTGCGTTTGGAAATTCATTGATTAGCTGTATCGCCTGCTCACGATTTTCCAGCACGGATACGCAGATTATTTTCGATTCGAAAACCTTTCGTTGAATCTCATCCACGGCTCCCTGCATGACTATCCTGCCTTCGTTCATCAGCGCGATATGAGTGCAAAATCCGGATAGTTCTGTTAGTATATGAGAAGATATGATAATGGTCTTTCCCTCGGTGCTTAGTTTTTTCAAAACCTCGCGTAGCTGAATCCTTGCCTTTGGGTCTAAACCCGAGGCTGGTTCATCCAGAAGAAAGACATCGGGGTCGTGCACTAACAGCACCCCGACACCCATTCGCTGAACCATGCCCCGTGAAAGGTGACGGATAAAGTCGTTCCTTTTATTTTCCAGTTCGACGTATTGCAATACCTCGGTTATGCGCTGTGGTATCAGATCATTATCAACTTTATACGCTTTAGCA
This sequence comes from uncultured Pirellulales bacterium, assembly GCA_964597115.1. Classification (GTDB taxonomy): domain Bacteria; phylum Planctomycetota; class Phycisphaerae; order Sedimentisphaerales; family Anaerobacaceae; genus CAZQXE01. The sequence continues at coordinate 662 of CAZQXE010000240.1, read as the reverse complement.
AAAAACTCCAGGCACTCCCGAAGTGTAAGGTCGTTGTAAAGACTGAAGAAATCGGGCAGATATCCAACATGTTTTCGTATGTCGAGATATTCCTTTGCTGAGTCGTACTCCAACAATCGAATAGAGCCGTTCGTTGGCCTAAGCACCGTTGCCAAAATTCTTAGAAGCGTGGTCTTTCCCGCCCCGTTCGGGCCGATAAGGCCCAACACTTGCCCCTTCTCCACAGAAAGGTTTACGTCGTTGACGGCTACTACTTTGACGAATTCCTTTCTGATGTTTTTTATCTCAACAATTTCCATACTATAATGTGTCGGAGGAATTAGTTGCGACAATCTTTTCTTTATCGTTCATATATGGCCGGAGAACCTTGGGTATCGTTATCGAGCCGTCAGCGTTCTGGTAAAGCTCCAGGATAGGTATCAGAATTCTTGGTGAGGCTATGACTGTATTGTTCAGCGTATGGCAGAATAAATTTTTCTTAGCAGCGGCATCTTTATAACGCAGGTTCATTCTTCTGGCCTGGAACTCGTAGAATTTACTCGCACTGTGTGTTTCACAATAATTATTCCGCGATGGCATCCAGGCCTCAATGTCGAATTTTTTTGCCTGTCCTCTGCCGAGGTCACCCGTGCAGACATTTGCGACGCGGTAGGGCAGTTCCA
>CAZQXE010000239.1:0-4602 GCA_964597115.1 uncultured Pirellulales bacterium | reverse complement strand
TTCGCTCAGAATGACAGCTTCGCTGTCACTTTAGGCACTTTACGTCTGTTTATATTATCTCGAGTCGGCGAAGAATCGCCCTTGCCCAGCGCGAGCTTCGGAGCTGCGAGAGGAAAAGCAGTAAAAATATCAGCAGCCAATAGCCACTGAAACGCAAATAGTACAAGATAGTGCCAAATCCCGAAAAGTCGAGATCGGCTTTGCAACCATGCCAGACTAGAAGCTCGCCGGGAGTGTACATTGCACCCACAACGAGACGGCCGAAAACCGTTTGCCAGGGCAATAGAAAAATCAGCATGAGCATCGATAGGAAAAATGCTCGACAAATATGATTTATTCCGCCGAGTCTGCCAAGCAGCGAAATTTTCAGACTAAAGAGGATGGTCAGGCAGTAAAGCACCGCTGCAAGGATAAGTACGGCGTTGACAAAACGCAGCAGGCCGGACAATTGTTCGAATGTCATGCCAAATAGCGGGCTCTCCTGCTCTGGTGATTCCGCCCCAATGCGGGGCAGCGCCGCCGCCATGTCGTTTGGTTCGGTCGGCTCGGCGGCACGCCGGGACACAAGATCATTAATTTGAGGAAATTCATCCTCATCGGGATTTTCACCCGCATCGATCACGATTTTATCAGGACCACTTTTAGCTTCTTCGCCTATCTCTATATAGCCGGTACTTACGAGCCAAAAGCAGGTTTGTGTAAGCAGAAGAGACAAAATCATAATTACGAACAGAAAGTTCTTCCACCCTCTGAACACCCCGATAGCCTCAAGACAATCGGTGGCATCCAACAAATTGTTCGGATTGACCTGGTTCTCGTTCATTCTAAGACCTCCTTATCATAATGCAGAAGTCAATCCCGATGTAGTCAATCGGGACTGTTTTCTGTCCTCTGTTTTTGCCGTAATCCCGATTTCGTCAATCGGAACCGGCACGCCGAGACTGCTCAATAATTATGCCCTGTTTCTTTTGCCCATGCAAGAAATTTATTTTTACGATATAGGCCCCAAGGAGCCAAAGCATCGAATCCCGATGAATCTGGATAGGGATTTTGATAATTCCTCAAAAGCCTGAAAATTATAATGCTATCACCGGGATAATTCAAACCATTTTTTGCAGTGGAATCTCCCGGCGCGCCGGGATGCTGCTCCGGCGGTGTTGTGACCTGCGCCAAAGCTAACAACCGCAATTTGTTTTCTATCCCAACGGTAAGACCGTCCATGACTTACAGATTTTTGGGCGAAGCTATTTTTCTTGCAAAGTTGGTTTTCCTGCATATACTTATGCAAAAAAGAGTCCCGGCTTACCGGGATCCCGGCGTGCCGGGGTTGATTGGAGTGGATTTATGAGTCTGGTCAGATGGTTTCGAAAGAACAATACAAAAATAATGGCTGTTGTAGTAATCTTGTTAATGTTCGTATTCATTGGCGGCAGTGCATTACAATCTCAGTTTACCCGAAGAACAAACGTACGGGCGTTAGCCTACTTTGGGCAAAAGAACAAAATAACAAACAAGGATTTGACTATAGCACGCCAGGAACTTGACCTGCTCAAAATGCTGCAGGCAGATAATCTGCTGAGGTCGCAGGATATGGGAGGGATTTTGCTGGCTGAGCTGCTGTTTTCCGAGCAGGGAACTTCGCCGGCATTGATCAATTACATAAAACGAACGATTGGATCAAACCAGTATAGAATCAGCAATAAACAAATTAACGACATATACAGACGTACAGTGCCGCCCCACATATACTGGCTGCTGCTCGCCAACGAAGCGCAAAGCGCAGGGATCAGGATGCCAAACGGGCAAGTGGGTGAGTTGCTTGGAAGGGTAATACCTCAGCTTTTCAACGGCCAGACATATTCGCAGGTCATCGGCTCATTTGTGAAGGCGCGGGGAATTCCGGAAGAACAGATACTCACAACATTAGGCAAATTGCTGACAGTACTGCAATACGCCCAAATGATTTGCTCAAATGAAGATGTGACTATCCGGCAGGTAATGCATACGGTGGGTCGGGCCGAAGAAGCAATTGATGTCGAGTTTGTAAAATTCGATTCTGCCCTGTTCGCTGAAGATCAAGCCCAGCCGAGCGAAGACGATATGTTCGAGCAATTTAACAAATATAAGAATAATTTTGCCGGATTTGTGAGCGAAGATGGCGGTGCGCCGGGATATGGTTTTGGGTACAAGCTCAGCGACAGGATTAAGCTCGAATACATAGCTGTCAAACTTGATGATGTTCGGTCGATAATAAAACCGCCAACTCAGGATCAGATGGAGGAATATTACAGCAGAAATAAAGAGCAATTATACACTGAACAGATTCAGTCTGATCCGAACGATCCAAATTCACCGTTGATTGAACGAGTCAAAAGCTATGCCGAGGTTGCAGGCACTATTTCTGCGCAGCTTTTAAAGGACAAAATAGACTCCACAGCCAACAACATTCTCCAGGAAGCCAAGACACTGACAGAAGCCGGCCTGGAAGACACAGCTATCGAAACCGACTCGCCGGGATTGACTGCTGAGCAACTTAAAGAACTGGCCGGCGATTACAAAACTGCTGCTTCGCAATTGAGCAAGAAGCATAACATCAAGGTTTATACGGGCCAGACAGGACTTCTGAGCCCGATCGATATGCAGGCTAATGAGTATCTCGCGATGTTGTATCTGCAGGGCTACGGGCGTAATCCCATCAGATTAACCCAGATTGTGTTTGCTATCGACGAACTGGGCGCCAGCGAACTCGGACCGTTCGATGTGCCGAAGCCGAGGATATACGAAAATATTGGACCGTTCAGAGACTTTGCGAGTGGATTCCGAGACTCCAGAAAACCAATAATGGCGATTTTGCGGGTGATTGAGGCCCATAAAGCTTCTGAACCCGAAAGCATAGATCAGACCTTCAGCACAAGTTCGCTTAGTTTCGATCCAAACCAGCAGGACGAAAACGCCGTCTATTCGGTGAAAGAAAACGTGACCGAAGACTTAAAGCAACTTGCCGCAATAGATACCACAAAAAGCAAAGCCGAAGAATTTATCGACCTGGTTGCGAAGGACGGCTGGGACAGCGCCCTCGATAAATTCAACGAACTTTACAGCCCGCAAAAACAGCAGAATGAAAACGAGCCCAACGCATTCAGCCTACAGAAACTTACTGGCATACCAAGAATTTCAAAGGCAATTTTTGAGACATTAGCCACACAGGGTCAGGGTGATCCGGCAGCACCGTTTTACATGAATGAGCGCCGGAATCAGGGCCGGTTCGTAGATAGGCTTTATTCGCTTGTGCCACAGGATAGTAACAGCATCGAAACCTCACCTTTGGTTATGGAATTCAAGCCGGACATGAGTTTTTACGTTATCAAGAGCATTTCCGTTAAGCGTCTTTGGAGGGAACAGTTCGAAACAATCAAACCGACGCAAATATTCAGAGAGGAACATACACAATCCCAGAGCCTGATGGTGGTCCACTTTAATCCCGAAAACATATTGAAGCGGATGGATTTCAGATCTGTCGAGACTGATGAAGCTGATGAAGAAACTACGGATGCCAATGCACCGGCGGAATCGGAGGCAGTAACGTAATGGCGACGCGTTCCAAAGAAGGTCACGCTCTGTTTCTGTTTATAGTCGGACTGCTGGCATGGTTTGTGCCGGGGGCGGGACATTTCATTCTCAAAGAAAGAAAGCACGCGATAATCATTTTCGTAACTATAGTCCTGGCTTTCTGCGCCGGGATATACATCGGTTCGATCGGCGTAATTAATCCTGTTGGCGCGAAGCCGTGGTACGTGGCACAGATAATGAATTCGCCGATAGTAATGGTCCTGGGACATATGGTCAGGACGGGTTATTATCCTGTTTACGGCAGGCCGAACGAAATCGGACAAATATACACGAGCATTGCCGGCCTGCTGAACCTTTTGTGCATCGTAAACGCGGTATATCTGGCACATCTGCGTAAAACAGAGGCCGTTGGAGACTGAAATGTCGTTTATATTTTCTGTCATAGCAACTTTTACCGTACCGGAGCAAATCGGCATAAGTACGAATTCTATGCTGTGGCTGCTGCCATTGGTTGCAGCGATAGCTATTGTATACAAGGCAACAAAGATGCCGAAAATAAGAGCCGGACATTTCATAAAGGAAGTAACGGTTCTTTTTGGTTCGATTATCGTTTTCATGCTCATAGCCGCCCTGGTTTTGTACGTTTTTGCGTGGCTGGTTACGGAGTAATCACCGCCGCCTCGCTTTTTTGACCCCCAGAGCAGATCTGGGGGCTAACCAACTTGTCCTGGCCCCGCCACATGAGCTTGGCCATCCCGTGTGGGAGGTGAGCGAAGTCGAAGGATTGGCTTTGTTTGGCTTTGTTTTTCCGTAGCCTCGGTCCACTATAATCTCCATAAACCATTGTTAATATTGACTTAACGTCATTTTGCCCCTTTAAAAATTGGCTTTGTTTTTTCAAATTGCATCTGAAACACACTCTCTATTTGGCCGATGAGGCCGATTTCTGGCCTAAAGGTAACTATACGCAATACGCCTCACGCAGTACGCATAACGAATAAATTGGGTTCGTTTTGCATAAAAAGGGTGAAT
>CAZQXE010000238.1:0-4671 GCA_964597115.1 uncultured Pirellulales bacterium | reverse complement strand
GGCTGAAGTTGAGGATAGACAAAAGCAGTAGAAATGGCTATGGTATGAATACGCAGGCGATTCTTTTGTGAAATCTGAATATTTGTGTATAAAAAAGAGGCATTCTGATGCGTCCGAAACGAGATAAGTTCACGCACAACGTAATCGCACTTGTATATGATTTCGATGGAACCTTAACTCCCCAGCCAATGCAGGAATATACCGTTCTTCCGGAAATCGGCATTAAAAAAGGTAAGACATTCTGGGATGCCGTTACAAAGGAAGCACTGGAAACGGAAGGCGAAGACATTGTTACATACATGCGTTTGATGATTGAGATGTCGAAGCGAGAGCATTATCCTGTAACCCCAAAGGTATTGCAGTCGCTTGCGAAAAATATCAATTATTATCCCGGCGTTGCGACATTTTTCAAGCGGCTTAATGCTTACATGGAAACGCAATTCGACGTCGATGTTAAATTGCGCCACTACATTATATCTGCCGGTTTGAAGGAGATAATCTCAGGAGCGAGTATTGCGAAATATTTCTACAAGATATTCGCATCGGAGTACCATTACGATGAGTACGACCAAGCTGTTTTTCCGAAGGTGATAGTGAACGATACTCTAAAAACGCAGTTTATATTCAGAATTAACAAGGGGAAGGAATCCTTACACGAAAACATCAATCTCCATATGCCCATGCCGCTTAGGCCTGTTCCTTTTCAAAATATCTTATACATAGGTGATGGCCTGACGGATGTTCCGTGTATGACGGTTATCAGAAAAAATGGCGGCTATGCGATAGCCGTATTTAAGCCGGGCGATTCTAAAGGCCTGAAAATCTGCAAAGAGCTTTTAAGGGCTGGAAGGGTTGATTTTATTGCAGAAGCGGATTATAGAAATAAAAAAGAGCTTGACCGTTTAGTGAAATTGTTGTTAAATAATATTGTTGAAGGTATTCGGTACGGCAAAGAGTCGTTTAGCCAGTCACAAAAGTACTTATCTTGAGGGAAAAATGGCAAAAATACCGCGTAAAAACAACCGCACAAAATCGACCACGAAAAATACCTCTGTCAGCCGAAAAAAAGCCTCAGATGTACTCTGTTCGCACAGAACGCCCACGCAACTTCATGCATCAACGTATGTACACTATAAGCCGTCATAGATCATCGAAATTTTGCACTTTCAATTCTGGTCTATAAATCCGGCAGGTTGTTTTCTTTGCTTATTTGTTTAAGTAGCTCGAGCAGCTCGGTCAGGCTCTGACTGATAACATCAGTGTCACCGCATATACTCATAAAATTGGTGTCACCATCCCATCGGGGCACGATATGAATGTGCAGATGCCCCGGCAGTCCCGCTCCGCTGCATCGGCCGAAATTCATACCGACATTAAAGCCGTGCGGTTTTATCGCCAGTGACAGGGCTTTTTGCGATTCTCTGATAAGCCTGGTCATCTCCAGCAGCTCTTCATCGCTTGCATCGTTGAGGTCGGGGATGTGCCGGACCGGTGCTATCAGTAAGTGGCCGTTATTGTAGGGGAAGCGATTCAGTATCACGATTGTTTTTTCCATTCGCCAGAGCACCAGATTCTTATCGTCATCCTGTGGTGTTTTGTGATTTTGGCAGATAAAACAATCGCCATGTTTCGGTTCGTCACTCAAGCCCTGAATATATTTAATTCGCCACGGTGCCCATAGATTTTTGCGTTCCATAATTCTACTCTCGTTTTAACTTTACACTTCACAGGAGACGGATTTTATTTATCGAGCAACTCCATTGTCAGGTTCTGCTCGATGGTTATTCTGGGATTTACGCCGGCAAGCGGCAACAGTAAAGAGGCCTTCATTTGCATCTGGTACTGCTGATTATATTGCTCCGTCCTGCCGGCATCGATATTGAAAAGTTCTTCGCCCTCGCCCTGCAGGCTCAGAATCTGATAGTTTCTATAAAAGCCAAACGGGCCGGACATCTGGAATCTGCCTGAATAAGGTATCGGCCAGCTATTTGGTACCGACTCGGCTGTATCGTAGGAGCTGCTTATCACGGCGAGCTTTGCCTTTTCGCTCAGGCGGATTTCATCGAGCGTGTAAGTTACACTTCTCGCCTTTCGCATGACCATTGGACCCGGCACAGATAATTTCGATTTCCAGCTTTGTCCTGCCCGCACACCTTTGGACGGTTCTTCTATACTGGAAACCGAATCCCACAGGAACCATTGCGAAGCGACAAAGTCACAAATCATGTCCGGCTCTTTAATTCTGCTTTTATCGGTGTTTGTTTGGAATGCCTTTTCGCCGATTTTCCTGAGCAGTTCGTCCAGTTGTGAATAATCTTCAATCCTGCCCGTTGGCCCGACCTTGAATATGTAACTTTTACCGGCGAGGCTCTCAACCGCGTCTCTGCGTGAGCTTGTGCTTCGCTTGACTTTAACCGATTCGCAGGTTGCCCTGATAGTGGAAGGGCCGTATGGATTGATTTCGACCGGGCTATATGCTACGACCGTTTCCATGGACTCCGACGATTTGTCGAAAGTGCGCTTGCTTGGTCTGGATTTATTTTCTGTTGCGCTAAGCTCAATAACTATGTCCCTGCTGGAAACAAACTTGTACCGCAGTGTTTTGCCGTTCTGGAAATCCACCGTTAAAAGTTCTCTGCCTTTGCCTAATTTTTTTCCGCCGGAGTTTTGTTCGCATCCTGCAAGAGCGCCGAGAACGACAAATGTCAGAATCGTTAGTGTGGCTTTCAACTTTTATTCCTTTCGACTGAGTTCACGGTTGGCAGCAGCCAATTTTAATCGATTTTTTCTATGCTGTAGAGACGAGTTGCTTTCATTTTCAACGCGGAAGGTACTTCTCCTGCTTTCGGATTAGGATCGGCTATGACCCATTCTGTCTGTAGTTTTTCGCTGTACTCGGCCACTTTGCCGTCGCTTAAATCGAGCCTTAGTGTGCCGGTATATGTTTCGATATTGTCGTACATGTTTGAAAGTGGATTTGTTCCCTGCATATCCTTTGCAGCTTCCACGGACGGATATGCTTCCATTCGGACGACGGCGGTTTGATGGTTTCCTATGCCTTTGATTTCCTGTAGCGTATAAATTCTTTCGTACGATTTTGAACCCATCATACCGAAGGAAAAGTTGTTTGTGTTTCTCCAGTTGTCGCCTGCTTGAAGTTTATCCATCTCGACGGGGGGCAGGGCCGGAATCGTGTGCCGCAGCTTGACAATGTCTTCCGAGAGCAGGTGGATTGCCGTTTGATTAGCGGAGGATTTGCCCAGTACGGCGGCTCTGGCGTCACCTGCATCGATTAGCCTTGAGACCTGCCCGTCGGGAGTTATCTCAATCGTATAACTTTGCCCGATCAATTTGCCTAACGGGCTATTTGCATCTTTTTCTCTTGAGCTGTCGAAGTCCAAAGTAACCTTATCTCTTATCTCTCTTAGGAATTTCAGGCTGTTAATTGTAATTTCTGCAGAGGCATTGCCCTTGTCATCCGTGCTTAGTATCTGCTGCGTGAAGGTTGTTTCGATGTTATTGCCGGTGCGACCACCCGTAAAGCTGGACGGCTTTTCCGGCAGAGGCCCCATCCACTCGATGCTCCTTTGGCTTTCCATTGTCACTTTGTAGGTTGTCGAATCCTCCGGAGTAAACTTCAAAGCGAGATTTGTCGTTTGTGTGCAGCCGGCCGTCAAAAACAATATGCAAACCACAACATTCACCACGAATCCACAGATTTTACCTGACAGCATTTCTTGGTCTCCCTGTAATATTTTCAGCAAATCCACGTTGAGATTATATATTCTGTCCGCCTAAAAACAACCGATTTTTCTTTAATTGTTTCTGATTAGCAGTTAAAATCAAGTTTTGAGCTGACGTTATGAACTGTTTTTGGAGAAATTAAATCATGAAAAGTGATGAAGTCAAGAAAGGTTTTCAGAGAGCACCGCATCGTGGTTTGCTTCACGCCTGTGGTGTTAGTGGTGCGGATATTAATAAGCCGTTCATTGGCGTTGCCAACAGCTTCTGTGAGATAGTGCCGGGGCACGTCCATCTTGATAAGGTTGCTCGGGTGGTTAAGCAGGCGGTTCGAGATGCTGGTGGGATCCCCTTTGAATTCAACACGATAGCGGTCTGCGACGGAATTGCTATGGGTCATACCGGCATGAAATATTCTCTGGCCTCGCGCGAAATCATCGCCGATTCGGTCGAGACTATGGCACGGGCGCATTGTTTTGACGGCCTCGTCTGCATTCCCAACTGCGACAAAATTATTCCCGGAATGTTAATGGCTGCGGTTCGGTTGAATATTCCGACGATTTTCGTCTCCGGCGGACCTATGGCAGCGGGAAAAACAAAGGACGGAAAAACGGTCGACCTTATCAGCATATTCGAGGCCGTTGCCCAGTTCAACGCCGGCAAAATTAAAGAAGAAGATTTGACGGAGTTTGAGAGCACCGCTTGCCCGGGTCAGGGGAGCTGCTCCGGGATGTTTACGGCCAATTCGATGAATTGTCTTTGCGAGGCAATCGGGATAGCTCTGCCCGGCAACGGAACGATTCTTGCCATAGATCCAAAGCGACAACAGCTTTACAAAACAGCGGGCAAGCAAATTATGACACTCATTGAAAAGGACATCAAGCCGCTGGATATAATCAGTGAAAAGTCACTGGATAACGCGCTTGTTCT
>CAZQXE010000237.1:0-4705 GCA_964597115.1 uncultured Pirellulales bacterium | reverse complement strand
CCTATAAACCTATCTCCTTCAGAAGAAATGATTATTTCATCAATCTCGAGATGACCGTCGTCGTAATTTTCTGCCTTAAATCCTAAGATATCTAAAGCTTCAATAATTGCGCCTTCAAGCGGCTTGCCTTTTTCAAATAATAAACATTTTGGTAATGATTCCTTTTCTAATTCGACCAGCAGCTTGTTTTTTTCTAAAACTAATGTACCAATTTTTTTGGAATTGCTCTCTATTTGAGCCTTTAGCTTTTTCTCTGTTGATAATTCATAATGTTCCGAAGAAACCCACTGAGGAGGAGGTGTGCTTTCTATTTCATTTCTCAAAGTTTTATCAATTTCAACTATCATTTCGATGAAATGCTTACCAAATTGGACACCTTTGTCTGTCCAAAATTCCTCGTCCTTTTTCTCGTCATATTTTGAGAAGCCTTCTTCGTATTCGTCATAACGTAGGGGAGGTAAAAGAACCAATGTGCCCTTTCCTATTCTGAAAAGGCCACCTATCGGTTTGTTACCCGTTTTAGTAACGAACAAAGGACGCGAGATTTTGCCATCTATATAAGATTCATATGATAAATATTTTTGAAAATCATTCCAAAAAGAAGAGAATATTGGATTTGATATAGGTTTGATTACCTTTCCTTTTGTTGGGATTATTGGTGGTAATATAATAGGGAGGAATTTATAGTTGTCATATCTATCTACAAGATGTGTAGTTCTCCTGCTTCTCCCTGTTCCTGAATATTCTTTTCTACCTGTGTATATGAAGAAATCCCGAAACTTAGTGAAAAACACAAAAACGGTTTTACCGTATTCAAGTGCGGTAGATATCTCCTTTCGCCAGTGTGTCGTATGTTCAGTTAGGTTAAAAGAGCTATTTTCAGAGAACATGGGCTTTCCTTGATAACTTGAATCACGGAAATCTGACTCGTAATACCCTATATTGGACTCGAAGAGGATTATATCCGCGTCTAAAAGGGACTCCATTGATTGATATCCCTTGTATAGTTCTTCGTGAGCAGGTATCTGAAAACCTATTGAAACAATTGTTTTTGCCATGTTTTGTTCTTAATTTTTTATTGTTCTTTATTTCTTACTTTGTTTAGCTCAATAGGTTTGTCAATTCAGTTGGCGTTAGGTTGTAAACGTCGATTAGAATCATTTATGTAAACCAGTTATTTGATTATTATTGTCATTGCGTGCGATAGTATTGCATTGCTTCTGGCATTAGTCGTCGGATGTTGTTGATTCTGGTTGAGTCAGCGGGGTGAGTGCTGAGAAACTCCGGCGGTTGAGCGCCTTTCTTTTCGGCCATTCTCTGCCAGAATTCGACAGCCTGCTCAGGATTGTAGCCGGCCATAGCCATAAATATCAAGCCCAGCCGATCAGCCTCATTTTCATGCAGCCTGCTGTAGGGAAGCAAAACTGCCAATTGTGTTCCTATCCCGTAGGATTGCATAAAAAGCGTTTTCGTCTGTTCGGGTTTGGTTTCCAGGGCTTTCGATAGTGCTATGCCGCCCATGTTCACTAACAAGCCCTGTGACATTCTTTCGGATCCGTGTTTGGCAAATGCGTGCGCGATTTCGTGGCCCATTACCACGGCTAAGCCGGTTTCGTCCTGCGTGAGCGGTAATATGCCGGTATAGATAACGACTTTGCCGCCCGGCATACACCAAGCGTTAACGTTGGGATCTTCGACGAGATTAAATTCCCATTCGTATCCGGCAAGTTTCTCGGAGCAGGAATTTTCCCGGCAGTACCTCTCTACCGCGATTTTGATTCTGTTGCCCACCCGTTTGACCATTTCAGTCTGCTCGGCGTTGCTGCTGAGCTTGTTCTGGTTCATAAATTCACCGTAGGATTGTAAGCTCATGGAATTTATAATTGAATCCGGAACTATGTTGAATTGTTTCCTGCCGGTGATTCCGACCTCCGAGCAGCCGGACAGCAATAAAAGCAAACCGGACATAACGACGAGTTTTGATTTTATAGAAGCTTTCATGTCACTTTCCCCTTTCCAGATAAAATAGAGCAATCGTTTTTCCGCATACGCGACCGCATATATTAAAACTAATTAATCAACCAATATCAAGCCGTAAAAGTTTGGGCATTGTCTTTTTGTTTGCACGACCTCTATTGGGAATCCGGCCTTTTTCGCCGTGGAGAACACGTCGATTCCACAGGCTTCCATCGCTGGGCGGGCATGTTCCGGATTTCGACACTGCTGTTGTTCCAGGTTGCATTCTTTGCAGAGACTGCACGAGCCTGCTCCAATCCCGAAAGCCTTCCAGACGCCGCGTAGAAAAAAATCCCGCTCAAGGTCAACTACCGTTGCTTTTATCTTTGTTTTTGGAGAAAAGTGTATCAGTATTGCTCGTTTATAAGAATCCAAAGCTTCCCGCATCTGCTTTGGCGTTGGTGAAAAGGGCGGGCAAACCAGACTCTGCGCATAGCAATCACAACCGAACCGACACTTTAGTGGAACCTAGGCAGCAGTTTCAACATCGACGGGCGGGATTATGCGGGCGTCTTTAACGCCGGTTTTTTTCTTTACGGCATCGCACAAATCTTTGTCGGATAAATTTCCTTTGTTTACCGGTGTTTTACTTTTGCGTTTCATTGATTTCTTCTTTTATTTGATTTAGTAAATTTATCGCTTCAGTCAACGGAAGACGGAAGGCAGATGACGGAAGACGGAAGGCTATTTGTCATTGAACCTTGCGCACCACTTGTGAGGCTCTGCCATCATTTTTCCGAGCATTCTGCCAATTTTCCTACATTTTTCTAATAACATCTTATGTTCTTTTCTTGGAAGATATTTACATTTCACACTGGTGTCTAACCAGTGCTGAGTTTCCGCTTTTTCTCCATCAGCATCGGAAAGTTTGCTGACAAAATGTGCGGGATAGCGGCGCTTTTGCCAGGACTCCGCAATGTTAGCTCCTATTGAACGTGAAGAACGTCTGATTTGGTCTGTAAGTGAGTAGAGTTCTTCTTTAGGAAACTTCTTTGTTAGTGTGAATATTTCATGTTGAAGCTCAACTGAAAGCTTGTATACGTTTAAGTCACGAAAAGTCTCGATTTTCTCAGCCATAGAGTCCGTCCTCAGTCTTCTGTCCTCTGTCCTCGGTCTTCTTATGTTTCATTGATTTCTTCTTTTATTTGATTTAGTAAGTTTATCGCTTCGATTGGCGTTAAATTGTTGACATCGGTTGAAGCAAGTTTCTCCAGTACGCTTTTATGTTTTTGGACGAAGAGCGAGTCTTTGTCCGGTTCTTTTGTTTTGTGACGGGAGAGATGTTCGCCGGTGGCTTCCTTTTGAAAGGTGCTTTCGAGCTCTTCCAGGATTTCTTTGCTCCTGTCGAGAATAGATACAGGGACGCCGGCTAATTTTGCTACGTGGATGCCGTAACTTTTATCGGTTCCGCCGGGAAGAATCTTGTGCAAAAAGACTACTTCGTCCATCCATTCTCGAACGGCCACGTTACAGTTTTTCACATTGGCGAAAAGCTCCGCCAGTTCGGTTAGCTCATGATAATGTGTAGCGAAAAGTGTTCTGCAATTTATTCTGTTTGCGATGTGTTCGGTAATCGCCCAGGCTAAAGAAAGACCATCGTATGTGCTTGTGCCACGGCCGACCTCGTCAAGGATAACGAGCGATCTGCCGGTGGCGTTATTGATGATGTTTGCTGTTTCGGTCATTTCCACCATAAATGTAGACTGGCCTCGAACCAACTCGTCGGAAGCGCCCACGCGGGTGAAGATTCTATCGACCAGGCCGATCTCGGCATCTTTTGCGGGGATAAAACTTCCGGTCTGTGCCATCAGGACCAGCAGGGCGACCTGACGGATGTAAGTGCTTTTGCCGCTCATGTTCGGGCCGGTGATGACCAGGATGTCACCGGCACCGTCGCCAAGCTCGACATCGTTGGGTACGAATTCCGCTGCGAGCATTTCACTTAGGACCGGATGTTTGCCTTCGTGAATAATAAGCTCGCCGCCATCGGCTACTTTCGGGCGGATGTAGTTTCGCCGCTTGGCCAGATACGCAAGGGCTGTCAGGCAATCGCATTGAGCGATGGTTTCGGCGAGGGCCTGAAGTCGGCTTACGTATTGCGCGGATTGCCGGCGGAGCTGGTCGAAGAGCTGCTGTTCCAATTCAAGGGCCTTTTCATCGGCGCTGAGGGCCTTGGTTTCGTATTCTTTGAGCTCGTCGGTGATGTAACGCTCGGCATTCTTGATTGTCTGCTTGCGAACGTAGTCGGCGGGAGCCTTGTTTGCTGAGGAGTGATTTATTTCGATATAGTAACCGAAGACTTTGTTGTAACCGATTTTCAGATTTGCGATGCCGGTTCGCTCGGACTGCTCTTTCTGATAGTTGCGCAGCCAGCTTTGGCCGTCTCTGGAAATTGAGCGCAGGCTGTCGAGTTCTTCGGAAAAGCCCGTCCTTATCACGCCGCCATCGCGAAGATGTGCAGGAGGTTCCGGCTCGATTGCTGCTTCGAGCAGGTCGGCCAATTCGTCCATACTATCGCACTGGCCGGCGAGCTTGACGAGCAGCTCAGATTTTAATTGCTGCAGGATTTCTCGCAGCGTTGGTATTTGTCGCAGTGTTGCTGCAAGGGCCACCAGGTCCCGCGGAGTTGCACGAAACGTGCTGATGCGAGCGGCGATTCGCTCGGTGTCGGATATATTGGAGAGCAGTT